>NZ_JARVSV010000006.1:0-182732 GCF_030209025.1 Pseudomonas sp. MEJ086
GGCTGCTGCGATAGTCGAAAGTATCGGAAGTGGTGACTGTTCTGTGCCTTTGTGGGAGCGGGCCATGCCCGCGAAAGATTACGGGCATACTCCATTCCCGAGGCGCCTACACCGATGGCCCAATGCGGTCTAACGCTGATCCGGCAGCAGGAAGTTGCCCGGCCCGGCGTCCTCCAGGGTCGGCACTTCGGCTTCGTCCTTGAGGTCGACGCCCGATAGCTGGCGCCGGCAGGCCTCACGCATCAGGTACATCAGGCGAAAGGTCGCCATGCCGTAACTCAGGCCTTCCAGGCGCACGTTGGAAATGCAGTTGCGGTAGGCGTCATTGAGGCCTACCCGCGGCGCGTAGGTGAAGTACAGACCCAGGCTGTCGGGGGAGCTGAGCCCGGGGCGTTCGCCGATCAGGATCACCGTCATCTTCGCCCCCAGCCGTTCGCCCACTTCGTCCGCCACCGCGACCCGGCCCTGTTCGACCAGGGTGATGGGTGCCAGGGTCCAGCCTTCCTCGCCCAGCTGATCGAGCAGCCTTTCCAGGAACGGCAAGCTGTGGCGGCGTACGGCCAGTGACGACAACCCATCGGCGATGACGATGGCCAGGTCGTAACCGCGGCCCTTTTCTGCGGCGTAGCCATCCAGCGCGGTGGCCGACTCCTCGTTGAGGCGTCGGCCCAGATCCGGGCGTTGCAGGTAGGTATGTCGATCCGTTGCGGCACTGTGCAGCAGCAGGGTGTCGAGCCCTCGGCCCTGCAGCTCCTCACGCAGGCCTTCATGGTCGAACGGCAGGTGCACGGCGTCACGGGCCTGGGCATGGGCGAACTGGAAATCCAGCTGCGCGGCAGTCGGCAGGCTGGTGCCCGCGCGCCCGAGGGCGATACGGGCTGGGGTCAGTTGCCGCAACTGCTGCCAGGGGTTTTCGGTAGCGGGGGATTTGTCTGACATGACGTCCTCTTAAGCCAGTTGCGCCAGGGCCTGGCGGAACACCGGCGGCAGCTCGTCGCCCATGCGTAGTTGACCGCCCTGTTGCTGGAAGATGCCCATGCGCGCCAGCCATTGCTCGAACTCCGGCGCGACATGTAGGCCGAGCACCTTGCGCGCGTAGAGAGCATCGTGGAACGAGGTGGTCTGGTAATTGAGCATCACGTCGTCGGAGCCGGGAATACCCATGATGAAGTTGATGCCAGCGGTGCCGAGCAGAGTCAGCAACGTGTCCATGTCGTCCTGATCGGCTTCGGCATGGTTGGTGTAGCAGATGTCGCAGCCCATGGGCACGCCGAGCAGCTTGCCGCAGAAGTGATCCTCCAGGCCGGCGCGGATGATCTGCTTGCCGTTGTACAGGTACTCGGGGCCGATGAAACCGACCACGGTGTTGACCAGAAACGGGTTGAAGTGCCGCGCCACGGCGTAGGCGCGGGTTTCGCAGGTCTGCTGGTCGACGTCGTGGTTGGCGTTGGCCGACAGGGCGCTGCCCTGGCCGGTTTCGAAGTACATGAGGTTGTTGCCCAGGGTGCCGCGCTTGAGGCTCAGACCGGCCTCGTAACCTTCCTGCAGCACCTTGAGGGTGACCCCGAAGCTGGCGTTGGCCGCCTCGGTGCCAGCGATCGACTGGAACACCAGATCCAGCGGTGCGCCGCGCTCGATGGCGGCGATGGAGCTGGTGACGTGAGTCAGCACGCAGGACTGGGTGGGGATTTCGTAGCGCTGGATGATCGCATCGAGCATGTCCAGCAGGGCGCGGATCGAACTCGCACTGTCGGTGGCCGGGTTGATGCCGATCATCGCATCGCCATTACCGTAGAGCAGGCCGTCGAGGATGCTGGCGGCGATACCGGCCGGATCGTCGGTGGGGTGATTGGGCTGCAAGCGCGTGGACATCCGCCCGCGCAGCCCCATGGTGTTGCGAAAGCGGGTAACCACGCGGGTCTTCTGGGCCACCAGCACCAGATCCTGCACACGCATGATCTTCGAGACGGCCGCCGCCATCTCCGGTGTCAGCCCCGGCGCCAGGGCGCTCAGGCTGGCTTCGTCGGCAGCCTCACCGAGCAGCCAGTCGCGCAGCCCGCCGACCGTCAGGTGGCTGACCGGAGCGAAGGCAGTTGCATCGTGGGTGTCGATGATCAGCCGGGTGACCTCGTCCTTTTCGTAGGGAATCAGTGCTTCCTGCAGAAAATGCTTGAGCGGCACGTTGGCCAGTGCCATCTGTGCCGCGGCGCGTTCGGCGTCGCTTTGCGCGGCGACCTCAGCCAGATAGTCGCCGGAGCGCGCCGGGCTGGCCTTGGCCATCAGCTCGCGCAGGCTGTCGAAGCTCCAGGTCATGTTGCCGATGGTGTGGGTAAAACGAGCCATAGCGTATCTCCTGTCGTGGCCGCCGCAGCGGCCACTTGGGGCAAATCAGCGCAGAGAGCGTTCGGCTGCCTGAATGGCGGCGAACTCTTCCTCCGGCGTACCGGACACCAGATGGTGACGGCTGTACAAGGCGAAGTAGGCGATGAACAGAGCGTAGATGATGGCAGCGCCGATCACGACGCGCAGGTCGACCAGGAAGCAGGCCACCAGCGCCACGGCAGCCAGCACCAGAGCCACCGACGAAGTCAGCACGCCACCAGGGGTCCGATAGGGGCGGGGCATGTCAGGGCGACGGGTGCGCAGGGTGATGTGCGCCGCCATCATCAATACATAGGATACGGTGGCCCCGAATACCGCGACCAGAATCAGCAGGTCGCCCTGGCCGGTCAGCGACAGGCCGAAGCCGATGATGCCCGGTACGATCAGCGCCATCACCGGGGCCTTGTTGCGGTTGGTCAGCGACAGGCTACGTGGCAGGTAGCCGGCGCGCGACAGGGCGAAGATCTGCCGCGAATAGGCGTAGATGATCGAGAAGAAGCTGGCGATCAGGCCAGCCAGGCCGACCAGGTTGACGAACTGGCTCATCCAGGTGGAACCGCCGTAGACCTTGACCAGCGACTCGACCAGCGGGTTGCCCGAAGCCACCAGCGACTGCGCACCGGCAGCGCCAGGGCCGACCAGCAGAATCAGCCCGGCGAACACCAGCAGTACCAGCACGGCGCCGATCAAGCCGCGTGGCAGGTCGCGCTTGGGATCCTTGGTTTCCTCGGCGGCCAGCGGCACGCCTTCGACCGCCAGGAAGAACCAGATGCCATAGGGCAGGGCGGCCCAGATGCCCAGGTAGCCGAACGGCAGGAAGGCGCTGGCACCAGTGGCCTCGGTAGCCGGAATATCGAACAGATTGGCGACCTGAAAGTGCGGCACCATGGCCACGATGTACACGCCCAGCGCGATGGCCGCCACGGCGGTGATCACGAACATCAGCTTCAGCGCCTCACCGGCACCGAGGATGTGGATGCCGATGAACACCACGTAGAAGACCAGGTAGATGATCCAGCCGCCGATGCCGAACAGCGACTCGCAGTAGGCGCCGATGAAGCAGGCGATGGCCGCGGGGGCGATGGCGTACTCGATGAGGATCGCCGTACCGGTCAGGAAGCCGCCCCACGGGCCGAAGGCGGTACGGGTGAACCCATAGCCGCCGCCTGCGGTGGGGATCATCGAAGACAGTTCGGCTAGCGAGAAGCACATGCACAGGTACATGGTCGCCATCAGCAGGGTGGCGATGAACATGCCGCCCCAGCCGCCTTGCGCCAGGCCGAAGTTCCAGCCGGCGTAGTCGCCGGAAATCACGTAGGCAACGCCGAGGCCGATCAACAGGATCCAGCCCGCAGCGCCTTGCTTCAATTGCCGGTTGGCGAAGTACTCGGCGCCAACGGCTTCGGTTTCCACACCACTCTGAGAGGGTGTGGAGAGTGTCTCTTTGGACATTTCAGGACTCCTTCACGCCCGCCGCGGTGCGGCGAGCGCTGCTTTATGGGTTGGCTGGCTATGGCAAATCGGCAGATCAGAAGAAGCCCAGCGGATTGATGTCGTAGCTGATCAGCAGGTTCTTGGTCTGCTGGTAGTGGTCGAGCATCATCTTGTGGGTTTCGCGCCCGACCCCGGACTTCTTGTAGCCGCCAAAGGCAGCGTGCGCCGGGTACAGGTGGTAGCAGTTGGTCCATACGCGGCCGGCCTTGATGCCGCGACCCATGCGGTAGGCGCGGTTGATGTCGCGCGTCCACACGCCAGCGCCCAGGCCGAACTCGGTGTCGTTGGCGATGGCCAGGGCTTCGGCTTCGTCCTTGAAGGTGGTCACGCCGACCACCGGGCCGAAGATTTCCTCCTGGAACACGCGCATCGTGTTGTTGCCCTTGAGCAGGGTCGGCTGGATGTAATAACCGCTGGCCAGGTCGCCTTCGAGCTTCTCGGTGGCACCGCCGGTGAGCAGCTCGGCACCCTCCTGCTGGGCGATCTCCAGGTAGCTGAGGATCTTGTCGTACTGCTGCTGGGAGGCCTGGGCGCCGACCATGGTCTCGGTATCCAGCGGGTTGCCGCGCTTGATGACCTTGATCTTCTTCATCACCTCGACCATGAACGGCTCGAAGATCGACTCCTGCACCAGCGCGCGGGACGGGCAGGTACACACCTCGCCCTGGTTGAAGAAGGCCAGCACCAGGCCTTCGGCGGCCTTCTCGATGAACGCTGGCTCGGCCTGCATGATGTCTTCGAAGAACACGTTGGGCGACTTGCCGCCCAGCTCCACGGTGCTCGGGATGATGTTGGCGGCCGCGCATTTCATGATGTGCGAGCCGACCGGCGTGGAGCCGGTGAAGGCGATCTTGGCGATGCGCGTGCTGGTGGCCAGCGCCTCTCCGGCTTCACGGCCATAGCCCTGAACGATGTTGAGTACGCCCGGCGGCAGCAGGTCGCCCACCAGCTCGGCGAACACGCTGATCGACAGCGGCGTCTGCTCGGCGGGCTTGAGCACCACGCAGTTGCCGGCCGCCAGGGCCGGAGCCAGTTTCCAGGCGGCCATCAGCAGCGGGAAGTTCCAGGGGATGATCTGCCCGACCACGCCCAGCGGTTCGTGGAAGTGATAGGAGGCGGTGTGTTCGTTGATCTCCGCCGCGCTGCCTTCCTGCGCGCGGATGCAGCCGGCGAAGTAGCGGAAGTGATCGGCGGCCAGTGGCACGTCGGCGTTGAGGGTCTCGCGCACGGCCTTGCCGTTGTCCCAGGTTTCCGCGACAGCGAGCAGTTCGAGGTTGGCTTCGATGCGGTCGGCGATCTTCAGCAGGATCAACGCACGGTCCTGCACCGAGGTCTTGCCCCAGGCATCGGCGGCGGCATGGGCGGCGTCGAGGGCCTTGTCGATGTCCTTGGCGTCGGAACGGGGGAATTCACCGATCACCGAGGCATCCACCGGGCTGGTGTTGGTGAAGTACTGGCCACCGACCGGGGCGACGAATTCACCGCCGATGTAGTTGCCGTAGCGCGGCTTGAGGGTGACGACAGCGCCTGCGGTACCGGGTTTGGCGTAGATCATGACAGTTCTCCCAAGGACGGTTTCTTGTAGTTGTAAAGGGGTCGATGGTTCGACCGGAGCTCGCTTGAACTATGAGACGAATTCATGTCGCTGACTTGACGCTAGGCGGGGCTGGCTGTTCTGCAAGGTCAAATTTTCACCACAGCCTTGGCTCTGTCGTGGTGAGTCAAATGGTGCGCCCCGTTTCGGTGCGGGTGTTTCCGAATGACTCGTTTTGGGGCTTTTTAGCCGGGTGCGATACCACCTTCTGTCCGCAGAGCCTTGGTGCAGAGCCTGTACGGTCGATCCGACGAGGGGCGGCGTGCTTCTTGCTTCCAGACATGAATTGTCACGAAGGAGGCGCCATGAGCTCCGTTCTCGCCCAGTCCGGTTTGGCTGCTGGTTTGTCCCTGTTATCCGGTGGGCAAACCAATAGCGGCGTCCTGGCGGCCGCTGCCAGCGGTCTGTGTGGCTTCATCGAAAAACAAGGTGGTGACGCGGATCGCATCCTCGGCGTTTCCGGTATCGACCCGGAGTCCCTGCGCCACCCGACGCTGAGCCTGGCCCTGCCCAATTACTGCCAGGTGCTGGAGGAGGCCTCGCGGCAATCCGGCTGCGACAACTTCGGTCTCTACTATGGGCAGCAGTTCAAGCCTCAGGCGCTGGGGCTGCTCGGTTATATCGGGTTGTGCTCGGCGACCGTCGAGCAGGCGTTGATCAACTTTTCCCGTGCCTTCCCCCTGCATCAGCGCAATAGCCTGATTCGCCTGGTGGATGAAGGCGAGTGCTACCGCTTCGACTATCAGGTACGCCACGGCGCCATTCTCTGCCGCCGTCAGGATGCCGAGCTGACTCTGGGCATGGCACTCAATCTGGTGCGTCACGTGCTCGGCCATCAGTGGGCGCCGCGGGCCGTGCATTTCGAGCACCCGCGCCCCGAACACTGGCATGAGCACTGCAAAGTCTTCGATGCGCCGGTGTATTTCGAGCAGCCGTTCAACTCGCTGATCATTCCCAAGCGCGGCCTGGATCGCGCCATGCCGCAGAGCGACCCGGTGTTGCTGCTGGTCATGCAGGACTCGCTCAGCCAGCTCAGTAACCTGAGCGGGCGAGGTGAGCGGGATATCGCCGACGACGTCCGTGAGCAGATTCGCCAGCAATTGCTGATTGGTGAGCCGGTGCTGGAACTGGCTGCCGAGCGGCTGGGCATGAGCAGTTGGTCACTGCAGCGACGCCTGCGCGACCAGGGCCTGACCTTCTCCGCGATGGTGGACAAGCTGCGCCGCGATTTGGCCACCCATTACCTGCGTCAGCACCAACTGCCCATCTCCAACCTGGCGCCACTGCTCGGTTACTCGGAAGTCAGTGCCTTCTCACGCGCCTTCCGCCGCTGGTTCGGTGTCAGCCCACGGCAGTGGCGACACGACAGTGACGGCGTCGGCGGGCGCGCTCACTGAGTGAGCGGCTCAGTACGTCGCAACAATGCTTGTGGGATTAAGCGTGGATGAAGCTCCTCCCACAGGGACTGTGGTCTGTCTGGTCTGTTCCCGTTCTCGTTGACTCTGCCCCTAGGGGCAACCCTCACGATGCCTTATCTGTTTCGGGTTCCACTCCTAGTGGATAAGGCTACCTATGCAAACGCTATCGCTCGTCACCGGTGCTAATGGGCATCTTGGCAACACCTTGGTCAAAGAGTTGCTCGCCAGAGGGCAGCAGGTGCGCGCAGGCGTTCGTGACCCGCAACAGCCCACAGAATTGAACACGCTCGGCTGTCATGTGGTTCGTGCCGAACTGCTAGATCCGGACTCTTTGCGCCATGCCTTGCAAGGCGTAGACGTGTTGTACCAAGTGGCAGCTGTGTTCAAACACTGGGCGAAAAATCCGTACGCCGAGATCGTTGAGGTCAATGTGCAGGGCACACGAAACGTGTTGCGTGCTGCTGCCGAGGCGGGCGTCAAGCGCGTGGTGTATGTAAGTTCAGTGGCCGCCGTGGGGCACAGCGGCAAGCAGTTGGATGAAACTATCTGGAACACCGAGGAGCAGAATCCGTACTACCTGTCGAAGATTCTGTCTGAGCGCGCTGCATGGGAAACCGCAAAAGCTATGAATCTATCGATGGTTGCCATATTGCCGTCAGCGATCATCGGCCCGAATGCTACACGGCTGACCGACACCATGGGCTTTCTCGCTGCCGTTCTTGATCGCAGACTGGTAATTGATCCGAACTTTCATTTCAATTTTGTCGATGTACGTGACGTAGCCGATGGCCTGATTCGAGCTGCACAGAGTGGCCTCTCTGGCCAACGCTACATTCTGGCGAACTCGCAATCATCGTCACTGGCAGACGTGATTTTAGCGCTTAACGCCTGCTGCCCCGGTTATCGGCTGCCACCGCGTGCACCCAAGGCGTTACTCCTGCTGATCGCCTGGCTGCAAGAGCTGCGTGCCACCATCATCGGCAAACCAGCCGAATTGCTGCGAAGTCAGGTACGGATGTTTTATGGCGTGCAGCAGCGCTACAGCATTGAAAAAGCGGTCACCGAATTGGGTTACCAACCTCGCCCTGCGCAGGAAGCCCTGATACAAGCATTTACGCACCTACTGGCGTACAGACACCCGAATCCGGGCCAAATTGCTCGTTGAGTTGCTGCTGTAATTGGGTGAGATTAGCTTGGCGACTTAACAGAGATTGGATTTCTACGTTTAGCTCCACGCGCTTGGCTTCGATACCCTGATTGGCAAGGGCCAGGGGAAACGGCGCCTGGTGCTGCTTGGCGGCTAGCAGCTCACTCATTTCTGCCAATTTGAAACCCACCGTCTGGGCCTGACGGATCATCTGAACAAGTTTTAGATGATGTGCGGTGTAAGATCGATAGCTGCCCATCCGCTGAGGCGTTATCAGCCCCATCCGCTCATACAAACGAATGGCCTTCGGTGTGCAGTGCGCTCGTTTGGCAAGTTCACCAATATACATAATCACATCCTGATCGTTTGGTCTGCAGGTCACAGCGAGAAATGGCCAAAACGCAAAATGACCGCTTTTTGGCCGAAAGCTGCCGGTCGAGAACGGCTGCAATCGCATTGATGTGTATCCCGATAACCAAATAAAGCGTTTGATAAGATTGATGAGCTAGAGTGCCGAAAGCAAAGACCTCAAGGACGCGCGATGATATTGCAACACAGGCCTGTGAAGGCTGATGACATCAAGACGATTTGTAGCTTTCCCCTTAACGCTCAGGAACTGTTCTATATGTTCCCGAAAGCTCAATACCCTTTGACTGAAGCTCAGCTGTCTAACGCGATTGCTCAACGATTCGATTCGACGGTTGTCGAGAGCGAGAATGGTGTAGTCGGTTTTGCTAACTTTTATCAGGTTGAAGCGGGTGGGGTTTGCTGTATTGGCAATGTCGTCGTTGCCCGAGAGGCAAGAGGTAACGGCGTGGCTACCTTTATCGTAGAGACGATGACAGCTCTGGCGTTCGACCGTTATGACGCCACAGAGGTACAGATCTCGTGCTTCAATGAAAATACAGCAGGCTTGCTACTTTATCCGAAACTAGGTTTCTTGCCCTTTGCTGTCGAAGAGAGAGCCTCTCTGGATAGCCGTAGATCAGCACTCATCCATATGACCCGCAGCAGAGCGGATCGACCATAGCTCACCTTGAGCCGCCAGTTCCTCACCTGAACTCAGTACGCCGCCAAAATCCCCTGCGGGTTGTAGCCGTGGATCACCGTGTCGTTGACCTTGAGCACCGGCACGCCGCGGCCACCCAGGGCGTCGTAGGCGCGGCGGGCTTCGGGGGACTTTTCGATGTCCAGCTCGGTATAGGCGATGCCCCGCTCGCCGAGAAATTCCCGGGTCTTGGCACAGTAGCCGCACCAGCTGGTGGCGTAGAGGATCACCTCGCCCTGGCCGGCGACCTGCTGGCTGTTGCCGAACAGCCGTGGCTCGATGCGATCCCAGTGTTGCCAGGTCGCCAGTATCGCAAGAATCAGCAAAATCCGTTTCATGCTGCAGCCCTCTGCTCAGGTCGATCAGTCTTTGCGGCGCTTCAACTGGTCGGTCAGTTGAGTCGGCAGGTTGCGAATGGTCAGGGTGTCCGAGGCCTCGTCGTACTCGATCTTCGAGCCCAGCAGGTGGGCCTCGAAGCTGATCGACAGGCCTTCGGCACGGCCGGTGAAGCGGCGGAACTGGCTCAGCGTGCGCTTGTCGGCAGGGATCTCCGGCGACAGGCCGTAGTCCTTGTTGCGGATATGATCGTAGAACGCTTTCGGCCGCTCTTCGTCGATCAGCCCGGAGAGTTCTTCCAGGGTCATCGGCTCGCCCATCTTGGCCTGGCTGGTGGCGTAGTCGACCAGGGTGTCGGTCTTCGCCCGGGCCTGTTCTTCGGGCAGGTCTTCGCTCTCGACGAAATCGCTGAAGGCCTTGAGCAGGGTGCGTGTCTCGCTGGGCGAGTCGACGCCTTCCTGGCAGCCGATGAAGTCGCGGAAGTACTCCGAGACCTTCTTGCCGTTCTTGCCTTTGATGAAGGAGATGTACTGCTTCGACTGCTTGTTGTTGCGCCACTCGCTGATGTTGATTCGCGCCGCCAGGTGCAGCTGGCCCAGATCCAGGTGCTTGGCCGGGGTCACGTCCAGGGCGTCGTTCACGGCGACACCTTCGCTGTGGTGCAGCAGGGCGATGGCCAGGTAGTCGGTCATGCCTTGCTGATAATGGGCGAACAGTACGTGACCACCGGTGGACAGGTTGGACTCTTCCATCAGCTTCTGCAGATGCTCCACGGCCTGACGGCTGAACGCCGCGAATTCCTGGCCTTCATCGAGGTAGGTTTTCAACCAGCCACTGAAGGGGTAGGCGCCGGATTCCTCATGAAAGAAGCCCCAGGCTTTGCCCTGTTTGGCGTTATAGCTCTCGTTAAGGTCGGCGAGCATGTTCTCGATAGCCTGGGAAGCGCCCAGTTCGCTGTCGCGGGCGTGCAGCACGGCAGGGCTGCCGTCGGGCTTCTTGTCGATCAGGTGGACGATACAGTGACGGATCGGCATGGGAGGTCCTTGTGACAGCGAGTGGGTGACGAAGCGCAGCGAGGCGCTAGTGTACCCGAGCAGGCCGTCACAGGTGCAGCCTGCCACCCTTGTCGATGACGCCGTGGCGGCATAGAGTGCCGCCGAGATTCGACGACCAAGGAGGGTAGTGCAATGTCCGTTTTCAATCCCCATTCCCAGACGCCATCACCGGCTCTGCTCGAACGCCTCGATGCGCTGGTCGATCGTGGCCTGCTGCTGCAGGCCTACGCGCTGGCCAGCGAGCAGGGCGATCCCCGTTACTGGCAAGGCGCCGAGGCGATGACCAGCTTTGCCCGGCTGGCAGGGCACGTCGGTGCACCACGGCTGGCCGATGCGCTGAACTGGCTGGCTTATCGACGCTATCCGCAGTCCTCCCATGCGCGTCTGCGTTACGCCCGCATGCTGTTCGCCCGCCGAGGTCACTATCGTGCCTGGCGCTTGTTCCAGTCGTTCGGCGACTGGCTGCCGCCCGAGCAGGGGTTGCGTGCTGAATGGCTGTCGTTCAAGGGCTTCCTGTATGCCTCGTTGCGTGATTTTCAGGCAGCCGAAGCGCTGTTCGAGGAGGCTCGCGCACTGAGTGATGATGACCCCTGGTTGCTGGTCGAGCGCAGCCATGCGCTGGAGCAGGAGGACCGCCGCGAAGAAGCGCTGGCGCTGTGCGAACAGGTACTCGACTCACGCCCCGATTTTCGTTCCGCCCTGATGCAGGCAGCCTCCCTGCAGTTGCAGCTCGGGCACGCCGATGCGGCTCTGCAACTGATGCGCCGTGGCGCCCGTGACATGCAAAGCCCAGGCATCTGCGCGCACCTGGTCGATCACCTGATCGAGCGCGGGCTGCTGGACGAAGCGTCGTCCTGGCTCGATCACATACAAACGCTCGAGCCGATCACCGAGCGCCGGCGTACCGACTGGGCCGCCGCCCGCCGCTGTGACATTGCCTGCCTGCAGGGCGACTACGCGGCAGCCCGCGAGCTGGCAGGCAAGGCGGGCGGCGGGTTCTACCTGAACGTGCAGACCCGTCTCGCCGAGCCGACGGGGCGGCGTCAGGTACTGCCGGTACGTTTCGTCAGGCAGCATCACATGACCTGTGTGCCTGCCACCCTGACGGCGATTTCCGATTACTGGGGGCTGCCCGTCGAACACCTCGAGGTTGCCGAGGAAATCTGCTACGACGGCACCTCGCACCAGGCCGAGCGCGCCTGGGCGGAGCGCAATGGCTATCTGGCCGTGGAGTTCACCGCGGACTGGGCGACCACCCGTGCGCTGATCGACCGCGGTGTTCCCTTCACACTGACCTTGCAATACACCGGCAGCGGTCATCTGCAGGCGCTGGTGGGCTACGACGAACCACGTGGCACGCTGCTGGTGCGTGACCCCGCACAGCCACAGCATGGCGAGTACCTGGCCGAGGAACTGTTCGAGGCACAGCGCGCCTCCGGTCCGCGGGGCATGCTGTTGCTGCCGGCTGCCGAAGCGGGACGCCTGGAAGGCCTGGTGTTGCCGGATCGTGACCTGTGGGATTTGTACTATCGATTCACCAGTGCCCTGGAAGTCCATCGCCGCGACGAGGCACTGACTGCCTACCAGGCCTTGCAGGCGCTTGCTGCCGAGCACCGGCTGACCCGCCAGGCGCAACGCTCCCTGGGCTGGTACGACGGTCAGGAACGTGAAGTGCTGCAGGGTACCGAGGCACTGCTGAAGCAGTTTCCCGAGGACTCCAACCTGATTCTGGCCAAGGCCAATTCGCTGGCGCAGCTACAGCCCCGTTCCGTTCAGCTGGACTGGCTCGCCGGGCACTGCCAGGAGCGCTGGAACGAGCCGACGATCAGCGTGCGCTATGCCGAACTGCTCAGCGAGGATGGCCGTACCCATGAACAGGTCAGCGGGATTCTCGAACGGGTGCTGCTGCAGACCTCCACCCAGGCCCGCGCCTGGAATGCCCTGGCCAGTTTGCGCTGGGGCGAGAACCTGCGCGAACAGGCCTGCGAGCTGTATCGAATCGCTGCCTGCCTGCACGCTTCCCACGAAGGCTACAGCGTGCAGTATTTCCGCGCGCTGCGGGCGCTGGGGCGTACGGCAGAAGGGCTGCAATTCCTCGAACGGCGTCAGGCCCAGCTTGGCCGGCTGGCTGCCGCGCCCAGCCTGACCCTCAGCGAGATGCTCGACGAGTTGTTGCGCCCCTATGACGCCCAGGCCCTGCTGGAGCAGGCACTGGAGCAGCGCCCCGAGGACGGCGAACTGCTGTTGGGGCTGGCCGAATACCACGGGCGCAACGGTGACATCGATGCCTGTCAGGCGCTGCTGGCCCGCGCCGAGCCGCGGTGTCGTCGCGCCTGGTGGCTGCGTGCCGCGGTCAAGCAGGGTATGCGCCGTGCCGCCGATGTGCTGCAGACGCTCGAGTGGGCACGGGAAGCCGCGGCCCTCGAGCCATTGTCGGTAGCGGCGCAGCGCATGTGCGTGACCCTGCTGGAACAGAGCGAGGGCAGCGAAGCGGCTGACCAGTACGTCGAGGAACTGGCTGGCCAATACCCGCACCATCTGGGCATCGCCGAGCTGCAAGTGGAGCGCGCGCAGCGCCGCTCGCTGCCAGCGGCGGAACAGGCGCTGCGTCGCCTGTTGGAGAATCATCCCCAGTATTCCTGGGCTCTGCGCGAACTGGCCATCTGCCTGGCTCGGCAGGGGCGTCGTGACGAGGCGTTGCAGCTCTGCGAGCAGGCTGGTCAGGTCGACATGCAGAGCACCTTCTACCATTCCACCCGCGGCTTCGTCCTGTTGCAGGACGGTCGTCGGGAGGCCGCCCGGGAGGCCATGCGACTGGCCCTGCGCCTGTCGGTCGACAACGACTATGCCAGCAATGTCCTGCTCGACACCTGCGATGGCCAGCAGCAGGCCACCCAGACGCTCGCCGAGATCCACGCCGAACTGGTGCGCCAGGTAACCTTCGGAGACGGCTGGCTGGCGTATGAGCAACAGGCGCAGCGCTTGCTCGAGCCACAGGTATTGCTCGACCAGTTGCGCGAGGCGCTGGAGCAGCGTGAGGACCTCTGGCATCTCTGGGTGGTCGTGGCCCGCCAGCTGGCGCGCATGGATCAGCACGAGGCGGCTGCCGCCACCCTGCGCCAGGCGATCGAGCGTTTTCCACTGCTGCCCAGGCTGTCGCTGGAGCTGGCGCGGCTGCACAAGCACCTTGGCGAGCTCGATGCCTGTTACGAGACGCTACAGGAGAGCTTGCGCATCAATCCGTTGTGGACGCCCAGCGTCAGTCTCTATGTCGACTGCCTGCTGGAGCAGGACGATCGCCTGGACGAGGCCGAGCGCATGCTGCGCCAGGTGTTGTCGCGTGCGCCGGAGAACACCGAGCTGCGGGTCTATCTGGCCTACGTACTGGGCCGCCGCGATGCGTTCGCCGAAGCGGCGGATCAGGCCGAGCGGGTGCTGCGCGACGAGCCGGGCAACGAGTGGGCGTGGAATCAGCTGAGGCACTATGCGGGCACGCTGCAGTGCGAGCAGCGCCCCTTGCAGTTGGCGCGGGAACTGGTGGAGAGCCGGCCGGGGGACTCCGATGCCTGGATCGCCCTGGCCGATCAGGAAAGTGACCTGGCCGAGCGTGAGCGTGCCCTGCGCGAGGCATTGCGCTACAGCCCTCGGCATCGGGCGATCAACGGCCGCCTGCTGGATCTGCTGCTGGAGGCGGGGCGCCACGACGACATGCGCAGGGTGCTCGCCGCCCCGTACTGGGAAGGCAAACCGCCGATCGACATGGCGCTCTACGGGCCGCGCGCCTTGCGTGCCGAGGGGGATGGCCCTGGAGCCATCGCCGCCCTGCGTGACCTGCTGACGCAACATCCGGACAGCTATCAGGGCTGGCGCCACCTGGCTGACTGGCATGACGAAGATGGCGACCACCCGGCCTACATCGGCGCCGCTCGCGAAATGGTCCGTCTGGAGCCTCAGGTCGCCATGGCCCATGGCTTCCTTGGCCATGCGCTGCTGCTGCATGGCGACAAGGCTCAGGCATTGCCTGCGTTCGAGCGTGCCTGGGCACTGGATGCCCGCTACAGCTTCGCGGCCTTCAACGCGTTCGATCTGGTCGCTGAACTGCAGGGCACTGGCGCCGCGCTGCAACGGCTGGACGCATTGCTCGAAACCGGTGACCAGGTCGCCGCCTGGGGTCGGGTGCTGCCGTTGTCACGGGCGAGCGGTGAACGCGAACTGCAGCGTCGGGCATTGACCTTCCTGGCCAGCGAGGCGGCCGCGGAGTCGCGCTGGGACGATGACGTAACCGACTTCGCCGTCCGTGAGCCACTGCTGCGTGAAGTGCTGGATGCCGGGATCGCCGACGGCAGCCTGCATAGCGCAGCGGTGGAAACCTGGCTGAGCTGGCGTACCCATGACCTGCTGAGCAACCTCACGCTGTCGTACGCCTTCCGCAAGGCGCTGCGCAATGACCCGCGTCACGCGGCCAAGTGCGCGATGTTCCGCATACTGGGCAGGACGCCGCACGCCAATCGCATCCTGCTCGGCTCCGTCCTGAACAGCTGTCGACAGGCCATTGCCGAGGAGGCCGACGTATGGGGCGCCGCCAGCTATGCCCTGGTCGAAAGCAAGCGCTATCGACTGCTGTTCGACACCCTCGGTGACTGGCAGCGGCCCGATGCACCGGCCTGGGCATTGGGCAACCTGGCGCTGGGCTATCGTGTGCGCGGCATGGATGACACTGCCGCGGCGATTTCAAGGCAGGCGCTGGAGCGTGATCCACGGGAAGCCGATGCCATGGTCTGGCTGGCCGTCGACGCGGCACTGGCCGGTGATCAAGAAGCCCTCGGTGGCTGGCTGGAGCGCCTGGAGGGCGCCTCGATGCGCAATTATTATCGCGCCCTGCTGAACCTGGCCGAGGCCTGTGCCGACGCCGTCACCCCGGACCAGGCTCGTGAGCGCCTGCAGCAAGGCGAGGATCTGGCGGGGCCGAAGCACCTGGCATTCTGGCGCCTGCGCCAGCGCGTTGGCGTACGCCTCGGGTTGCATGGCGAGCTGCTTTCCGCGCGCTGGCGCTGGCGTCTACGCCGCTGGTGGAAGGGCTGACCTCATGCCACGCAGGCCCGGCGCGCCTGGCGCCTGCGGTCGAGCAGCATCAGCACACCCAGCAGGCCGATGGCATACAGCGCGTCGATGCCGAGCATCAGCAGGATGCCGAGGCAGAGCAGGGCGCTGATGCCGGCCAGCCAGCGCCATACGCCCTTGAGCAGCACCCAGCCGGCGGCCATGCTGAGCAGGTAGATGACGACGAAGTTGCCGTTGGCATAGCGGATCAGTTGATCCAGCGACAGTGACAGGCACCAGATCACCGTGGTGCTCAGTGCACAGCTGAGCACCACCAGCAGCAGCGCCCTGGCCGGCACACCATTGGCATTACGGGCAGCCAGCAGGCGCGGCAGCTTGCCTTCGTCGGCGAGGCTCCAGATCAGCCGGGCGAAGCCCTGGATGTACACGTTCATGGAGGCGAAACAGGCCAGATAGCCGATGCTCGCGCTTAGCCAGCGAGCCCCGTCGCCGAGCAGTAGATCGAGCATGCGTGGCAGCGAGGCCGCGTCGGTGCGTGCATCGCCGTAGGCGTGAAAGCTCAGTACCGCCACCGAGCAGGCCCAGTACACCAGGCCGGCGAGCACCACGCCGAGCAGCAGGGCCAGGGGAAAGTCGCGCTGCGGGTTCCTGAACTCCTCGCCCAGGTGGGTGAAGGCCTCGATGCCGACGAAACACCAGAACATCACGCCCAGCGCCACCGGGAGCAACTGCCAGTTGCCCGCCAGAGGCGGCAGCAGGGGTTGATCGGCGTGAGGCAGGTCGCCCTTGAACCAGATCAGCGCGATGGTGGCGACGATGGCCAGGGCTATGACGAGCTGCACGCTGCCCGAGGTGCGTGCAGGTCGTTGGCCGAGCAACAGGATGATGCCCAGCGTAGCCAGCTGGATAGCCAGCACCGCCAGGTCGCTTAGCTCAAACAAGGCATGCCAGAACCCGCTGGCGATATTCAGCGCCGCCGGCAAGCCGACCGGAATCACCGCGAGAAACAGAAACGCGCTCAAGCGCTCCATGCGCTCGCCGAATGCACGACCGATCAGGTGCGGTGCACCGCCAGCATGGGGGTAACTGCGGCCGAGCTGGGCGAAGGTGAACGCCATCGGCAGCACCAGCGCGATCAGCAGCAGCCAGGCCCACAGCGAGATCTCGCCAGCAGCGGTGGCAGCCAGCGCCGGAATCACGAAAATCCCGGTGCCCAGCAGTGACGTGCACAGCAAACCCACGCCCTGCAGCAGCCCCAATTCCTTGTTCAGTCGACTCATGTTGTATGCTCTCGCTCGTCGTGACATGGCGGCTGTCACCCGTTGCGGTGCGCTGATCCGCCAGGCTGTCATGGTAAGGCCGCCTCGCTTCGGCGGCTGCTGGCGAAGTGTCGGCGTAGACCGACGAAACGGCGGGAATGCCCGTCATCTTGTATGTGCAGACGGGTGCAGAGAGCCACGTGGACAAGTTCGATCAACGCATCATCGCCTTGTTGCGCGCAGACGCGCGCCTGACCGTCACCGAGGTCGCCCGGCAGGTCAACCTGTCACGCTCCGCGGTGAGCGAGCGCATCCGCCAGCTGGAAGCGTCCGGGGTCATTCAGGGCTATCACGCCCGCATCGCCGAACCCACCAGTATCGCGGTGCGGGCTTATCTGGAGCTGTTCTACACCGGCGGGCGCTGCGAACAGTACGTCGAGCGCATGCGTGTATTCCCGGAAATCCGTCGCTGCTCCGGCATCAGCGGGGAAACCGACATGCTGCTGTATATCGAGGCACCTTCCATGGAACGGTTGGCTGAAGTACGTGGCGAAATCGAGAACTTCCCCGGCGTCTTCAAGGTGAAGACCCATGTGCTGGTCAAGGACTGGCTGATGTGAGCTTGAGCCGTGGCGAACATGCAGTGCCATGAGCGGCAAGGGCTACTCAGCAGTGATACGCAGCACGCAGGCCTTGATCAGGTTCACCCGAGCCGGCGAGCCTGCGTGCCCGCCGCTCCTGCAATAAGCGAAGTAGGTAACAAGGTCATCCGCTCCTTGGCGCCCTTGCCGTCATGTACGGTGATCACCTGCCGATCAAAATCCACATCCTTGCTACGCAGGCGAGCAGCCTCCACCACGCGCAAACCGGTACCTTGCATAAGTGCGGCCAGTAACTGATACGACTGGCCAAGCTGGGCGATCAGTGCCGTTGCCTCAGCATGCGTCAATACGCAGGGAATACGTGTGGGGCGTTTGGCATGCACACCTCACCAAGTTGGCCCAGCGGCACAAGCACGTTGGTGCATAGAAACACCAACGCATTGAGCACCAGGTTCTGGGTCGCGGCAGCCACCTTGCGATCTACCGCCACGCCAGCCACGCAAGAAAATCGCTGACCTCCACAGCTCCCATCTCCATCGGATAGCGCAACCGATGAAAGCGGATGAAATAGCGAATCCAGTACCAGTAAGACTGCTCGGTGCGAATGCTGTAGTGATCACACGCATCACTGCGCTGACCTGCTCACGCAGGCGAGGCTTGGAGGGTGAACGATCCATGTCGACTCCAGTGTGGTGCTTCTGGTTTTATATGCAGTGGTGGCGGCAGGTGGAATGCACAAGTCAAGCGAGTACGGCGTGTGGGGATGTATGGGCTTAAGATCCTGATAAATAAGTATTTTTTCTTATGCTTACGTTGGGTGGTGCGGCATTATGCGGAATTCTTTACTATTGCTTTAACGAAGAATTCCATCTAATCACTGTTAGGCCAAAACATATGCCTCGCGTACAGCTCATAGAGATCGATCTACGAGCGGTTACTAGTGCAGAAGAATTACATTCGTTGCTGATGAGTTCGCTGAATTTTCCGGGCTGGTATGGAGCTAACTGGGACGCTTTCTGGGACGCCATAACGGGCTTGGTTGAAATGCCATACACAGTTAGGTTCTTGGGGTGGCCGCAGTTCTCCGAGCGCCTGCCTCGTGACGCTGTACTACTAAAAAATGCCTTGTTGAAATGCAGGGTGAATATCCGCAGCTCGCAAGCGAAGTGGTTTATGCCTAACCAGACGCTCAAATCGCTCACTACGTTCACTGGGACGTCGTGCCGCCGCTCCTTAGCTTAATCTTTAGGTAGATCATGCCAAAGCTTGCATGCCCATGCGGCTACATTCATAACCTCTCGCCAATCCCAGACACCGGCTGGATAACGATTCGAGACGAGGAGTTTGACTCAATCAGCACCTCTGGCCTTGGGAGTGAAGAAAAACTCGATGCCTTGTATTCAGTATCGGGCAGCATTTATATCTGTCCCAACTGCGAACGACTAATGTGGGCAAAAAAAGGCAGTGCCGAGTTTGCTACCTACTCCAGAGAACAACCTAACTAGTGGTTCAAGTCGCCCGCTCCGCTCACTGGGACGGGCTAAAGCCCGCCCCTTAACCAAACGTTAGCCATACTTTATGACAGCTCGCAGATTTTCGTTTAGCAATAAAAAACTTCGTGGCATACCACGTCGTTTACGTGCACTCGCGCGCTGGAAAAAATCGTTCTCAGGATATTTTCCAAGCCAGCTAACACCAGAGGAAAAGTACTGGA
The DNA here is from genome assembly GCF_030209025.1 of Pseudomonas sp. MEJ086. Taxonomy (NCBI): domain Bacteria; kingdom Pseudomonadati; phylum Pseudomonadota; class Gammaproteobacteria; order Pseudomonadales; family Pseudomonadaceae; genus Pseudomonas; species Pseudomonas sp. MEJ086. Next base: position 19,111 of record NZ_JARVSV010000006.1, read on the forward strand.
ACTATAAGATCCCTGTGTATCGAAATCTTGTTGAGGGCAAGCAAACCACCAAGAGCATACAAGCATTTTGTGCACAGCAACTTATAGATGCCGCACACCATATATACAAAGCCAAACCCCAAGACGCTGAGTACTCTAGAGTCACATGCGTTATTTCATTTCCCTGCATGTTCTCAAGTGAGTTGTGCGTTTATACAAGTGAAGAATATTTTAAAGAGCACACAGTCGAACAAATTGGACGCTTCGGGAAAATTGAAAGAATCCAAGGAAAAAGTCTTGCTCAAGAATTTGGGCTAGAACTACCGGAGGATTTTAATGAGCTTGGAGTTTTGCGTATTGACAAAGATGATGATGGAAATCCATATATTTCTGAGCATTGGTATTTTGGCGAAGTCCATCAGTACGGCTAACAAGTGGTTCAAATCGTTCGCCTCGCTCACTGGGATTTTTCAAATACCATTGGGAGCGTGAGCATCCTGGTGAGCGCTGGCCGTGTGCCTGACACCTAACTAGCGGTTCAAATTGCTCGCTCCGCTCACTGGGACTGCGTTCCGCCGCCCCTTAACCAAACGTTAGAGAACATCATGTCAGTTAGTGTCTATGGTTTTATTGCAGGGATCACGACATCATCTCAAGATGCTCATAATATTGTGCAGCTTCAAGCTCTGCCAGAGACCGGCGCTTATCTAATCAAAAGACTTTTCTCCCATATTCCTCAGAGCCAACCTCACTCTTACTACGGTAGCCATATAAACTTTTCCGCAGGGTATAAAGAATTTTACTGCCTAGAAAATGATTGGCTCGAAGAGTTTGAAACACTGCTATCAAATTTATACTGGAGCGAAGCAGAGTTAATAGTTACTTGGTCGAGAGAGCGCTACACGTGGCGCTCCAACTACTCCGCTGAGGCACCAGAAAGCGGGCCAAATAAAATTACGGAACGCTCAAGGTATGGAAGCGCTTGGGAGCTAAAGCAAGTCCCATGGAACTCCTAAAATGCTCTCTAACAAGTGGTTCAAATCGTTCGCTTCGCTCTCTGGGACGGGCTAAAACCCGCCCCTTAACCAAACGTTAGGACTTCCATACTTCTGAAGTGCCAGTTGGCCCACGAACATCTGAATACGGAGCACGAATGAGCTTTGCAACATTCCTAGAGATCCAATATATCGAAAACGAGATCGACGTCGATTCGATACAAGTTGAATTGAAGAAGGTTCTTGCCGAAGACGGCATAAACTTCGATGTACTCCAAGACCTGAGGGACGCGTTCTCTGGTCAGGAAGTCATGTTCAACGTCTCAGCAAGCTATCTCTCTTACCTAGTCGAGCGTGTCGCTAGTTTTCAACCCTCCGTCTCATTTCACGCGCGCGGTCGTGGTGAAGAGTTACGTGATGTATGGGTTCGAGAATTCGAGGATGGCGAGATAACCTTTTCTCAAGGCAGCTTTCTTTAGAGCCTCCCGTGGTGCTACGCGGAGCGGCGCCGAAGCCTATCCATTCCTTCAAGCGGACCCGCCTGCGGTGGTCCGCTTAACTCAAACGTTAGAAACGGTTATTCGTTTTGGTGGTTTTATATGCACGGAAGCCTTAAATCAGTTCATCAGCCAAACCTTTGCGCAGCTACAAGCATTAGGCATCAGCGCACCAGTCAGCTGAATGTCCGCAGCGTTCTGCAGTGGCCTTACCGGCCCATCGCCGGAGCAAGCCTCGTTGACGCCTCACCTTTCTTTATCTGCCAGCGCCCGCACGTTCGTTGCCCACCCTTTCGGTTCGGCTTGAGGTACATTTGGCGTCGCCTGCACATTCAATGCTCGATTTACCACCGCGTCTAACTAGTGGTTTAAGTCGCTCGCTGGTACGGGCTAAAGCCCGCCCCTTAACCAAACGTTAGGCCTCACAATGGATCCGCGAGCCTTAGTTGTTTACTTAGAGTCACCCTACAGCGAACAACGCTGCAATCAGCCCCCTGCACACGAAATTGTTCTTGCGGGTTTACAAGCTCCATCAGAATATTGGGTTGGTCTTGATGTTAGCTGGCTAGAGCAAGGAGCGCCAGCCAACAACGAGATCACCCAGGAATTAAACTCAATTGTAGAAAACAAACATTTTTCACAGAGAGTTCGCCATCATTCATCTGCTCTTGTTAAAAAGTGGTACCAAGCTAATGGCACAGCCTAACAACTGGTTCAAACCGTTCGCTGCGCTCACTGGGACGGGCTAAAGCCCGACCCTTAACCAAAAGTTAGGTCTCACATGAAGAATCCTGAGTGGACGTCCAGAGGCAAGACAATAGCTGGCTTGATTAATGAACTACTCTCGTTTGAAGATCAAGAAATGGAGGTAAGGATATCGCTGGATGGTGGCGACACTTCACAGCCAATTTCCTTAGTGGACAAGTCCAATGGAAAATATGCCTTACTCCAGAACTGCCAAGATACTCCAACCCCGATCAGGCATCGTGATGAAAGCTAACAAGGCGCTGAAATCTCTCACTTCGTTCGCTGGGACGGTGTGCCGCCGCCTCTTAGCTTAATCGTTAGGCACCATGGAGATACATTTGCATGGACATTACGCAAAACCAATTGTTGGCTTTCGCCGTTTACGAAATCCGGCAATTGCTCGCCCATCATTTAGGTAGCGACGACACTCCTGATCCGGCGGTAAAAGCTGCAGCCCATCTGGCATATGCTCTCCATAATCAAGCTGACGCTATCCTGCAAGGACGCACATTTGATCCTCAGCAAGCAATAGAATCTCTGAATGCAGTAGATCGAATGCTGGCAACAAATTTTCAAGCTAGGTTCTTACAATCAGTTAGCCATGATGCCTAACTAGTGGTTCAAACCGTTCGCTTCGCTCACTGGGATGGCCTAAGGCCCGCCCCTTAACCAAACGTTAGCGGTAGTCCAGTATGAAATATCGAGATGGCGTAACTGTTGAGCTAGAGGACAGGGTGATTGTTTACTCTTTTGGTATACCTATGGAGGCATCCGTAGTATTCATAAGCTCACCGATGCGATCAATTAATGGCTATGAATGGTTGGCTTCTAATTTTTCCTCGGAATGCATTGCGATCCGCTGGGAAAACCAAGCTAAAGCACAGGAGCTTTATTGGCCTTCAGCGGAGATAGGTGAAATGGCCGATTTTTTGATAACAGATTCAGATGATGAAGAGGTTATTTTTGTATCGAGAGCAATAAATTAACGCGGTAAGACGGAACAGCACCTGTAGGATGGATCGGTGCGCGTAGCCTAGCGCAGCGTAATCCGTCATTTACCGCTAACTGGCTATATCCACCGCTAGACTGAGCGCCTCGCCTCGCACGGGGCGTTCTGTTATTGGAGCACGGTGATGCCACTTTCATTCGGCGGATTACGCCTTAATACGCTCTACGCCTTGGTGCGTAAGTACATTTTATCGCTGCATCAACGACGCATAGGCTTCCATCAGTAAATCCCAATCCTCGTCGGGCATGGCGCCACGGTGGCGTTGTAGCTGGCGCATGTCGTGGCGTGAGGCATCGGTTTTGCGCCAGCGGCGGCGGCTTTTTTCCAGGTCGAGTAGGGCGATCTCTGCGCTGGGTGAGTTGTCTTCAAGATCGTTGACCTTGACGAAGATGTGCTTGGCATAACAGCAACTGTGTTGCCAGCGGTTCTGGTGCAGGCGTGCCAAGGTGTTGGCCAGGGCCGTCAATATGCAGCGGGATTGCTCGGGAGCGCGTGCTTCGGCGTACCACTGATCGAGGCTGATAAAGCCCGGAAGGGCCTGGGTGATGAGCAGCGCCTGCCACTGGCCGGCTTGTTTTCTGGCCGATCCATAAACGAGTTTTGGCACATGGATGCCCAATTGCGCGAATGCCTGGTATGCCTGTAGCTCGCGCATGATGGTCGGGCGGCCCAGCGGATGGCGCAGGCTGCGATACAGATGGCCGGTCTGGCGCTTGCTGTACAGCGCCGGGTAAGACGGGTTGCGTGGTTGCAGAAATTGCACACCGCTTTCTCCCTCGCGGCGCTGGTTGAGGGGCTCCACCCAGGCGCCGCTGCATTGCCACCAGCGCTCGAAGGTCGAACTGGCCTGCACTGCCGATTGATAGCCGAGGACCGTCGCCATTACAGCACCTCACGCTTGCGCAGCACGTAGGTGCGCCACATGGCGTAACCGGGCAGGAAGTCGCGGTGGCCGAGGATCTGGAAACCGGCTTTGAGAAACTCGAATTCGATTTCGTCGCGGCGCACCACGAAGCGATTCTCGCCAACGCCGCGGCGCCGTTCCAGGCGGCGCCGACGCCAGGCCTTGTAGTTGCCGTCGACCCATAACGACACGATCACGGTATCCCGGGTGACGCGATGAAATTCGCCCAGCGCCGCCAGCCGATGTTCCGCTGACTGGAGGTGGTGCAGCAAACGAATGCAGAACACGCAGTCCACCGAGTTGTCGCCCAGGGCGATGTCGAACGCCGAGGTCTTGAAGGCTTTTACCCGGGCGACCACCTCGGCTGGTTGAGCGGCGAGGGCGGTGCTGAGCATGTCAGCGGAATTGTCGGCGGCCAGGATCACCCGGTTCGGGTGTTCGGCGAGCATCGGCCAGAAACGGCCCGCACCGCAGGGCAGGTCCAGCACCAGGTTGGGATCGCCGGCCAGGCGCAGGGCGCTACGGCCTACCTGAAGATCGCGCCAATGGGAAAGCCGACGGGCCAGCCCGTCCTGGTGTTTGTTGAGGTAACCCTGAGCATGGTTCTGGTCGTACTTGCCGGAGAATGCGAGCTCGATGGATCTGGGCTTGGACATGGCGAGGCACCTTGGTGTTAGTGCCTCGATCTTATGCAGCGGCTTCTGATGAAGCCGTTAAGCAGACGTGAAAAAAGTGTCAGGACGGCGCCTCGAACGACACCTGAAAACAGCTCCCGGTGACGGGCAGGCTGTGCACCGATATCTGCCAGCCCTGGTGCGCGCAAATCCGTTTGACCAGCGACAGGCCCAGGCCGAGGCCCTCGCCCCGGGCCTGCTCGCCGCGCACGAAGGGGTCGAAGATTTGTTCGTGCTGCTGTTCCGGAATGCCGACGCCGCTGTCCTCGACACGAAAGCCGCCGGGCTGCAGGGTCAGCTTCACGAAGCCGGTTTCGGTGTAGTGCAGGGCGTTGCGCAGCAGGTTGGCCATCACCGTACGCAGCAAGGTGGGGTTGTAGACACCATCGTCCTGTGCAGCCACCTCCATGCGGAAATCCAGACCTTTCTCGCGCATCAGCGGTGACCAGATATCGAGCTGTTCATCGGCGATCTGGCGCAGGCTGGCGCTGCCGGCGAACAGGCTTTCGTTACCCTTGACCCGGGCCAGTTGCAGAAAGGTCTGCACCAGATCCTGCATCTCGGCGCTGGCTCTTTCGATACGTTCCAGCTGCTTGCGTTGTGCTGGCTGCAGCGCGACCTGAGAGAGCAGTTCGCAGGAGCTGGCGATGACCATCAGGGGCGTGCGCAGCTCGTGGCTGACGTCGCTGGTGAACAGGCGTTCGCGCTCCAGCGACTGGCGCAGGCGACCCAGGGTGCTGTCGAATGCGGCCGCCAGCTGGCCGACTTCGTCGTCCGGGTACTCCGGGGCCAGGGCTGGCGCCAGCGGCAGCAACTGGTCACGGTGGCGTACCTGATTGGCCAGCTTGCTCACCGGGCGCATCACCCGTTCGGACATGAACCAGCCCAGCGCCAGGGCGCCGAGCACGGAAAGCAGAAAGCCGGCGAGCACCACGTTGAACAGCACCTGCTCGCGTTTTTCGAATTCGCTCTGTTCCTGCACCAGCAGGTAACGCTCGCCGCCGATGATCTGCGTGAAGATATAGAAGGCCCGCTCGCCTTCGAACTGTTCGCTGAAACCCTCCGGCAAGTCCGCATAGCGGCTGGGCACCGCGTACTGCGGGTAGTTAGAGGCATAGAAACGGGTGCGTGAGTCGAGGCGCGGCTCCTGGCCGCTCTGCAGATCCTGCTGCACTACCACGCCCAGTTCGAGGGCGAGCTCCTCGGAAACCAGGTGTTCTTCGATCAGATGAACGATGGCCACGATGCTCAGGGAGAAGATGCCGCTGACCAGAATCGTCATGGTCACGAAGGCGATGAGAATGCGCCGTCGGAACGGTTGCCTAGTTTCCATCGCGATTCGCTGCCAGGCGGTAGCCCACGCCGTGCAGGGTATGCAGCAGTGCCGTGGTGAAGGGTTTGTCGATGGCCTGGCGCAATTGATGGATATGGCTGCGCAAGCTGTCGCTGTCCGGGCAGTCGTCGCCCCACAGAGCTTCCTCCAGCGCCTCGCGGCGCACCACCGCGGGCGAGCGCTGCATCAGTACCGCCAGCAGCTTCATGCCCAGCGGGTTGAGCTTGATGAGCGTACCGGAGCGGCTCACGGTCAGCGTGTCCAGGTCGTAGGTGAGGTCGGCGACCTCCAGCAGGCGTCGCCGATTGCCCTGGGAGCGCCGCAGGATGGCTTCGATGCGGGCGACCAGCTCGGAAAGCGCGAAGGGCTTGACCAGATAATCGTCGGCGCCCGCACTCAGCCCTTGCAGGCGGTCTTCCAGGGCGTCACGGGCGGTGAGCATGAGGATCGGAATGCTGCTGCGCGCTTCTTCGCGCAAGCGGCGGCACAGCTGATAGCCGTCCAGGCCGGGCAGCATGATGTCCAGCACGATCAGGTCGTAATGCCCCTGGGTCGCCAGGTGCAGGCCGGACAGACCGTCCTGGGCACAATCGGCGGTGTAACCCTTGAGCTGCAGGTAATCCAGGATATTGGCCAGGATGTCACGGTTGTCTTCGATCACCAGAATGCGCATGCAACGTTCTCTTCACAGGGATTGACGCTTTTTTCACGAAGCGATGACGAAGCCCTCACGGGGCGATCGCAAGACTGTAGCTCGTTCATCCAGCCAGGATCATACGATGCCACAGCTTCGCTACGCTCAACTACGCTACCTGTCGATTATCCTGCTCGCCTGGATGGTCACCTTCCTGCTCACGCGCAGTGCCCTGCTGATCGGCTATTGGGGCGAGGCCGGGGCGAGCAGCGCCGAGATCCTGCGCATATACGCGGTGGGCCTGGTCTATGACACGGCCTTCCTGCTTTATGCGGCCCTGCCGCTGGCGCTCTATCTGCTGCTGTGCCCGCAGCGCCTCTGGCGGCATCGCGCTCACGCCGCGTTCCTTGACGTCCTGTTGGGTATCAGCCTGTTCGCCATGCTTTTCACGGCAACGGCGGAATGGCTGTTCTGGGACGAGTTCGGGGTGCGCTTCAACTTCATCGCAGTGGACTATCTCGTCTATTCGGAGGAGGTGATCAACAACATTCTCGAGTCCTATCCGGTATACCCGCTGATCGCCGCGTTGGCATTGATTGCCCTGATCCTGACCATCGCCTTGAGGCGGATCGTCAGCGCTGCCGTATCCGCTGTACCGATGCCCCGAAAGACCGCCTTGGGGGCCTGGGCCGTGGTGCTTGCCTGCGCGTTGCTGGGCACCCTGGCGATAAACCAGAACTTCCCCCGCGGCCTGGGTGGCAATGCCTACCAGAACGAACTGGCCAGTAACGGCCCCTTCCAGTTCTTCGCTGCCTTTCGCAACAACGAACTCGATTACCTGCAGTTCTACGCCACCTTGCCGGATCAGCGCACGGGCTCTCTGTTACGCCGGGAAGTGGTGGAGGGCAACGCTCGTTTCGTCACCAACGACCCCGAGGATATACGGCGCGTCATCGACAATCCGGGGCCTGAGCAGCGACACAATGTCGTGCTGGTCACCGTCGAGAGTCTGAGCGCCCGCTACCTGGGCAGCTTCGGCGACAGCCGTGGCCTCACGCCGAATCTCGATGCATTGCGCGATCGCAGCCTGTTCTTCGACAACCTCTATGCAACCGGCACGCGAACCGATCGCGGGCTGGAAGCGATCACGCTTTCCGTACCCCCCACGCCGGGGCGTTCGATCGTCAAACGGATCGGCCGGGAGTCGGGCTATGCCAGCCTCGGTCAGCAGTTCAGGGACAAGGGTTATGACAGCGTTTTCGTCTACGGGGGGCGTGGCTACTTCGACAACATGAACGCGTTTTTCAGCGGCAATGGCTACCGGGTCATCGATCAGAGCAGCGTGGCCGAGGCGGACATGTCGTTCCAGAATGCCTGGGGCATGAGTGACGAGGATCTCTACCAGCAGACCCTGCGTGTCGCCGACCAGGACCACGCTGCCGGCAAGCCGTTCTTCCTGCAACTGATGACCACGTCCAACCATCGCCCCTATACGTATCCGCAAGGGCGCATCGACATTCCCTCCGGCAGCGGCCGTGAGGGCGCCCTGAAATACACGGATTACGCCATTGGCCAGTTCCTGGCCGAGGCGAAGGAAAAACCCTGGTTCGCAAACACGGTATTCCTGTTCGTTGCCGACCACACGGCGGGCAGCGCGGGTAAGGAAGATCTGCCGGTCGCCAATTACCACATCCCACTGTTCATCTATGCCCCCGGTCTCATCGAGCCGGCTCGTGTGTCGCGGCTCACCAGCCAGATCGACATCGCGCCCACGCTGCTGGGGTTGCTGGGCTTCGATTACACCTCGACATTCTTCGGCCGCAACGTCTTGCGAGAGCAGGCCGGTGCCGGGCGGGCCTTGATCGGCAACTACCAGCATCTGGGCCTGTTCGATGGCCGCGACCTCGCCATTCTCAGCCCGAAGCGGGCCATGCGACGACATGACGATGCACTGGGGATCAGCCACGAAAGCCTGGCTGGCGCCGATGACGATCTCGTGGCTCGCGACATCGCCTACTACCAGGGAGCCAGCCATGCCTTCACCGAGGGCCTGTTGAGCTGGAAACCGGGGACCACGCAAACCGTTGCCACCCACCCCTGACCCCGTCGTTTCCGAGGAGCTCTCCCATGCAGGTTTCTTACGCCCAGCCGGTCGCGTCGCGTCGGTTCGATTTCAAACGGTGGCTGGGTATCCCATTGGCACTTATGGCACTGCTGTTGGTGGTCGATCCCCAGCCACTGGATTTTGCCTTGGCCGGGCTGTTCTACGATCCCGCCAGCGGGTTCATCGGCAGCAGCAGTTTCTGGCTGGAGGATGTCCTTCACGATCAGGCCAAGATACTGGTCATCGGCCTTGGCGTGATGTGCATCGCCGCGTTCTTGCTGAGTCTGCTGCCCGTGAAACTGCGCGCCTGGCGCCGGGAGCTGGGTTATCTGGTGCTCTCGCTGAGCTTGTCGACCGGCATCGTCACGCCACTGAAAACGCTCACGGCGGTGCAGTGCCCGTGGAGCCTGACCCAGTTCGGTGGCCGCGAAACCTTCAGCCCGCTGATCGGCGCCCGCCCCACGACGGACAAACCGGGCCGTTGCTGGCCGGGCGGGCATGCTTCCGCGGGTTTTTCCCTGCTCGCCCTGTTTTTCGCCCTGCGTGATCGTCGCCCACGCCTTGCTAAATGGGCACTCGCTTTTGCCCTGGCCCTGGGCACCGTGCTGTCGCTCGGGCGGATGCTGCAGGGTGCCCACTTCCTGTCTCACAACCTGTGGACACTGCTTTTCGACTGGCTGATCGCCGTGATCGGCTATCGCGCCTTGCTGTATCGGCCGATGCCGGTTCCTCGACAGACGCCAGCTCGACTGCAGGCCACACGTGAAGGAGCCCGCCCATGAGACTGCGCAGCCTTCGCGGGCTCCTGCTCGCAATGCTTGTCTGTACGCCATTCGCTTCGTCCTGGGGCGCCTTACGACCGGAAAACTCCAGCGCCACGCAGCCGCTCTGGGCGACGCCTGTGGACAAGAGCTTCAACCTCTATCGCATGCAGCCCGATCTCTATCGCAGTGCCTTGCCGAGCGCCGCGCAGCAGGGCGAGTTGCAGCAATTGAAAATCGCCACGGTGATCAACTTCTATCAGCGCAGCGATGCCGACTGGCTGAGCGATGCGAGCATTCGCCAGGTCCATCAGCCGCTGCATGCCGACCGTATCGACGACGCCGATGTGTTGCAGGCCCTGCGCAGCATTCGCCTCGCCCAGGCCCGGGGGCCGGTGCTGATTCATTGCAAGCATGGGCAGAACCGTACCGGGATGATCGCGGCCATGTACCGCATCGTCTATCAGGGCTGGAGCAGGCAGCAGGCCATCGACGAGATGCGCGAGGGAGGCTTCGGCGGCAGGGAGCGCTTCGAGGATGCCGAGGATTATTTGCAGCAGGTCGATCTGCCGCGTTTTCGCGCGGCCCTGGACAGCGGTGCCTGCAGTACCAGCCCCTGGGCCTACTGCGTGCTGAAGGAAAAAGTGCTGGATGCTTTCAACGGGTGAGGACCCTGCCATGACCATGATCGATGTGCGCCAGCTGGCCCTGGCGCTGCTGCTCGTGCCGCTGTTGAGTGCCTGCCAGAGCACCCGGGACTACATGCTTGCCCAGGGGTACTCGGTGGCCTTCGCCACCGGCTACGAGGATGGCTGCGTCAGCGGTAACAGTGCCGCCAAGGCACTCGGTGCGTTTCGCAAGAACGTGCCGGTCTATCTTCAGGATGCCCAGTACGCAACCGGCTGGGACGACGGCTTCCGCCAGTGCCAGGCCAGTGCCAACGCGGAAATCGAACGGCGCCTGCAGCCCGACAGCGACGAGGATCGCGCGTGGCGCAGGCAGGTGGATCAGGACATGGCCAGGGCACTTGGCCGCTCGCTGAAAAAGAGCTGAGCCGACCTTACAGGCTCAATCGCAAGGCGAGGGCGCACAGGGTGATCAGTAGCACTGGCAGTGTCAGCACCACGCCCACCTTGAAGTAGTAGCCCCAGGTGATGCGCACGCCCTTGCCTTGCAGGACGTGCAGCCAGAGCAGCGTGGCCAGGCTGCCGATGGGGGTGATCTTCGGGCCCAGGTCGCAGCCGATGATATTGGCGTAGATCATTGCCTCACGGATCAGCCCGCTGGCATCACTGGCGTGAATCGACAGTGCGCCGATCAGCACGCTGGGCATGTTGTTCATCACCGAGGACAGCCCGGCGGCGAGCAGCCCGGTACCCAGTGTCGCGCCCCACAGGCCGTGCCCGGCGAGGCCATCGAGCACCCGGCTGAGCAGATCGGTCAGCCCGGCGTTCTTCAGGCCATACACCACCAGGTACATGCCCAGCGAGAAGATCACCACCTGCCAGGGGGCTTCGCGCAACACGCGACGGGTGGAAATCACCTTGCCGCGCGCGGCGATGCTGGCCAGCAGTGCGGCGCACAGCGCGGCTACCGCGCTGATGGGGACGCCCAGTGGCTCGAGGGCGAACAGGCCAACCAGCAGCAGCCCCAGTACCCACCAGCCCATGGCGAAGGTGGCAGGATCACGGATGACGGTCTCCGGCGCCGGCAGTGCCTCGGGCGCGTAGCGGGCTGGAATGTCGCGGCGATAGAAGAGGTAGAGCACCAGCAGGGAGGCGGCGACGCTGGCCAGGTTCACGGGCATCATCACCGCTGCGTATTCGCTGAAGCCGAGCTTGAAGTAATCCACCGAGACGATGTTGACCAGGTTCGACACCACCAGCGGCAAGCTGGCGGTATCGGCGATGAAACCGGCTGCCATCACGAAGGCGAGGGTGGTCGCGGCGGAGAAGCCAAGCGCCACCAGCATCGACATCACGATCGGCGTCAGGATCAGGGCCGCGCCATCGTTGGCGAACAGTGCGGAAACCACTGCGCCGAGCAGCACGGTAAAGGCGAACAGGCGCGGGCCGCTGCCACCGGCCCGGCGTGCCACGTGCAGGGCGGCCCAGGCGAAGAAGCCGGCTTCGTCCAGCAGCAGGCTGATGATAATGATCGCGATGAAGGTCGCGGTGGCGTTCCAGACGATGCTCCAGACGGTGGGGATGTCCTGCAGCGACACGGCGCCCACCGCCAGCGCCAGCAGGGCGCCGAGGCAGGCGCTCCAGCCGACCCCCAGCCCCCTGGGCTGCCAGATGACCAGAAGCAGCGTGAGCAGAAAGACCCCGGAGGCGATCAGCATGGCACGCTCGCGCTGCCGAGGCAGGAGCGAAGCGGTGCACCAGCGCAGCAATCGAGAGAGTCGGTGGGGGTAATCATGATGGCTCCGTTGGCAGGCATGCCGACTATACGAGTGGATGTGAGCAAAGCAAACCAGCGGCGGAGATCGTCAGCCTTCTTTGAAACGTCATCGGCGCAGGGCACAGTGACGGCTCGAAGGGCAGGCGTGAAAAGAGCGATGCGCGATCCAGTACCTGCATTGGATACTCGTGATGCCTGTCGCTCCCAAGCCCGTACCGAGAAACCCGCATGCTCCGCACCGCAAGCGATCGCCATCCGTGGTCCATCTTTCTGATTTTCCTGCGCCTAGGGCTGACGTCGTTCGGAGGCCCGGTCGCTCATCTCGGCTACTTTCGTGAAGAGTTCGTCAGCCGCCGACGCTGGTTGAGCGAGGCCCGTTATGTGGAGCTCATCGCGCTCTGCCAGTTCCTGCCGGGCGCCGCCAGCAGTCAGGTCGGCATGGCGATCGGCTTGTCCCAGGCCGGCTACCGCGGTGCGCTGGCCGCCTGGGTAGGCTTCACCCTGCCGTCGGCCGCGCTGCTGGTGCTGTTCGCGCAGGGGCTTTGCGCTCAGGGCGAGGCCATGGCGGCCGGGGCACTGCATGGTTTGAAGATCGTCGCCGCCGCCGTGGTCGCTCAGGCGGTGTGGGGCATGATGCGCACGCTTTGTCCGGACACGCCGCGGCGGGTGCTGATGGTGATCGCCGCCTGCACGGCATTGTCGGTGCCGGGTGCATGGGGGCAGCTTGCGGTGATCCTGTTTGCCGGGCTGGCCGGCTGGCTGTTGCTCAAGCCTGCTGACCGGAGCGGCGAGGATGCGCTGGCTATCGACATCAGCCCGCGGGCTGGAGTCTTCTGGCTGGTTCTGTTCGTCGGTCTGCTGCTTGGCTTGCCTGCGCTGGTGCACCTGCTGGAGAACCAGACGCTGAGCCTGCTGGACGCCTTCTACCGAACCGGCGCACTGGTATTCGGCGGTGGGCACGTCATGCTGCCGTTGCTGCAGGCCGAGGTAGTGGCCACCGGCTGGATCGACAAGGATCTGTTCATCGCCGGTTACGGCGCTACCCAGGCCGTGCCCGGCCCTCTGTTCACCTTCGCGGCCTTTCTCGGTAGCGCCATGCAGGGTTGGAGTGGCGGCCTGCTGTGTCTGCTGGCGATCTTCGCGCCTTCGTTTCTGCTGCTGGTGGGGGTGTTGCCGTTCTGGGCTCTGCTGCGCAGCCGCCCGCGGGTGCAGGGGGCGATGCTTGGCGTCAACGCGGGAGTGGTCGGTCTGCTGCTGGCCACGCTGTACCAACCCGTCGGGATCAGCGCCATCTTCGGCTTGCTGGATCTTGCCCTGGCAGCCGTCGCACTGGCCGCCCTGACGCTCGGCAGGCTTGCGCCCTGGCTGGTGGTGCTGGCTGGCGCGCTTGTCGGCTGGCTAGTACTGTAACGGCCACTTTCCCAAAGAGATGCAGCAATGGCTTTCGACTGGCATGGCGGCACCATCACCCGCGATACGCCCATTGGCAGTGATTATCGCAGTACCCAGAACGTACGCCGTTTCATGTGTGAACAGTGCGGGGCAGGCTTTCGTTTCGACCGGCCCTTCATGGCCTGGATTCGCAGCGGAGCGCCACGCACCATGGGGGAGGTGGTCGACGAGTGGAAACGCCTCAACGGCGAGACCGGAGCGAGCGCCTAGCCGTAAGACGCTGCACAGGCTCCGCTGGCGCCTCAGGCGCCGCCGTTCTGCAAGCGCTGCACCAGCGCCGGCAATTCACTCATGCGCCCGATCAGGTGCTGCACACCCAGTTGACGCAAGGTTTCGCCGTGCTCCGGGGGGATATGGCTGGCGCCCAGAAAACCGACGACTTGCATGCCCGCCGTCAATGCGGCGGTGGCACCGGTGACGCTGTCTTCCACGACCAGGCAGTTGCGCGGATCGACGCCAGCGCGCTCTGCGGCCAACAGGTATAGATCCGGAGCGGGTTTGGGCCGTTCGACCTGATCGGCGCTGAACGCACCGCGGTTTACCCGTTCGACCAGTTCGCAGCGTTGCAGGGCGAAGGCCACAGCATCACCGTAGCTGTTGGAGGCCACGGCCAGCGGCAGGTCGATTTTCAACAGGGCCTCGCGCACGCCTTCGATCGGCTGCACTTCAGCGCGGATCAGTGCCTTGATGCGGGTGCGGTTCTCTTCGAGAAAACCGTCGGGCAGGCGTTTGCCGAAGTGCGCCTCGACCCGGGCCAGAATGTCACGGCTCTGCAGTCCGAAGGTGCCGGCCAGTACCACGTCCAGCTCATGGGCCGGATAGTGTTCGGCCAGTGCCGCGTGCAGGTGACGCTCGGCGATGATCTCGCTGTCGATCAGTACGCCGTCGCAGTCGCAGATCAGCAGTTCGATGGGCGGTTTCGGCTGCATGGCAAGCAGTCTCCTAAAAGGCGGGAGGATTGTGTAACACAGATCCCACCTCAGTTCGAACCGCTGGGCACCGTTTGCGCAGGTCTTTGCAACAGCAGCAGCGGCAATCCTGCTGCAAGCACGACCAGGCCGAGCAGTGCTCCAGCGCCCGCATACAGTGCGCTCGACACGAACAGCGCCAGGCAGCTGCCCGCGAACAACACCGGCATCAGCGGGTACAGCGGCACGCTGAATGGCCGCGTACTGTTCGGTTGCAGTCGGCGCAGACGCAGCAGCGACAGGGCGGTCAGGCACATGAACAGCCAGAACACTGGTGCGGTGTAGGCCACCATGCTTTGTACGCCGTTCTCGCTCAAGGCGCCGAACAGCAACAGCGGCAGGGTGATCAGGCATTGCACCAGCAATGCCCGCACCGGCGTTGCCGCGCGGTCGTTCCAGGCGCCGAGCATCGACAGTTGAGGCACGTCCCGCCCTAGCGCGTAATACACCCGTGAACCGGTAAGGATGGTGGCGTTCAGCGTGCTGATCGCGGTGATGCAGATCAGCACGCTGAGCAGTACACCGCCCCAGGGGCCGGCGACGATGGTCATCAGGTCAGCGCCAATGGCGGTCGACTGGCGCAGGCCCTCGAGGCCGAAGATGTTGATGAACACCAGATTGGCCAACAGGTACACGGCGGTCACCACCAGCGTGCCGAACAGCAGCACGCGGCTCATGTTGCGTGCCGGGTTGCGCAATTCGCCGGAAAGGTAGGCCGCCTCGTTCCAGCCGCCGTAGGTAAGCAGCACGAAGACCATGCCCATGCCGAGCATGCCCGCCAGGTTGCCGCTGCCTTCCGCTGCAGCCGCCGGCACGGCCGCAACCGGTTCGGCCAGCAGCAGACCGGCGAGTATCACGGTGACCAGCGCCACCAGGGTGATGCCGGTGAACAGCACCTGCAAGCGCTTGGATTCATGAGTGCCGAGGATATTCAGCGCGGTCAGTGCCAGTACCACCAGGGTGGCGTGCCAGGCGCTGCCATGGTCGCCCAGCGGTAGCAGGCGCTGGGCGTAATCGCCATAGATGAACGCCACCACGGCGATTGCGCCGGTCTGGATCACCGTGCCCCTGGCCCAGGCGAACAGCAGGCTGACCTGCCGGCCCCAGGCCAGGTTGAGGTAGTGGTATTCACCGCCGCGATCCGGATAGCTGGCGCCGAGTTCGGCATAGCACAGCGCGCCGACCAGCATCACCAGGCCGCCGGCCAGCCACAGGCCGATGTACACGAAGGCATTGTCGGCGTGCTGGGCCACCAGCGGCGGGAAGCCGAAGATGCCGACGCCGATCACCACGCCGACCAGCATGGCGACGCCGTCGATGACCGACAGGCCGGGTTGTCGTGTCGCTGTGCGTGCGTTCATGGCTTAGCTCCGTCGTGCGCTCCAGCCGGTCACCGCGCCTTCGGCGGAAATCGGTTCGATGCGATCACCCTCGACCTGGCCGACGTACAGCTTGCCGTCGACCTCGAAGCGCAGCTCGGTACCATTGAGGCGACCACGCAGGTTTTCCTGGTGCTGGGTGGTGCCGCTGATCTCCTGGAAGCGCTGCTGCAGGTCGACATGGAAGGTCTCGCCTTCGCTCTCGATCTGCCAGTTGCCAGCGATCTTGGCTGGGACCACCCACAGGTAGATGCGTGCACCTTCGACGATATCGCTGCGATCCGGCTCCCAGTCCTCCATGCTGAAGGCGTGGGAAACCACACGGGTGCCGGGCTCCAGAGTGTCGAGGATCACCGGGCGCAGGCGCATGTTGACGGAGTTCAGCAGGTACATGGTCAGCACGTCGGCATCGGCGATGTCCTTCTTGAACAGGTCGCCCTGCTCGAACACCACCTTGTCCATGACGCCGGCTTGCTGCGCGTTGGCTTCGGCCTCTTCGATGCGCTGCGGGTTCAGGTCGATACCGTAGGCAGCCTTGGCGCCCCGATCCTTCACTGCCGAGATGGCGATGCGGCCATCGCCCGAGCCGAGATCCACCACGTAGTCGTCCGGGCCGACGTTGGCCATCTCCAGCATGCGTGCCACCACCGGTTCGGGAGTGGGCACGTAGGGCACGTCGAGGGCGATCGTCTGGGCGTGGGTGGACGCGCTGTGCAGCAGGCCGAACAGGGCCAGCGCAGTGGCGCACAGGGAGAGGGGGCGGGCGGACGCGGTGTTCATCGGCGGATACTCCTCAGCGGGGTCGGTAAGGGAGGTGAACGATTTTCCGACCGAGGCCGTTGCGCCATGGTTCGACCCGTGATCCGGCCCGTGCCGGGCGATTCGCCGCAAATAGGCCCGCAGCGCAGGTGGTACGGTCGCTGCGGGGTGTGTTACCTGATGTGAAACCATTGCCTTGGCGGCGTCGAAAAGGCATGGTGGCCGGATTTTTCAGTCACTGGATCGGGCCGTTCATGCGCCTTTTGCACACTTCCGACTGGCACCTGGGCCAGCACTTCATGGGCAAGACGCGCCAGGCCGAGCATCAGGCGTTCTGTGCCTGGCTGATCGAACAGGTGCGCGAGCATGCGGTGCAGGTGGTGCTGGTGGCCGGGGACATTTTCGACACCGGCTCACCGCCCAGTTATGCCCGTGAGCAGTACAACCATTTCGTCGTCGCGCTGCGTGACACCGGGTGCCAACTGGTGGTGCTCGGCGGCAATCATGATTCGGTGGCCATGCTGGGCGAGAGCCGTACCTTGCTGGCGCAGCTTGGCACCCGGGTGATCCCCGGCGTCGGTGTCCATCTGCACGAGCAACTGTTGGTGCTCGAGGGCGCCGATGGCCAGCCCGCGGCACTGCTCTGCGCCATCCCCTTCATCCGCCCGCGTGATGTGCTGCGCAGCGAGGCGGGGCAGAGTGCAGCGGACAAGCAGTTGTCGCTGCAACAGGCCATCCATGGCCATTATCAGGCGCTCCATGAGCTGGCTCTGGCGCGGCGTGCGGAACTGGGCGCGGCCTTGCCGATCATTGCCACCGGGCACCTGACCACCGTTGGCGCCAGTGCCAGTGAATCGGTGCGGGAAATCTACGTTGGCGCGCTGGAAGCTTTCCCGACGTCTTCCTTTCCCGCCGCCGATTACATTGCGCTCGGCCATATTCATCGGCCGCAGAAAGTCGGCGGACTCGAGCACATCCGCTACAGCGGCTCGCCAATCCCCCTTAGTTTCGACGAAGCCCGCCAGCAGAAGGAAGTGCTGTTGGTGGACGTGGGCGAGGGCGGCTTGCGTGAGGTGCGCGCGCTGCCCGTGCCGCGCTTTCAGGCCCTGCAATCGATACGCGGTTCCCTGCAAACGCTACCTGCCGCGCTTGCCGAGGCTGCTATCGACGGCACGCCCGAGCACCCGGTGTGGCTGGAAGTGCAGGTCGAAGTGGACGATTACCTCGCCGACCTGCAGGTGCGCATCGCCGCGTTATGCGAAGGCTTGCCGGTGGAGGTGCTGCGCATTCGTCGCGCTCGCGGCACGGCGGTGGCCAGCCTGCAAGGTGAGCAGAGCACCCTCGATGAGCTGACGCCGGAGCAGGTGTTCGAGCAGCGTCTGCTTGGCGAGACCTTTGAGCCGGATCAGGCACAGCGGCTGCATGGCCTCTACAACCAGGTGCTGGCTGACCTGCGCGACGAGTCGGCCTGATTCAGACCTGTTTATGATCTTTTAGCCCAGGTTCGTCGATTTTGGCAGCTAGGCGGCGAGAGCAGCCGGTCGCGATCGTGTTTTAGTGGGAGGGGCTTTAGCCGCGATTGTGCCTGCCTAGGCGTAAAGAGCTCGGGGCTAAAGCCCCTCCTACGAATTCGCTCAAAGTCCGCCGTCAAATTGTAGCTGCCGCTTCATGCTCATAAAGGTCATGAACAGACTCTCAGGCCTTGAAGAAACTCACCCGCTCCATCAGGCGGCGTGCCAGAGAAGACAACTCCTGGCTGGCCGCAGACACCTGAGTGGAGCCGGCAGTGGTTTCCACCGTACTGGCGTGGATGCGACTGATGTTCTGGTTGACGTCCTCGGCCACCAGGCTTTGCTGCTGTGCGGCGCTGGCGATCTGTGCGCTCATGTCCTTGATCGCGCCGACCTCCTGGCGGATGCGCTCTAGCGCCTGCTCGGTCGCGGCGGTCTGTTCGACGGTCTTGCGCGCCATCTGACTGCTGGTCTGCATGATCTGCGCGGCGCCGCTGGCGCCGGCCTGGAGTTTTTCGATCATTGCGCTGATTTCTCGGGTCGAGGCCTGGGTTCGATTGGCCAGGGAGCGCACTTCGTCGGCCACCACGGCAAAGCCGCGGCCATGTTCGCCGGCACGCGCTGCTTCGATTGCTGCGTTCAGTGCGAGCAGGTTGGTCTGGTCGGCGATGGCGGTAATCACTGCGATGATGGTTTCGATGTTGCTGCTGTCGCGGGCGAGTTGCTCGACCCTGTCCGCGGCCGAATCGAGCACGCTGGCCAGCTCCTGAATCGCCTGGCCCCCTTGCATCACCAGGTGGCTGCCATTCTCCACTTCCGTGTCGGCGGCGCGTGTTGCCGCTGCAGCGGTGCCGGCATACCCGGCAACTTCGTTGACCGTTGCAGCCATCTGGTTGATAGCCGCTGCCATCTGTTCAGCCTCTTCGGACTGGGCCTGCAACTGCCGATTGTTGCTGGCTGAGGTGGCCCGCAACTGATCCGACGACTGATTCAACTCGTTGGCAGCGCTACGCACCTGGCTGATGGTATCGCTCAGGCGTGCGCTCATGTCCTTGACCGCGCCCATCACGCTGTTCGAGTAGCGGGTCTCGATTTTCTGGTCGAGGGCGCCGCCTGCCAGACGCTGGATGACCTGGGCCACTTCGTGGGGCTCGGCGCCGAGGGTCGAGCGCATCTGCCGGATGATCAGCATCGAAACGATCACGCTGAGCAGAATTGCCACGGTGGTCACCGCCACGATCAGCAGGGCGAAACTGCCGGCCGTTTCGCGCACGCCATCCAGGCTGGTGGTGACTTCCCGTTCCTGCAAGTCGATGAAGGTATTGATGCGCTTCAGCCATTCCAGGTAAGCGGCTGCCACCTCTCGGGATAGCAGCGTTTGCGCACCTTCGACATCACCGGTTTGGCGCAGACTGATCAGGCGCTGGGTGAGCTCGCGAGTACTGCTCTCGATGGACTTGATCTGGGTGAGCTGGCGTTGTTCTTCCGCGCTCGAGTTGCTGGCCGCAACCAGCTTGTCGAGGGGCGCGGCGGACTCCTGGTAGAAGGCATTCAGCCGCTCGATATTCCGCAATTGGCTGTCCAGCGCTGCGGAGTCGCGGGCCAGTACCAGATCGCGAATGGCAATCGCGCGGTCGTGCACACTGCCCCGGAAATTGATGGCGTAGCGTTGCTTGAGGCTGGCACCTTCGCTGACCTCGCTAAGGCTGCTGTCGATGACTTGAACACGCTGAATGCCCACCAGCGCGATGAGAATCATCAGCGAAAGCACCAGACCGAATCCCATTGCCAAGCGCTGGGCGATCGTTAACGGTTGAGACATGTGCAGCGTACCTTTAGGAGGGGTGTGGCCATCCCGTCGAGCGGAGTGAGGTGCATGCGCTGAAGGGCGGCCTGAGGACGCTGAGGCTATTGTTTCTGTACGGGAAAGCAAGCGTTTAATGATGGCTGATTGATGCTATAGCGGGCGTCTATCGTGCATGGTGCCGACGTTTGCAAACGGGGGGGCGGCATTTGCGTCGGGGAGGGGGACGAGCTTCTCAGGCGGTTTCGCTGCGTGAGGTATTCGGCCCGCTGCCGGGCCGAATACAGGCTTGATCATTCAGCTCCCATCAAACGCGGAATTGCCCCAGCAGGCGGCTGAGCTGCTCGGCCAGTTGCTTGAGATGCTGGCTGGCGGCGCTCGACTGCTCGGCCGACTCGGCGGCGCTGTGGGCCAGCCCGGCGGTGTGGGTGACGTTCTGGTTGATGTCGTCGACCACGTGCGACTGCTGCAGGGTGGCGCTGGCGATTGAGGCATTGAGCCCGGTCAGGTTGCGCAGCGACTGAGCGATCTGCGCCAGGCTTTCACCGGCCTGGCTGGCTTGGTCGACTGTCAGCTGCGAGGCCCGGCTGCTGTCGCTGATGGCTTTGACCGCGGCCTCGGAGTTGCCCTGCAGGCGCTCGATCATGCCCTGGATTTCCGCAGTGGATTTCTGCGTGCGCTGGGCCAGCAGACGAACCTCATCGGCCACCACGGCAAACCCGCGGCCCTGTTCGCCGGCGCGCGCGGCTTCGATGGCGGCGTTGAGCGCCAGCAGGTTGGTCTGTTCGGCGATCGAGCGGATGACCTCCAGTACGCCACCGATCTGCGTGCTTTCCGTGGCCAGGGACTGGATCACCGTCACGGCCTTGTCGATGGTGCCGGACAACTGGTCGATCTGTTTCAGGCTGGCGTCGATATTGCGCTGGCCCTGCTTGGCCTGCTCCTCGGCGGTATGCACTTCGCTGGAGGCGTGTTCGGCGTTCTTGGCCACGTCCTGGACGCCGTAGGTCACTTCGTTGACCGCGGTGGCGACCAGTTCCATCTGCTGGGCCTGCTGCTGGCTGTGTTGCTGGGCGGCACTGGATATATCGCCCAGCGAGCGCGCGGCCTGATCCAGAGAACCAGCGGAGTCGAGCAACTGGTGGATCACCTGGCGCATCTTGCCGGTGAAGGCGTTGAAGTGTCCGGCGAGGGCGGCCAGTTCGTCGCGGCCCTGGTCGTCGAGGGTGTGGGTCAGGTCGCCGTCACCGCTGGCGATGTTGGCCATCGCGGTCACCGCCTGCTGCAGGGGCACGGCGATGCTGCGCGAGATCATCACCACCAGGGCGATCAGCAGCAGGGTGGCGGGTACGCCGATGGCCAGGGCGCGCAAGGCCTGGGATTTGAATTCGGCCTGCACATCATCGACGTAGACGCCGGAGCCGATGATCCAGCCCCAGGGCTGGAACAGCTCGACGTAGGAAATCTTCGGCACCGGTTCGCTGCTGCCCGGTTTGGGCCACCGGTAGTTGACCGCACCTGCGCCCTGGGCTCTGGTGATGGCGACCATGTCGTTGAACAGTGCCTTGCCGTCCGGATCCTTGAGCCCGGAGAGGTTCTGCCCTTCGAGCTTGGGGTTGGTCGGGTGCATGATCATGGTCGGCGTCTGGTCGTTGATCCAGAAGTACTCCTGGCCGCCGTAGCGCAACCCGCGAATCACTTCCATCGCCTGCTTCTGCGCCTGTTCGCGGCTCAGGCTGCCGCTGGCTTCCAGCCCTTGATAGTACTTGAGCAGACCGACCGCACTCTGTACCACGTGCTGGGTCTTTTCCGACTTGCCGGCGTACAGGCCGATGCTGATCTGGTTGAGCATGTAGGCGCCGAGCAGCACCAGCATCAGGATCGGCAGCACCATGATGAGCCACAGACGACGGTTTATCGGCAAGCGACGTAAGCTGTTCATGGGCGTATTCCTGATTTGTTTTTGTTGTAAGTGACGCGTCTGCTGCGCGCCCTTTCTTTCAGCACCTGATAGCACTTCGGCAGCACGGCGTAAATCTAAATAATGGGCGGGCCGGATTTTCCCCACGAAAAATGCCCAGGCCCCATGGCAGAGGCTCTGCTGGCGACTCAGGCAAGTGCTTGATGGGGCGGAAATTGCCGGTTTTGCTGCGAAAATATCGCGGCGATCAGGCCCCGGCAGGCTGTTGTCGGAAGGGCGTTACAGGACGACGAACGGTTCACGAGGCACCTGCTCATACGCGGCGCCGCGGGTACTCAGCAGATATCGATCTGATAACGGAAGTTATCCGCCGCCGCCCGCGACAGGCGATATTCCAGCGGGCTACGGTCGTAGCCCAGGGCGGTGCGCTCGATGACCACGATGGCGTCACCCTGGCCGATGGATAACGTACGGGCGATCTCGGCGTTTGCCGAACTGACCGTGAGGGTTTCCCGAGCCGAGGCGATGCACTGGCCGCATTGCTTCTCGTAGAAGGGGTAGAGCAGGTCGCCGAAGGTGTCCGAGTCGATGTCCAGCAGCACGATGAAGCGCGAGGCGGGCAGCCAGATTTCCTCGTGAAACAGGGTGCGGTCTTCGATTACCCGCAGACGCTCCATGCGCAGCACCTGCTCACCGCTTTTCAGGGCAAGTGCCTTGGCAACCTCCTTGGAAGGCTTTTGCAGTGCTTTCGAAAGGATCTGGCTGCTGGGAATCTCCCTACCGCCGCTGGCATTCACCTGACGAAAGAAGCGCGCCAGCGACGCATCGAAATTCGGCCGGCGCACGAAGGTGCCGCGGCCCTGGCTACGCAGCAGCAGCCCTTCGCTGACCAGCGTATCCACGGCCTTGCGCACCGTGCCGATGGCCACGCCATACAGTTTGGTCAATTCCGCTTCGGTAGGAATCGGTGCGCCTGGCGACCATTCGCCGGCGGCGATCTTGGCGAGCATTTCCTCGCGCAGCCGTTGGTACAGTGGCAGGCGTTCGTCGTATCCGAGTGTCGAGGCATTCATAGCGTGTTGTTGTCCGGTTGCCACAGGCTGGCGCCACTCTACCACCGGCGGGTCGATTGACAGAATGTCCAAGTCAGATATATGGTCAACTATTCATATATATGACTGGATGTCGTTATAAGAATGGCCAGCCCCGATGCCGGCCTCTACAACAATCGATCAGGTATCTCCTTCATGAACACTCCCAGCCCTGCCATCACCGGCGTCGACACCCATGCGCACATCTTTCGCCAAGATCTGCCGATGGCCGCCAATCGCCGTTACAGCCCGCATTACGATGCGTTGGTCGAACAGTACCTCGAGCATCTGGATCGTCAGGGCCTGTCCCATGGCGTGCTGATCCAGCCGAGCTTTCTTGGCACCGACAACGCTTTCATGGTCGAGGCGTTGCGCCGCTGCCCCGAGCGTCTGCGCGGCGTGGCGGTGGTCGACGCGTCGGTCAGCGAAGCGCAGTTGGACGCCCTCGCCGTATCCGGCGTGGTAGGCATTCGCCTGAACCTGATCGGCAAGGCGCTGGAGGATTACACCGGGCCCGAGTGGACGGCGCTTTTCCTGCGCCTGGCGAGCCGCGGCTGGCAGGTGGAAATCCAGCGCGGTATCGATGACCTTGCGCAGATCGTGCCGGCCATCGTCGCCACCGGCGTGGACGTGGTGATTGACCACTTCGGCCTGCCGACTGGTGGCGTCGACCCGCACAATCCCGGTCATCAGGCTTTCCTGCGTCTGCTGGGTGATTCGCGCGTATGGCTGAAGCTGTCCGCTGCTTACCGCAGCCAGTCCGATCGGGCCCAGGCGGCTGCCGTTCTGGCGCAGGTGCGTGAGGCCGCAGGGAGTGTCGAGCGTTTCCTGTGGGGCAGCGATTGGCCCAACACCCAGTTCGAAGATCAGACAGACTACGCCGAGCAGTTCGCGTTGATCGAAGCGCTGTTGCCGGATACGGCCGAGCGCAAACGGGTGCTGGTGGATAATCCCGCCAGGCTCTTCGGCTTCATCCCCCGCTGATCAACCTCGAACAACAATCAGGAAGCTTCCATCATGATGAGCCTGCTCGTCGTCGCGGCGATCATTATCGCCGTGGCCCTCGGCTACAAGACCAAGATCAATATCGGTCTGTTCGCCATTGCCTTTTCCTACCTGATCGGCTGTTTCGGCATGGGCCTGAGCCCGTCCGAAATCATCGGCATGTGGCCGCTGAAGATCTTTTTCATCATCTTCTCGGTGTGCCTGTTCTACAGCTTCGCGACGGTCAATGGCACCCTTGAAAAACTGGCCGAACACCTGATCTATACCTGCCGCGCGGTGCCGCAACTGATGCCTTTCGCGGTATTCGCCACCGCCGGGGTGATCGCCGCGATGGGCGCGGGTTACTACACGGTGCTGGCGTTCATGGCGCCGATCACCCTGCTGTTGTGCGAACGCACTGGCATGAGCCTGATCATCGGCGGCATGGCGGTGAACTATGGCGCGCTGAGTGGTGCCAACTTCGTCTCCAGCCAGAGCGGCATCATCTTCCGCGGCCTGATGACCAACGCCGGGCTGTCCGAAAGTGATGCCTTCATCAACGCCTTCGGCATCTTCGTCAGCACCCTGATCATTCCGATTGTGGTGATCAGCGCCTTCGTGTTCCTGTCGAAAAATGGCCAGGCAATGAAAGCGTCCACGTTCGTCGCGACCGCGCCGACCCCACTCAATCGCGAACAGCGCATCACCCTCTGGCTGACCCTGGCGATGATGGCCATCGTGCTGGCCGCGCCCATCGCCAACATCGCGATGCCGGATAACCAGACGATTGCCTTCATCAACTCGAAGATGGATATCGGCCTGATCGCCAGCATCTTCTCGGTCATCGCCCTGCTGTTGAAACTGGGTGACGAACGCAAGGCCATGGCCTCGGTGCCGTGGAGCACGCTGATCATGATCTGCGGTGTGGGCATGCTGATTTCCGTGGCGATCAAGGCGGGCACCATCGACATCCTCGCCTCGTGGATCGGCAGCACCATCCCGCCGGTGCTGGTGCCCGTGGCATTCGGCATCATCGCTGCGATCATGTCGATCTTCGCCAGCACCCTGGGTGTGGTCACGCCGGCGCTGTTTCCCATCGTGCTGCCGATTGCCTCGGCCATGGGCATCGAGCCGATGGTGATCTTCATCGCCATCGTGGTGGGCGCCCAGGCGACATCGATCTCGCCATTCGCTTCTGGCGGCAGCCTGATCCTCGGCTCCTGCACCTCGGAGCAGAGCCGTGCCATGCTGTTCCCGCAGTTGCTGTTCAAGGCCGCGCCCATCGGCTTTGTCGCCGCCCTGGTGTTCAACGTGCTGCTGACGTTCGTCTACTGAGGCCTACGGCAGGTAAAAAAAACCGCAGCCTGGCTGCGGTTTTTTATGGGTGAACACCATCATGTAGCCTGGTGTTGAGCGCAGCGATACCCAGGAGGCGGGCCGCGCCGTTTAGCTACTTGGGCTGCAACTCCAGCAGACGACCGCCGCTGCCATCTTCCAGCAGCCAGATACTGCCATCCGGGCCTTGCTCCACTTCGCGGATGCGCGCGCCCATGTCGTAACGCTCGGCCTCGCGGGCGTTGTCGCCGTCGAAGGCGACGCGTACCAGCGCCTGGGAAGAAAGGCCGCCGATCAACCCGGCGCCGTCCCAGCCTGGAAATTTCTCGCCCTCATAGATGACGAATCCAGCCGGCGAGATGACCGGGTTCCAGGTGATCTTCGGCGCTTCGAATTCGGGGCGTGTGTCGTGATCCGGGATTGCCTTGCCGCCGTAGTGATCGCCGTTGGAAACCTCCGGATAGCCGTAGTTTTCGCCACGCACGATCAGGTTCAGTTCGTCGCCGCCAGCCGGGCCCATCTCGTGTACCCAAAGCTTGTCCTGGGCGTCGAAGGCGATGCCGAGCATGTTGCGATGGCCCAGTGACCAGACCTGGGCAGCGACGCCGCCCTGATCGGCGAACGGGTTGTCGCCAGGCAGGCTGCCGTCATCGTTCAAGCGCACCAGTTTGCCCAGGTTGGCCTTCATGTCCTGGGCGGGGGTGAATTTTTGCCGCTCGCTGGAAGTGATCCACAGCTTGCCGTCCGGGCCGAAGGCAAGGCGATGACCATAGTGGCCGCTGCCGCTGACTTTCGGCGTCTGCTGCCAGATCACGCTCAGTTCGGTCAGTGCGCCACTGCCGTCGTCGTTGAGCTGCAGCTTGGCGCGGGCTACCGCGGCGCCACGGGTATCGCCATCACCGGCTTCGGCATAGCTGATGTAGACCCAGCCGTTATTGGCGAAATCCGGGTGCAGGATCACGTCGCCGAAGCCGCCCTGGCCGCCGTAGGCGACTTCCGGTACACCGGCAATGTCGTGGGTAGCGCCGCTCTTCGGGTCGACATGCTTGAGCGCGCCGCGCTTTTCGGTGACCAGCAAGGTGCCGTCGGGCAGGAAGGTCATCGCCCAGGGCTCGTCGAGGGTGGCACGGGGTTCGGCGGTGAACGGCCATTGCGCCTGGGGCAAGGCGTCTGCAGCCTGGGCGCTGAGGGTGGCGAGACTGAGTGCGATACCACCAAGCAGGTGGTGGACGGGACGGACCATGGCGAATCTCTCTCCTTAAGGACGGATCTCACACGTTACCCGCGCCTTGCGGGGGCAGCCGGACGTTTTTGTTACGACGCACGTCAAACGCGTTGGTTCGAGTCCGATCCCCGCAGCTCGGCAACAGTGCCACAATAGAGGCCTGCCATTGATCCGAGCGAAGCACCGTTTCCATGAAAATCCTCAGCCTGCGCCTGAAGAACCTCAACTCGCTCAAGGGCGAGTGGAAGATCGATTTCACCGCCGAGCCCTTCGCCAGCAATGGCCTGTTCGCCATCACCGGGCCGACCGGTGCGGGCAAGACCACCCTGCTCGATGCCATCTGCCTGGCGCTGTACCACCGCACGCCGCGCATGGAGCGGGTCGGCGGCGAAAACGAGCTGATGACCCGGCACACGGCCGAGTGCCTGGCCGAGGTCGAGTTCGAGGTCAAGGGGCAGGGCTATCGCGCGTTCTGGAGCCAGCGGCGCGCGCGGGACAAGTCCGACGGCGCGTTGCAGGGCGCCAAGGCCGAGCTGGCACGGCTGGATGGCGAGATCATCACCGACAAGCTCAGTGAGAAACCCCGCGAAGTGGAGCGCCTGACCGGCCTGGATTTTGGCCGTTTCACCAAATCGATGCTGCTGGCCCAGGGCGGTTTCGCCGCTTTTCTGGAGGCCTCCGCCAACCAGCGCGCCGAGTTGCTGGAAGAGCTGACCGGTACCGACATCTACGGGCTGATTTCCCAGCGGGTGTTCGAGCAGACCCGCGACGTGAAGACCCATCTCGATCAGTTGCGCGCCCGTGCCGAGGGCGTCGAGCTGCTTGGTGACGAGCAGCGCCAGGCCCTTGGTGACGAGGCGGCGCAACTGGCGGTAGAGGAAGGCGAAACGCAGAGCGCGTTCGCCGAAGCCGGCCGACAGCGGCAGTGGCTGACCGATCTGGCGCGCGCCGAGGCGCAGGTCACGGCGGCGGCCATTCAGGTCGAGGCCGCCAGCCAGGCCGAGCACGAGGCGGCCAGCGAACTCACGCGCCTGCACAAGAGCGAGCCCGCGCAGCGGCTACAGCCTGCGTATCAGGCCAGGCGCGAGGCTGCCAGGGCATTGGCGACCAGTGAAGATCAACAACGAGCGCATCGTCAGGAGCTTGCCGCAGTCGCTGAACGTCTGCAGGCGAGTCTCGAGCTGGCAGCGCAGGCCAGTGCTGCGATCGCTCTGGAAAGGCACGGGGCCTTGCAGCGCCTGGACGATGAGTGCCGCGCCCTCGATGTGCAGTTGCAGGCCTCTGCCGACCATGAACGATTGAGCACCCAGCTCAGCGGCTGGCAGCATGCCTTCGACGCGCGCGATCAGGCGCAGCAGGCCATGGCCACGTTACAGGCCAGGCGGCGGGCTGGCGACGATCAGTTGCAGCAGTTTCAGCTCAGCCTCAGCGGGCTTGCCCAATCGGTGGAGGCTGCCGCCCAGACCAAGGCCAATGCCGAACAGCGTGTCGCCGAGGTGGAAGCGCGCTGGCAGAAGGCCCTGGCCGGGCGCAGCGAAACCGACTGGCGCAATCACTGGCAGCAGGTGCACGCCCGCGGCAGCGCACTGGAGCAACTGGGGCAACTGGCTGAGCGACGTAGCCAGCTCGGGCAGCAACAGCAGCGCGTTGCGGCCGGTCTTGCCCGACAGCAGCACGATCTGGCCGAGCGCGAGGGGCGGCGTTCGGCATTGCGCGAGCGCTATCGGGAGGTCAAGCAGCGGCTGACCGATCAGGACAAGCTCCTCGAGCAGGAGCAGCGCATTCAGGCGCTGGAGGCCTATCGCAGCCAACTTCAGGCGGGCGAGGCCTGCCCGTTGTGTGGTTCCACCGAGCACCCGGCCATCGCCGCCTATCAGGCACTGGACGTATCGGCGACCCAGCGTGAGCGCGATGAGGCGCGGCAGACGCTCGAGGCACTGACCGAGCAGGGGCAGGATCTCGGCAATCAGCTTGCCGCGCTGCAGGCCCAGGTGGCGCAGAGCAGGGAGCAGGAGCAGGAACTGCAGCGCCAGCTCGATGCGCTGGTCGCTGCCTGGCAGCGTCAGGGCGAGGTGCTCGACCCACTGCCCGATGACGAGCCAGCACTCGCCGCCGCGCAAACCCGGCAGATCGCCGAACGCGTCGAGGTCGACGCGACCCTCAAGCAGCTCGATGGCCTCAAGCAGGAACTCGAACGCACCCGCCAGGATGCCGGCATCAGCACCCAGAAACATCTGGCGGCCCAGCAGCAACTGAGCGCCATCGAGCGCGACCGCGATCTCGCCCAGGCGGCGGCGCAGGCGTTGAGCGAGCAGCTCGACGCACAGCGAGAGCACCACGGCCAGGTCGAGGCCGAACTGACGGCACAACTGGCCGCCTTCGGTCATTCACTACCCGCTGACGGAGCGGCCTGGCTGGCCGATCGCAAGGCCGACGCCGGGCGCTGGCAGGAGGCGCAGCAGCGGCGTCAGGTGCTGGCACAGCAGCAACCAGGCTTGCAGCACCAGGTCGCCGATGCGGATAAACAGGCACAACAGTGGCAAGCACGCTGGCAGGAGGCGGGCGGTGAACCGCTGGTCACCGGGTTGCTGGACCAGGCCGCTGCACGTCTCGAGTCGGCCGAGGCGGGGTGGCGGAGTGCGGAGCAGCGCGGCCTGGAACTGCGCGTCACGCTGGAGGGCTTCGCTCAGCGGCAGGTCGGTCTGAGCGAGGCCGAGCAGAGCGCTGCCGCTCATTGGCAAGCGGCACTGGAGGGCAGCCCGTTCGGCGATGAAGGCGAGTTCCTGGAAGCCCTGCTCGACGAGAGCCAGCGCGAGCAGTTGCTGGCGCTCAGGCAGCGCCTGGAGAAAGCCCAGACCGAAGCCCGAGCGCTGCATGCCTCGGCTCAAGCGCAGTTGAGCACGCTGCATACGGACCCACAGACCGAGCACAGTGCCGAGCATCTGGA
This sequence comes from Pseudomonas sp. MEJ086, assembly GCF_030209025.1. Taxonomy (NCBI): domain Bacteria; kingdom Pseudomonadati; phylum Pseudomonadota; class Gammaproteobacteria; order Pseudomonadales; family Pseudomonadaceae; genus Pseudomonas; species Pseudomonas sp. MEJ086. The sequence continues at coordinate 48,527 of NZ_JARVSV010000006.1, forward strand.
CGAACAGCTGCAGGCCTTGCAGGCGACCTTGAAGCAGCTGGGCCAGCGCCAGGGCGAAATTCGCGGGCAGTTGCAGGGCGACGCCCAGCGCCGTCTCAATCAGCAGGCGCTGTTCGAGGCCATCGAGGCACAGCGCCGCGAGTACGATAGCTGGCAACAGCTCAACAGCCTGATCGGCTCGGCCGACGGCGCCAAGTACCGGCGTTTCGCCCAGGGGCTGACCCTCGGCCATCTGGTGCACCTGGCCAATGGTCAACTGCAGCGCCTGCATGGTCGTTACCAGTTGGCGCGCAAGTCGCTGGGTGAGCTGGAACTGGAGGTGATCGATACCTGGCAGGGCGATGTGGCCAGGGACACGCGCACCTTGTCCGGCGGCGAAAGTTTTCTGGTCAGCCTGGCCCTGGCTCTGGCGCTGTCCGATCTGGTCAGCCACAAGACGCGCATCGACTCGCTGTTTCTCGATGAAGGCTTCGGTACCCTGGACGGGGAAACGCTGGAGGTCGCCCTCGATGCATTGGACAACCTCAACGCCAGCGGCAAGATGATCGGTGTGATCAGCCACGTCGAGGCGCTCAAGGAGCGGGTCGCCGTGCAGCTCAAGGTCAGCAAGGGGGTTGGCATGGGTTACAGCACGTTGGAGAAACGTTATGCGGTCTAAAGTTCTTGTGCTGTGCCTACTGACCAGCCTTGCCCATGCCGAAGATGCCCAGGACGATCATGGCCTGCAGGTGATCGACGAGCGTGGTTGCGTGCTTGGCAATGCGAGCATGCAGGCACCGACCCTGACCCTGATGGCCGCCGCCTATGGCGAGTCGCCAGCGCGCAAGGACATGGCGCTGGCGCAGATGAAAGAGGCGCTGCAGGCCGGTTGCCCGGTCGACGAACCCGATCAGATGGGCCTCTCCGCCCTCAATGGCGCGATCCTCTATGACGAGCCGGAGCTGGTGAAGCTGCTGCTCGAAGGCGGCGCCGATCCACGGCGCAAGATCGTCAGCCCGAAGGCCACGCTCAATGGCCTCGATTCCTTCGCCTTTCTCGAGCTGCTCGGCAAGCGCGATGGCAAGCGTGATCGCAAGGCCATCAGGGCGCTGCTGCAAGCGAAACGCTAGGCGTTTCGCCTGTCATCCTGCGGCCGCACACTGACGGTTGCAAATTCTCCGTGGAACCATGTGGCGGGTAGGGCTATCTGTTGTAGGTCTTTTTTATCGCCTTCGGGCAGATCCCAACCCATCAGGTACGCCCATGCAAAGACGTAACCTCCTGAAAGCTTCCATGTTGATGGCAGCTTGTGCCGGTCTTCCTGCCGGACTGTTCAGCCTGCGCAGCTTCGCCGAAACCGCCGACGGCAAGGCCGAACCCTTCGATTTCAAACAGCTGCAGTCGCGCGCCAAGAGCATGGCCGGCAGGGCCTACAAGAGCACCGCCGAGGTGTTGCCCAAGACCCTCGCCGAGCTGACGCCCCAGCAGTTCAATGCCATCCAGTACGACCCGGCGCACTCGCTGTGGAACGAACTGGACGGGCAGCTGGATGTGCAGTTCTTCCACGTCGGCATGGGCTTTCGTCAGCCCGTGCGCATGCATGCCGTCGATGCCAAGAGCCGGGTCGCCCGCGAAGTGCATTTCCGTCCCGAACTGTTCGAATACGGCAAGAGTGGCGTGGACGTTGCGCAGCTCAAGGGTGACCTGGGCTTCGCCGGTCTCAAGGTGTTCAAACAGCCGAACATCGCCAAGTACGACATCGTCTCATTCCTCGGCGCCAGCTATTTCCGCGCGGTGGACAACACCGGCCAGTACGGCCTGTCGGCTCGCGGCCTGGCCGTCGATACCTTCACCGACACGCCGGAAGAATTCCCCGATTTCACCGAGTTCTGGTTCGAAACGCCGGACAAGAACGCCACCCGTTTCGTCCTCTATGCGTTGCTCGATTCGCCGAGTGCCACCGGTGCCTTCCGCTTCGATATCGATTGCCTGGAAGACCGCGTGGTGATGGACATCGACGCCCACATCAATGCCCGCAAGACCATCAAGCAACTGGGCATCTCACCGATGACCAGCATGTTTTCCTGCGGCGGGCACGAGCGGCGCATGTGTGATTTCGTCGCCACGGCGATTCACGACAGCGACCGCCTGTCCATGTGGCGCGGCAACGGCGAGTGGGTCTGCCGACCGCTGAACAATCCGGAGAAACTGCAGTTCAACGCCTTCGCCGATACCAACCCGAAAGGCTTCGGCCTGGTGCAGTTCGACCATGACTTCAAGTCGTATCAGGACACCGTGGTCTGGTACAGCCGCCGGCCGAGCCTGTGGGTCGAGCCGACCACCCCGTGGGGCGAGGGCAGCATCGATCTGCTGGAGATTCCTACCACCGGCGAAACCATGGACAACATCGTCTGCTTCTGGAACCCCAAGCAGGCCATCGAGCCCGGCACGTCGCTCAACTTCGGCTACAAACTGCACTGGGCAGCGCTGCCGCCGGTCAAGCCGACCCTGGCGCAGGTGCAGGCTACCCGCTCCGGCATGGGTGGTTTCACTCTTGGCTGGGCGCCGGGCGAGCACTGGCCAAAGCAGTGGGCACGTCGTTTCGCCATCGACTTCGGTGGCGGCCCGCTGGCCAAGATGGACGCCAAGGCCCAGGTCGAGGTGGTCGTCGAGGCTTCCCACGGTGAGGTCAAGGATTTCAGCATCCTTGCCCTGTACCCGGAAGTCGAAGGCTTCCGCGCACAGTTCGACTGGTTCCCGAGCAGCGACAGCGTCGAGCCTGTGAACATGCGTGCCTACCTGCGCCGCGTCGACAACAAGGAAGTGCTGAGCGAAACCTGGCTGTACCAGTACTTCCCGCCGGCGCCAGCAGAGCGTCGCTATCCGGACTGGAAAGCCGAGTCCTGACGAGGCAGGGCAGGCGCCCCTTTGGGCGGCGCTCTGCCCACGCTTCCAGCTGGCCTGCTAGACTGGCGCACTTTTCCGAATTCCAAGAAGTGCGCCATGGCCCAGCCGTCCACGACCTACAAGATCGATCTCAACCTCACCGATATCGATCGCAGCATCTATGAGAGCCTGCGTTTCACCGTGGCCCGTCATCCCTCGGAAACCGAGGAGCGTCTGGCGGCGCGGCTGATCGCCTATGCCTTGTTCTATCAGGAGCATCTGGCCTTCGGCCGCGGCCTGTCCGATGTCGACGAGCCGGCGCTGTGGGAGAAGAGCCTTGACGGTCGTGTGCTGCACTGGATCGAAGTCGGCCAGCCGGACAGCGAGCGCATCACCTGGTGCTCGCGCCGTACCGAGAAATTCAGCCTGGTGGCCTACGGCAACCTGCGCGTGTGGCAGACCAAGTGCCTCGACCCGGTGCGCACCCTGAAGAACATCAACGTGGTCGCCCTGGGTCAGGAGGCACTGGCCGATCTGTCCCTGGATTTGCCCCGTTCCCTGAGCTGGAGCGTGATGATCAGCGATGGCGAGCTGTTCGTGACCGACGAGCGCGGCCAGCACGAAATTCCCGTGGAGTGGTTGGCTGGCGAGCGAACGCTGGGCAACTGATCCGACCCGCGCCACGCCTGCGGGCCTGGCGCGCCCCCTGTTTCACCGCACGAGTAGAATCCGACGTCCATGCGTATCGAGTCCCGCCCGCTTCCCGCTTCTCTGCCCGATCTGGGTAATCTGCCACCGTTGTTGACCCGCCTTTACGCGGCCCGTGGGGTGCTCTCGGCAGTGGAGCTGGAAAAGGGCCTGGCACGGCTGATTCCGTTCACCCAGCTCAAGGGTATTGAGGAGGCGGTGGCGTTGCTGGTCGAAGGCCTGCGCGAGCGCCAGCGCCTGCTGATCGTCGGCGATTTCGATGCCGATGGCGCCACCGCGAGCACCGTCGGCATGCTCGGTTTGCGCATGCTGGGCGCTGCCCATGTCGATTATCTGGTGCCGAACCGCTTCGAGTACGGCTATGGCCTGACGCCGGAAATCGTCGCCGTGGCGCTGACCCGCGAGCCAGAACTGCTGATCACCGTGGACAACGGCATCTCCAGCATCGAGGGCGTCGCGGCGGCCAAGGCGGCGGGGCTGAAGGTGCTGGTCACCGACCATCACCTGCCGGGCCACGAATTGCCTGACGCCGATGCCATCGTCAATCCCAATCAGCCGGGCTGCAGCTTCCCGAGCAAATCGCTGGCCGGCGTCGGGGTGATTTTCTACGTGCTGCTGGCGCTGCGTGCGCGACTGCGCGAGCTGGGCTGGTTCAGCGCCGAGCGTCCCGAGCCCAATCTGGGCGAGTTGCTCGACCTGGTGGCCCTGGGCAGTGTGGCCGACGTCGTGCCCCTGGACGCCAACAACCGCATTCTGGTCCACCAGGGCCTGGCGCGTATCCGTGCCGGGCGCGCGCGGCCGGGGTTGCGGGCGTTGCTGGAGGTCGCCGGCAAGCAGCATGGGCGCATCACCTCCACCGACCTGGGCTTCATTCTCGGCCCGCGCCTGAATGCCGCCGGGCGTCTCGACGACATGAGCCTGGGGATCGAATGCCTGCTCTGCGAGGACGAAGGCCTGGCCCGTGACATGGCCGTGCAGCTCGATCAGTTCAACCAGGACCGCAAGGCCATCGAGCAGGGCATGCAGCGCGAGGCGCTGGCTCAGCTCAAGGATCTGCCCCTGGAAAACCTGCCGTTCGGGCTGTGCCTGTTCGAGGCCGACTGGCACCAGGGAGTGATCGGCATCCTCGCCTCGCGCCTGAAGGAACGCTATCACCGTCCGACCATTGCCTTCGCCGACGCCGGGGAGGGTATGTTCAAGGGCTCCGCGCGCTCGGTACCGGGCTTTCATATCCGCGACGCGCTGGATGCCGTGGCGTCGCGCCATCCGGGGCTGATCAGCAAGTTCGGCGGGCACGCCATGGCCGCCGGCCTGTCACTGCCGGCCGAGCACTTCGAGACCTTTGCCGCGGCGTTCGACGAAGAAGTTCGTCGTCAGCTCTGCGAGGACGACCTGACCGGGCGGCTGCTGTCCGACGGCGTGCTGAGTATCGACGAGTTCAACCTGCCGCTGGCCCGCGAGCTGCGCAATGCCGGGCCCTGGGGGCAGCATTTTCCCGAGCCGCTGTTCCATGGCGCGTTCCAGCTGGTGCAGCAGCGCATCGTCGGTGAGCGCCACCTCAAGGTGGTGCTGAAGAGCGAGTGCGGCAGCCTGCAACTGGACGGCATCGCCTTTGGCGTCGACCGTGAGGTGTGGCCCAACCCGACGGTGCGCTGGGTCGAGCTGGCCTACAAGCTGGACGTCAACGAATTCCGTGGTCAGGAATCGGTGCAGTTGTTGATCTCTCACCTGGCGCCGCGTTGACGTTCAGTCACGGAGCCCCGACGCTATCTTGAACGTTGCCCACAGGCCGATTGTCTATCTGCCTGTGCGACGCGGCCGTACGCGCAATATCTTGACGCAATCTGTAACCAACGTCGGCCAGGCTTCGCAGTAGATTCGTCCGTTCCTGAACCATTGGAGATCTCCATGAATACGCGCGGCTTGCTCGACCAACTGCTGAAGTCCGGGCAGGAATTGCTGCAACAGAAAACCGGCGGCAAGTCCTCTTCGGGGCTGGGCGGAGCGCTGGGTGGATTGCTGGGCGGCGGCAGTGGTGGCGCCGGCAAGGCTGACAACGGTGGTATCGGCTCGATGCTCAAGGGCGCCGGTGGTGGTGCCGCGCTGGCCATGCTGCTGGGCAACAAGAGCGCCCGCAAGGTCGGTGGCAAGGTCATCACCTATGGTGGCCTCGCTGCGCTGGGCGTGATCGCCTACAAGGCCTATGGCAACTGGCAGGCGAAGCAGGCCGGTGCGCCACAGGGCGAGCCGCAGACCCTCGACCGTCTGCCTGCTCCCCAGGTGGAGCTGCACAGCCAGGGCATTCTCAAGGCGCTGGTGGCTGCGGCCAAGGCCGACGGCCATGTCGACGAGCGCGAGCGCGAGCTGATCGAAGGCGAGTTGAGCAAACTGGCCAGCGACGCCGAAACCCAGCGCTGGCTGCAGGCCGAGCTGAACAAACCGCTGGACCCCGCGGATGTGGCACGTTCGGCCAGCACGCCGGAAATGGCTGCGGAAATGTACGTCGCCAGCGTGCTGATGGTCGATGAAGAGCACTTCATGGAACGCGCCTACCTGGAAGAGCTGGCCCGCCAGTTGAAGCTCGACCCGGCCCTCAAGGCCGAACTCGAAGCCCAGGTTCGCCAGGATCTGCAGTAACTCCGCCGCACCGGCTGCCGACGGCTCAGTGCCGTTCGGCAGCCTTATTTCTTCTTCCCCCCTGACACTCAAGCGCCTGTTGCTACAGTAAATAGGTCTGTCTCGCTTGCGCTGCAACCGCAACGCCCATAGAGTCCGGCGCATGACCTGCGGAGGCTACCCGCAGGCTTCATTTAGAGTCTCGGCAGATGGGGTTGAATGTGAAGAACTGGACTGTTCGCCAGCGTATCCAGGCAAGTTTCGCGATCATCATCGCGATCATGCTGTTGATGGCCGCGGCATCCTTCGAGCGCCTGCTCAAGGTCGAGGGTGGGGCTACCCGTCTGCTGGACGATGCCATGCCTGGCATGTTCCACATCACTCAGGTGCGCAGTGCCTGGACGGACCTGTTCCACCAGACCATCGTGCAGGTCAGTATCAAGGAGCAACACAGGCTCAGTGATGCCGACCGTCAACTGATCAAGGGCGCCAGCGACAAGCTGGTCGCGTCGCTTGCCGACTACCGGGCGACCATTCGCGATGACACTGACCGGAGTGCCCTGGAGGCCTTCGATCAGACCCGCGAGCTGTTCGCGCAGCAGCAGACCAGCGTGCTGACGGTCTATGACGAAGGCCGCTCCGTCGAGGCGCGGGCCCAGCTGGCCGGGCAACTGACCGATACCTGGAACGTCGGGCGTACTCAGCTCACTTCGATGATCGAGCTTAATCGCGATGTGGCGTATTCCTCTGCCGGGGATATCGTTTCTGCGGTCAGCCGAGCCAAATTGAGCATGGTGGTATCTGTGCTGCTGGCAATCATCGCTGCTTTCGTATGCGGTTACTTCCTGATGCAGGCGATCACCCGCCCGGTGCAGCAGGTGGTACACACCCTGCAGGCACTGGCCAGTGGCGACCTGACCGTGCGCCTGAACCTCGGCCGTCGTGACGAGTTCGGTGCCATCGAAACCGGCTTCAACGGCATGGCCGAAGAGATCAAGACGCTGGTCGCCCAGGCGCAGCGTTCCGCCGTGCAGGTCACCACCTCGGTGACCGAGATCGCCGCCACCTCCAAGCAGCAGCAGGCCACCGCCACGGAAACCGCGGCTACCACCACCGAGATCGGTGCCACCTCCCGGGAAATCGCCGCCACGTCGCGGGATCTGGTGCGCACCATGACCGAGGTTTCCGGCGCCGCCGAGCAGACGTCGACCCTGGCCGGAGCAGGGCAGTTGGGCCTGGCGCGCATGGAAGACACCATGCACCAGGTGATGAGCGCCGCCGAGCTGGTCAACGCCAAGCTGGCGATCCTCAACGAGAAGGCCGGCAACATCAATCACGTGGTCACCACCATCGTCAAAGTCGTCGACCAGACCAACCTGCTGTCGCTCAACGCCGCCATCGAAGCGGAGAAGGCTGGCGAGTACGGCCGTGGCTTCGCGGTGGTCGCCACCGAAGTTCGCCGTCTGGCCGACCAGACCGCCGTGGCTACCTACGATATCGAGCAGATGGTTCGCGAGATCCAGTCGGCGGTTTCCGCCGGCGTGATGGGCATGGACAAGTTCTCCGAGGAAGTGCGCCGCGGGATCGGCGAAGTCGGCCAGGTCGGCGAGCAGCTCGCGCAGATCATCCATCAGGTGCAGGCGCTGGCGCCCCGTGTCTTGATGGTCAATGAAGGCATGCAGGCGCAGTCCACCGGTGCCGAGCAGATCAATCAGGCGCTGGTGCAGCTCAGTGAAGCCTCGTCGCAGACCGTCGAGTCGCTACGCCAGGCCAGCGCATCGATCGACGACCTCAATCTGGTGGCGAACGGTTTGCGTACCGGCGTCAGCCGCTTCAAGGTCTGAGCCGGTGAGCGAAACAGGCAGGCCATCGCCGGGGCGGCGTAGCCCCGGTCAGCTGTTCCTGTTGTTCAGCATGGGCACGGATCGCTACGCCCTGGATGTTCGTGAAGTGGTCGAAGTGATGCCGCTGCGCAGCTTCAAGCAGATCCCGGCTGCCCCCGATTGGGTTGCCGGGCTGTTCGCCTATCGCGGCAAGCCGGTGCCGGTGCTCGACCTGTCTTTCCAGGCCCTCGGTCAGCCAGCCACGGTGCGCACCAGCACGCGCCTGGTGATCGTCAACTACCAGCCCCAGGCGAGCCAGCCTGCTCGCCTGCTGGGACTGATTCTGGAACAGGCCAGCGATACCCTGCGCAGCCCCGCCGAGGCATTCGTCGACGCCGGGGTGAGCGTGCCCAATGCCCGCTACCTGGGGCCGGTGCTCAAGGCCGAACAGGGGTTGGTGCAATGGGTCCGCGTGGCCGATCTGCTCGACGAAGCGGTGCGTGAGCTGCTGTTCGCGGCAACCCTGGAGGCCAGCGTATGAGCGGCCGTTTCGAGCGCCTGTTGCATGGCCTGATCGGACTCGATGCCGAGTCGGTAGGCCAGGTGGTGATCGAACGTGCGGTTCGCCAGCGCGTCGCGGCACTGGGCTGTGCCGACGAGGAGGCCTATTGGTTGCAACTGCAGGCCTCCGCCATCGAGCAGCAGGCACTGGTCGAGGCCGTGGTGGTACCGGAGACCTGGTTCTTTCGCTACCCGGAATCCTTCGTCGCGCTCGCGCAACTGGCCCGTGAGCGGGTCGCGCAGATCATGGGCGTTCGCCCGCTGCGCATACTCAGCCTGCCCTGTTCGAGTGGCGAAGAGCCGTATTCCATTGCCATGGCGCTGCTCGATGCCGGGCTGCCGGGCGAAACGTTTCGCATCGATGCCATGGACATCAGCGAGCTGATACTGGTTCGCGCACAGCGAGCGCTGTACGGGCGCAATTCGTTCCGTGGCGACAACCTGAGCTTTCGTGATCGGCACTTCGTCGAAACCCCGGAAGGCTTTCAGCTCCAGGACGAGGTGCGTCGCAAGGTCCGTCTGCTCGCCGGCAACCTGCTGGCCCCCGGTCTGCTGGCTGGCGAGGCGCCCTACGATTTCGTGTTCTGTCGCAACCTGCTGATCTACTTCGACCGACCGACCCAGCAATCCGTGGCGGCCGTGCTGCAACGGCTCATGCGTGACGACGGTGCACTGTTCATCGGGCCGGCCGAGGCCAGCCTGTTCAGCCAGGTTGGCATGCAGGCCTTGAACATCCCCCTGGCCTTCGTGTTTCGCCGAACCAGTGACACGCCGCCGCGCCTCGCGGCCTCGCTGCGCCAGGTCGCCCCGGCCATGCCCGCGCGGGCACGGGTCGCAGCACCTGTCGCTGCGCCAGACAAACCGCCGGTGCGCCGGGTGCCTGCCGCAGCGCCGCCGCCGGTGGCCGCAGGCGCAGGCGATGCCGCCCTGGATGAAATCGCCACGCTGGCCAACGCCGGGCGCAGCGACGAAGCCCGCATGGCCTGCGAACGCTATCTCGCCGCGCACGGCCCGACGGCTCAGGCGTTCTACTGGCTGGGCCTGCTCAGTGATGTGGCCGGGCGTAGCAGCGAGGCCCAGGATTATTACCGCAAAACCCTGTATCTGGCGCCCAGGCACGCCGAAGCGCTGGCTCACCTGTCGGCGCTGCTCGCTGCCCGTGGTGATCTGGCGGGCGCCAAGCGCCTGCAGCAACGTGCCGGGCGTGGAGTGAGCCGCGATGACCGATAGTCTTCTGCCGCTGAGCGATGTCGAACGGGCGGCCATCGACGATTGCTGGAACCGCATCGGCGTGCAGGGCGACAAGTCCTGTGAGCGCCTGGTCCAGCACATTCACTGTCGCAACTGCGAGGTTCACGCGTCCCTGGCTACCCGCCTGCTGGATCGATTCGCTTTGCAGCGCGATGAGGATGAGCCAGAGCATGAGTGGGTCGAGGAAGAGAGCGGCGAGCGTCGTTCGATTCTCATCTTCCGGGTAGGGGAGGCCTGGTTGGCGCTGGCCACCCGTGCATTGAGCGAGGTGGCGACGCGCACCTCGATCCACTCGCTGCCACACCAGCGTTCATTGGGTTTGATGGGGGTGACCAACGTGCGTGGCGCGCTGGTGGCCTGCGTTTCGTTGGCGGAGATGCTCGGGCTGGAGAGCGCCGAGGCGGTTACCGAACGTCGCGTGGTGCCACGCATGCTGATCTTCAGCCTGGCGGATGGTCCGGTGGTCATGCCGGTCGACGAGGTCGAAGGCATCGAGGCCATTGCCGTCAGCCAGGTGGTCGAGACCGGCAACGGCAGTGTGCCGATGGCGCGGCGTTTCGCCTCCGGGGTTCTCCAGTGGAAAGGTCGCAGCGTGACCCTGCTCGACGAGCAGATACTGCAGCAAACCATCGCCAGGAGCCTCGGATGACGCCCGACCAGATGCGCGACGCTTCGCTGCTGGAGTTGTTCAAGCTCGAAGCCGAGGCCCAGACCCAGGTGCTCAACAACGGCTTGCTGGTGCTCGAGCGCGATCCGCGTCATGCGGACTCCCTCGAAGCCTGCATGCGCGCAGCCCATTCCCTCAAGGGCGCGGCACGTATCGTCGGTCTCGACGCCGGGGTGAAGGTCGCTCACGTAATGGAAGACTGCCTGGTGGAGGCTCAGGAAGGCCGCCTGTTGCTGCAACCCGAATACATCGATGCGCTGTTGCAAGGCGCCGACATTCTGCTGAGCCTGGGCTCGCCCGCGGCCGATACGAATGGAACCGGCGCGGCTGTCGATGCGCTGATCGAACGCCTCGGTGCTCTCGCGCGGGGTGGTTACGTACCGGCCCAGCGCTCAGCGGTGCCGGTGCCGGTGGCGCCCGCCGTCATCGCCGAGCCAGAGCCGTTCGTACAGGAATCGCCGGAGCCGCAAAGTGCACCTGTCAGGGCGAGAGCCGAAGGCGGCGAAGTGCAGGGCGAGGGGCGTGGACGCATCCTGCGGGTCAGTGCCGAGCGACTCGACCATCTGCTGGACATCTCCAGCAAGTCGCTGGTCGAGTTCCAGCGCATCAAGCCCCTCGGCCATGGCCTGCAGCGTCTCAAACGGCTGCAAACCGTCGCGCGCCGCGCCCTCGACGTAGCCCGTGAAGCGCTACCGGAAGGCAGCATCGATGCGCAGGCCGAGGCCATGCTGGTGGAAACCCGCCAGGCGCTCACCGAGTGCCAGCAGGTGCTTGCCCAGCACATGACCGATCTGGACGATTTCGGCTGGCAGGGCGGCCAGCGCGCCCAGTCCCTCTACGACGCCGCGCTGGCGTCGCGCATGCGGCCGTTCGCCGATGTGTTGTCGGGCCATGAACGCATGCTGCGTGACCTGGCCCGGGCGCTCGGCAAGCAGGTACGGCTGGTGATCGAGGGCGAAAGCACGCAGGTCGACCGCGACGTGCTGGAACGTCTCGAGGCACCGCTGACGCATTTGCTGCGCAATGCTCTGGACCACGGCATCGAGCCGCCCGAGGTGCGCCTGGCGCGCGGCAAGACAGCCGAAGGCCAGATACTGATTCGCGCCCGTCACCACGCCGGCATGCTATTGCTGGAACTCAGCGACGATGGGGGCGGCGTCGATCTGCATAAACTGCGCAGTGCGGTGATCAGCCGTGGTTTCGCCACCGAACAGACCGGCGAGCAGCTGACCGAGGAGGAGCTGCTGGCCTTCCTGTTCCTGCCCGGTTTCAGCATGCGTGATCAGGTCACCGAGGTGTCCGGCCGCGGTGTTGGCCTGGATGCCGTTCAGCACATGGTGCGGCAACTGCGCGGCGGTGTGCGCATGCAGCAGCGCCAGGGACAGGGTTCGACCTTCCACCTGGAGGTGCCGCTGACGTTGTCGGTGGTGCGCAGCCTGGTCGTCGAGGTCGGTGGCGAAGCCTATGCCTTGCCGCTGGCCCACATCGAACGGATGACCCGCCTGCAGGCCGAAGACATCGTTCAACTGGAAGGGCGTCAGCACTTCTGGAGCGAAGGGCAGCACGTCGGTCTGATCGCGGCCAGCCAGATTCTCCAGCGCCCGGAAGGCAAGCCCAGCGACAACGGCATTCCGGTGGTGCTGATCCGTGACCGTGACAACCTGTTCGGTCTGGTGGTGGAGCGTTTCGTCGGTGAGCGCACGCTGGTGGTGATGCCGCTGGATCCACGGCTGGGCAAGGTGCAGGATGTGTCGGCAGGTGCGTTGCTGGACGACGGCACGCCGGTGCTGATCCTCGACGTCGAGGACATGCTGATGTCGGTCGCCAAACTGCTCGGCAGCGGTCGCCTGGAGCGGGTCGACCGTAGCGTCCGCCAGCTTGCCGGTGTTCAGCGCAAGCGCGTGCTGGTGGTCGACGATTCGCTGACCGTGCGCGAGCTGGAGCGCAAGCTGCTGCTCGGGCGGGGTTATGACGTGGCCGTGGCGGTCGATGGCATGGATGGCTGGAACGCCCTGCGCGCCGAGCACTTCGACCTGCTGATTACCGATATCGACATGCCGCGCATGGACGGTATCGAACTGGTCACCCTGGTGCGCCGCGACAGCCGCCTGCAATCGCTGCCGGTGATGGTGGTGTCCTACAAGGATCGCGAAGAAGATCGCCGGCGTGGTCTGGATGCCGGAGCCGACTATTATCTTGCCAAGGCCAGTTTCCATGACGAGGCGTTGCTCGACGCCGTGGTCGATCTGGTTGGAGAGCCGCACGAATGAGGATCGGGATCGTCAACGACATGCCGCTGGCGGTGGAGGCTCTGCGCCGAGCCCTGGCTCTGGAGCCGGAGCATCGCATCGTCTGGGTGGCGGGCAACGGTGCCGAGGCGCTGCAGCGCTGCGAAGTCGATCTGCCGGATCTATTGCTGATGGATCTGCTGATGCCGGTCATGGATGGGGTCGAGGCGACGCGACGGATCATGGCGCAGAGCCCGTGCGCGATCCTCATCGTTTCGGTGGATATCGAGCAGTACGTCAACCGGGTGTTCGAGGCCATGGGCCATGGGGCTCTGGACGCGGTCAATACGCCTTCGCTGGGCGGCGACGCAGCCGCTGACGCGGCGACGTTGCTGCGCAAGATCCAGAACATTGGCTGGTTGATCGGCCAGAACACGGGCCGCAAGCATAGCGTGTCAGCCCAGGCGCCCAGAGCGTCGGCGGCACGCCGGCTGGTGGCCATCGGTGCCTCGGCGGGCGGCCCGGCGGCGCTGGCCTCGCTGCTCAAGCAATTGCCGGGAAATTTCAATGCGGCGGTCATGCTGGTGCAGCACGTCGACGAGGTGTTCGCCGCTGGTATGGCCGACTGGCTGGCCGGTGAGTCGGCCCTGCCGGTGCGCCTGGCCCGCGACGGCGAGCAACCGCAAGCGGGTGTGGTGCTGCTGGCGGGCACCAACAACCATATGCGCCTGCAGCGCAATGGCGAGCTGACCTATACAGAAGAGCCACGCAGCCACGTCTATCGGCCCTCCATCGATGTGTTCTTCGACAGCGTGGTCGAGCACTGGACGGGCGATGCCATCGGCGTGTTGCTCACCGGCATGGGCCGTGATGGCGCGCTGGGGCTCAAGAACATGCGCGCCCGCGGGTTCCTCACCATCGCTCAGAACCAGGCCAGCTGCGCGGTGTATGGCATGCCCAAGGCAGCGGCGGAACTCGATGCCGCGAAGGAGATACTCGCCCTCGAACGCATCGCTCCCCGTATCGTTGAGCTATTTGGCTGATAGACTTACTCTGCGTCCAACTTTTAAGAGACTCGCCTTCAAGCCAGGTGGGTCTGGAGACCAACATGCAAGCCCCCCCACATTCCACGGAAGAACTCGGCTCACCCAAGGAAGGCGCGGTCATGGTGTTGCTCGTCGACGATCAGGCGATGATCGGCGAGGCCGTGCGCCGCGAGCTGTTGGGCGAGGGCGGCATCGACTTTCATTACTGCTCCGACCCCACTCAGGCCGTCGCGGTGGCCGAACAGTTGCGACCGACGGTGATCCTTCAGGATCTGGTGATGCCCGGTGTCGATGGGCTGACGCTGCTGGGCGCCTACCGTGCGCGGCCTTCGCTGCGCGACGTGCCGATCATCGTGCTGTCGACCAAGGACGACGCGACCGTCAAGAGCACCGCTTTCGCCTCCGGTGCCAACGATTATCTGGTCAAGCTGCCGGACACCATCGAACTGGTGGCGCGCATTCGCTACCACTCGCGCTCCTACACCGCGCTGCAGCAGCGCGATGAAGCCTACCGTGCGTTGCGTGAAAGCCAGCAGCAGTTGCTGGAAACCAATCTGGTGCTGCAGCGCCTGATGAACTCCGATGGCCTGACCGGGCTGTCCAACCGCCGGCACTTCGACGAATACCTGGAAATGGAATGGCGCCGCGCCCTGCGTGAGCAGACGCCGATGTCACTGTTGATGATCGACGTCGATTTCTTCAAGAGCTTCAACGACAGCTTTGGGCATGTCGCCGGTGACGACGCCCTGCGCCGCGTTGCCGGAGCCTTGCGCGGCTGCTGCAGCCGCTCCACCGACATGCCTGCCCGCTATGGCGGCGAAGAGTTCGCCATGGTGCTGCCGAGCACCTCTGCGGGCGGAGCGCGGCTGCTCGCCGAAAAGGTTCGTCGGGCCGTCACCGACCTGGGCATTCCCCACGACAAGCCCGAACCTGGCTCGGTGCTGACGACCAGTCTCGGCGTCGCTACCCTGGTGCCGCGCGCCGGTCAGACCTCCCTGCAATTGGTCAATCTGGCGGACCGCGGCCTTTACATGGCCAAGCAGGCGGGTCGCGATCAGGTCGGTCTGGTGAACGACACCAGCTCCCTGGCCTGAATCAGACGGGCGAGTTGTCGATCTGCGGCTCGCCATGAAATACCGCACGACCGCGGCCGTTCTGCTTGGCGCGATACAGGGCCTGGTCCGCCAGTTCCACGACCTGTTCCAGGCTGGCGTGATCCTGCGGCCATAGCGCGCCACCGATGCTGCAGCCGATCTGTAATTCTCGGCCCTCCCACTCGATCACCGCCCCCAGCGTCTGAATAGCTCGCTCGGCCATCTGGCGGGCCTGTCCGGCCGCTTCATCGAACGGTACCTGGAGGATCATCAGGAACTCGTCGCCCCCCAGGCGCACCACCAGATCCCCGGCACGCAGGCAGCCGCGCATACGCGAGGCCGACTCACGCAGCACCTGGTCGCCAACCGCATGGCCGTGGCGATCATTGACCGGCTTGAAACCGTCCAGGTCCAGATACAGCACCGCCAGCCCGCAGGGCGTTCCCTGGCTACGCAGCTCTGCCCGCGGCAGGTACCTGGCCAGTGCCGCGCGGTTCGGCAGGCCGGTCAGCGGGTCATGGTGGGCACGGTTGTCCAGGGCACCGAGCTCGGCGTGCTGATGGGTCAGGCTTTCCACCAGATGGCGGATGGAGTGGCTGAGCTGGGCGACTTCCCGCGGGCTGTCGACTTCAGGGATCACGATGATTTCGCCATTGGCGAGACGATCCGCTGCCTTGGCGATGCTGCGCAGTGGCCGGGTGACGTAGGTCGCCAGCAGCCAGCCACAGGCTGCGAACAGCACTGCCAGGACGCCGCCCCAGAGCACGATGGTGGTGTGGATGGCCTGTACCGGTGCATCGGCCTGCGCCAGTGACTGGCGGGCGACCACCGTCCAGCCCAGGCCCTGATAGTCGAGGTAGCCCTGGCTGAGCGCCAGGCCGGTCAGGTACTGTTTGCCGTCCGGCCATTGCTGCACGGCCCAGTGGGTAGTGTTGCCCGGCAGGTCCTGCATGGCGGGAAGGTGCAGGCGCTGGCCGATCATTTCCGTGGGGGCCAGCAGCAGGGTGCGGTCGCGACCGACCACGAAGAACTCGATCTGCCGACGCTCCTCGATGGGTTTGAGGATCGCCTGGCGTACCTCGTCGGCCCATGACCACGACAGGTGCGACGCCAGCACGCCGACCAGGCTGCCGTCCGCCGCATGCACCGGCAGGCTGATATCCACGAACTTCATCGCCTCGCCCGTCGGGTTGGGCAACAGTTTGGCCAGCAGCACGGCCTCGTGCACGTCACCAATGAACAGGCCCTTGCTACCCTCCAGGAATACCGGGCGCTGAGCAATGCTGGCGCCTTCCAGCACACGGTTGCTGGAGGCCAGCACCGTGCCCCGGGTGTCGGTGAAACCGATCCAGGCGATGCTGGGGAATTCGCCCTGCAGGTGATCCAGCAGGCGGCGTACATCGTCGATGTCAGCCGGCTGGCGCAGTACGCGCAGGCTGCCGATGACCTGCAACATGCTGGCGCGGCTCTGCATGTCGCGGTCGAGGCGGTCGATCATCATGTGCGACACCTCGGCCAGATCCCGACCCACGTCCTCGCGAATGCGCTGGGCGGAATCCTGGCTGATCAGGCTGCCAAGCAGCCAACTCAGCAGGCTCACCAGCAGGGCGATCGACAGGGCTAGACGGCTACGCAGACTTTGGGCACGAAACATGGTGCGCGATGATCCTTCAACGGCTCGATGGGCAGCCTCTCGAGTATAGATGGCCGTCGGTCCGTCGCAGGGTGATTGATAACGCCAGGCGTGCTGCCAGAGAACCGCGACTCGGGTATACTCGTCGGCTTTTCCGAAGTTTTACCTGTGAGTGCCGCCAGCCATGGAAATCAACCCGATCCTTAACAGCATCAAGGACCTGTCCGAGCGCACCCAGACCATTCGGGGGTATCTTTGACTACGATCACAAGCATGATCGTCTCGTCGAAGTAAACCGCGAACTCGAAGACCCGAACGTCTGGAACAAGCCGGAATACGCCCAGAACCTCGGCCGTGAGCGTGCCACGCTGGCGCTGATCGTCGAGACCATCGACGACCTGACCGGCAGCCTGGCCGATTCCCGCGACCTGCTCGACATGGCCGTCGAAGAAGACGACCAGAGCGCCGTCGACGACGTCGCCGCAGAAATCGAACGCCTGCGCGAAATCCTCGAGAAGCTGGAATTCCGCCGCATGTTCAGCCACGAGATGGACCCGAACAACTGCTACCTGGATATCCAGGCCGGTTCCGGCGGAACCGAGGCGCAGGACTGGGCCAACATCCTGCTGCGCATGTACCTGCGTTGGGCCGACAAGCGCGGTTTCAGCGCCGAGATCGTCGAACTGTCCGAAGGCGAAGTCGCCGGTATCAAGGGCGCCACCGTGCACATCAAGGGCGAGTACGCTTTTGGCTGGCTGCGCACCGAAATCGGTGTCCACCGCCTGGTGCGCAAGAGTCCGTTCGACTCCGGCGCCCGTCGCCACACCTCGTTCTCGGCGGTGTTCGTGTCGCCCGAGATCGACGACAAGGTCGAGATCGAGATCAACCCGGCCGACTTGCGTATCGACACCTACCGCTCCTCCGGTGCGGGTGGTCAGCACGTCAACACCACCGACTCGGCGGTACGTATCACTCACGTGCCGACCAACACCGTGGTGGCGTGTCAGAACGAACGTTCCCAGCACGCCAACAAGGACACCGCCATGAAAATGCTGCGGGCCCGGTTGTACGAGCAGGAAATGCAGAAGCGCAACGCGGCTTCCCAGGCGCTGGAAGACACCAAGTCCGATATTGGCTGGGGTCACCAGATCCGCTCCTACGTGCTCGATGACTCGCGCATCAAGGACCTGCGTACCGGCGTCGAGCGCAGCGACTGCCAGAAGGTTCTCGATGGCGACCTCGATCAGTACCTCGAAGCCAGCTTGAAACAAGGCCTGTAATACCTTTTGGTTCCGCCCCGGTGGGGGCGGCGACTACCCCGTGATGGAATCCCGACGAACATGAGCGACCAACAACCCGACCAGCAGCAACTGCAACAGGAAGAGAACAAGCTGATTGCCCAGCGCAAGGAAAAGCTTGCTGCCATCCGTGAGCAGGGCAACGCCTTCCCCAACGACTTCCGTCGTGACAACCTCTGCGCCGACCTGCAGAAACGGTACGTCGACAAGACCAAGGAAGAGCTCGAAGCCGCTGCCATTCCGGTCAAGGTTGCCGGTCGCATCATGCTCAACCGTGGCTCCTTCATGGTCATTCAGGACATGAGCGGGCGCATTCAGGTCTACGTCAACCGCAAGACCCTGCCCGAAGAAACCCTGGCAGCGGTGAAGAGCTGGGACATGGGCGACATCATCGCCGCCGTTGGCACCCTGGCCCGCAGCGGCAAGGGCGACCTGTACGTGGAAATGACCGACGTGCGCCTGCTGACCAAGTCGCTGCGTCCGCTGCCGGACAAGCACCACGGCCTGACCGATACCGAGCAGCGCTATCGCCAGCGCTACGTCGACCTGATCGTCAACGAAGACGTGCGCGAAACTTTCCGCGTGCGCTCCCAGGTGATCGCCCACATCCGTCGTTTCCTCGCCGAGCGCAACTTCCTCGAAGTGGAAACGCCGATGCTGCAGACCATTCCCGGCGGCGCTGCGGCCAAGCCTTTCGAAACCCACCACAACGCCCTCGACATGGCCATGTTCCTGCGCATCGCGCCGGAGCTGTACCTCAAGCGGCTCGTCGTTGGCGGGTTTGAGAAGGTGTTCGAGATCAACCGCAACTTCCGTAACGAAGGCGTTTCGACCCGGCACAACCCCGAGTTCACCATGCTCGAGTTCTACCAGGCCTATGCCGATTACGAAGACAACATGGACCTGACCGAGGAGCTGTTCCGCGAGCTGGCGCAGAGCGTGCTCGGCACCACCGACGTGCCATACGGCGACAAGGTGTTCCACTTCGGTGAGCCGTTCGTGCGCCTGTCGGTGTTCGACTCGATTCTCAAGTACAACCCGGATATCACCGCCGCCGACCTGCAAGACGTGGACAAGGCGCGCGCGATCGCCAAGAAAGCCGGCGCCAAGGTGCTCGGTTTCGAAGGCCTGGGCAAGCTGCAGGTGATGATTTTCGAGGAACTGGTCGAGCACAAGCTGGAGCAGCCGCACTTCATTACCCGTTATCCGTTCGAAGTCTCGCCATTGGCCCGTCGCAGCGACGATGATCCGAGTGTGACCGACCGTTTCGAGCTGTTCATCGGTGGCCGCGAGATCGCCAACGCCTACTCCGAGTTGAACGATGCGCAAGACCAGGCCGAGCGCTTCCAGCAGCAGGTGGCCGACAAGGACGCAGGCGATGACGAGGCCATGCATTTCGATGCCGACTTCGTTCGCGCCCTCGAATACGGCATGCCGCCCACTGCCGGTGAAGGCATCGGTATCGATCGCCTGGTGATGTTGTTGACCAACTCGCCGTCGATCCGCGACGTCATCCTGTTCCCGCACATGCGCCAGGAACTCTAAGGGTTTGCCAGAGCCGCCTTCGGGCGGCTTTTTATTACCTGTGATTCAGCGCCTATCCTGTTGATGGACAACTGGTTTGGACGCTTGACGCGCTGCGTCGAGGGAATGGACTATCAGCGCGTGGCGGTCCCACGATCGTTTCAAGGAGAGCATGATGAAAGCCTGGCGTGCACTGGTGGTGCTGTCGTTTCTGTTGTTGAGCGGTTGCCTGGTGACCTTCAAGGAGCCGATCCCGGCCAACGAAGCAGCGCCGATTCCCCTGCTTGGTACCTGGTCACGCACCGACGAGTGGGGCGAGCTGCGCTTTCTGGACATCAGCCGTTCGGGCTCCAATCTCTACAAGGCCGATGCCTACACCGACAGCATCGACAACGTCGCCAGCCTGCAGAGCTACAGCTTTACCGTCGCCCACCACGGCCGACGCTGGTACCTGTCGGCGGGGGTGCCCAAGCGCATGGGCGCGAATTTCGCCATCGGCGGCTTCGAGTTGACCCACAACAATGAGCTGGTGCTGTTCAACCTCGACGTCGAACGTATCCTCCAGGCCATCGACAACGGTGAGCTCAAGGGCAGCACCGTGGAGATGCCGCAGGGCGATGGGGTACTGGTCTCCAGCGGCCTGGAACAGGTGTTCGCGTACCTCAACGATCCGGCCAACTCCGATGTGTTCGTCGAGGTGGCGCGCTATCAGCGAACCGGGCCGTGAGTGCTTCTCACGATCTGCTGCACGCCGGCCCTGGAGCGCTGAAAAAACGCTCGCATGAGGCTGTCCGGCAAGGTCGTGACCAGGCTCTGCGGGTCGATTCGGCACTTTCAGCAACGCAAAGAGGATTGCCATGAACAGCCACACAGGACTCGACGGTTACCAGCTGGTCGTGCGCGCGCTGTCCGATCGTATCGTCGAGGCGCAGACGCCGATCCGTGTACTCGATGCGGTGAAATGGGACGACTCCATTCGCCAGACCTTTCTCAAGCACAAGGGCAGGGAGCTGCCGGCGATAGACCGTGGCTACTACGACAGCCGACCGCTGGCCTTCGATCCGGCCGCCAAGAAGCTGGAGTTCCAGAACATCGAGCGCGACATCACCCGCCAGCTCGGCCAGTTCAATCCGGTGGGGCAGATCATGCGCCGCATGTGCCGCGAGTACCGCATGGTCATCCGCATGCTGGAAGCCCGTGGTACCTCGGATTTCGGGTTGATTTCCCAGGAGCTGTACGGCGCGGCGTCCGACGCCTTCCATGCCGGTGATCCGACCCTGGCCGATCTGGGGCTGATGTTTTCCGGCTACCTGAACAACATCGACAGCCGCGGCGACCTCAAGGACGAGCCCAAGACGCTGACTGCCAAGGACGCCGTCGCGCTGCTGCAGAGCCGGCTGAATCTGGTGTTCGGCGAGAGCGACAGCACCATTCGCGTGTTCGAGTCCGACGGCATTCTCGCTGACGCCGCGGCCGGTGCCGATTACATCAAGATCCGCGCCGATGCCATGTTCAACGAGCGCGACGTCAAGGCACTGGAAGTACACGAAGGCCTGGTGCACGTGGCAACCACGCTCAATGGCCAGAACCAGCCTGTTTGCACCTTCCTGGCCAAGGGGCCACCCTCGTCGACGGTCACTCAGGAAGGCCTGGCCATCCTCATGGAAGTGATCGCCTTCGCCTCCTACCCCAGTCGCCTGCGCAAACTCACCAACCGCACCCGCGCCATTCACATGGCCGAGCAGGGCGCGGATTTCCTGCAGGTCTGCGATTTCTACCGTGAGCAGGGTTTCAGCCTGGAAGACAGCTACAGCAACGCCGGTCGCGCGTTCCGGGGCTCCGCTCCGAACGGTCTGCCCTTCACCAAGGATCTGTCCTACCTGAAGGGGTTCATCATGATCTACAACTACATTCAGCTCGCCGTGCGCAAAGGCAAGCTGGAACAGATCCCTTTATTGTTCTGTGGCAAGACCACGCTCGAAGATATGCGTACGCTACGTCAACTGGTCGATGAAGGCCTGGTGAGCCCACCCAAGTACCTGCCGCAGCAGTTTCGTGATCTCAATTCGCTGTCGGCCTGGATGTGCTTCTCCAACTTCCTCAACCACCTGAGCCTGGACCGCATCGAAGCCGACTACGCCAACATTCTCTAGGGGCAGCCGCTGCGGTTTTCCGGGGCGTACCGTACGAGCTTGTCTTCAACTGAGAGGTTTATGAGCGAGCGCAATCCCATTCCCCTGATTCTCACCGCCATTGGCAGCATCGCCGGCACTGTCATGGTGCTCGGCTACTATGGCTATCTGCACTTCGCCAAGCCTGAGGATGCCTTGCTGCTGTCCGAATTCACCATGCTCAAGACCGTTCCTGGCGAGGACTACAAGGTGTCGCTGAAGGCAGCCGACCAGGTTGCCCAATGCATCGATGGCGTGCTGGTGCTGTTCGATCTCAAGCAGAAGGGGCTCAGCGGGGTACTGGTCGATAACCGCAGGCAGGCCGTGCGTTGCATGGTCGATGACATGCCGCCGGATCGTTAGGGGCTGGGCGACGCAGGGCGCCCCTGTACGCAGATTCGCGGAGCCAGAAATGACGAACCCCGCCGTGGCGGGGTTCGCTTTCGTTCGGCCTGCGCTTAGTAGCTGCGGAAGGACGAGCGGGGGGCGACGGCTTTGTTGTCGTTGGAAATGGTCACTTCCACGCGGCGGTTCATGGCACGGCCAGAGGCGCTGGCATTGCTGGCGACCGGGTATTCCTTGCCGTAGCCCTGGGCGACGATTCGCTCCGGGCCCACGCCCATGCGTACCAGTGCGGTGCGTACGGCGTTGGCGCGGCGATCCGACAGGTCGAGGTTCAGGGCTTCCGAACCGGTGCTGTCGGTGTAGCCTTCGACCAGAACCTTGCGGCCGGGATTGTCACGCAGGAACTCGGCCAGTTGGTTGATGTTGTGCAGGCCTCCGGCCTTGAGCTCGGCGCGGCCAACGTCGAACAGCACGTCACCAAAGGTGACCAGCGTGCCGCGTTCGGTTTTCTTGCCGTTCAGGCTGCTCTGCAATTGCTTGATTTGCGCTTCACGGGCTTCCAGGCGTGCCTGAGTGCGCTGTGCGGCGGTCTTTTGCAGGTCCTGCTCGGTGGTACGCAGGGCGATGGTCTGGCGCGCCACTTCGACACGCTGGTTGGCCAGGTAAGACAGCTGATCGACGATCTTCTGGTCTTCCTTTTCACGATAGGCCTTCTCGGCTTTTTCCAGGAATTCGCCGGCGTCCTTGGTCTCCAGGGCGGCTACCTTGATCGCCTTGGGATCGCTTTGCAGGGTCGAGAAGTTGCTGCGCGCCTGTTCCAGATTGACGTTGGGCTTCGTCGAGCAGGCTGCCAGGCCGACGCTCAGGGCCAGCAGGGCGGGGATCATCAGTTGATTACGCATGTTTGGTCATCCTTTAACGATTAGCGAGGTCTGTTCGACAGACCTGTTACTGGCCTTGGGCAGGAGTGCTCTGGAAGCCGCGCAGGCCTTCCTGACGCAGTTCTTCGATGCCTTGTTGGGCATCCTTCAGTGCTTTCTCTGCCTTCGCCGCCTGGGTCTTGCGAACCGCCAGGCGTGCATCCCACTCGGCCTGCTCTGCCAGCCGTTTGGCTTCCTCGAATTTCTTTTCGTAAACCTTCTGCTCGGCCTGCTTCAGCTTGTCCTGGGCGGAGCGGGTTTCCACTGCGGCGAATTCTGTTCCGCCAGAGCTCACGGCTTCATTGACGGCAGACTTGGTCACCGCCAGTTGCTCGCTGGGCGGGGTGCCTGCACAGCCAGCGAGAATCAGGGCGCTGCCGACGGCCAGTGTCGCGGCTTTCCAGCCCGCCAGTTGAGTGCGCGCTTTTGAAGCAGTCTTGGTGCTCATGGTGTATGCAACTCCATAGGTAGTTTCCTGGCAGGTAGTCGATTTCCATGATGGTTTACCTGCCGCATCGAAATGGGCCACGGAGGCCGATAGCTGCGAGCAGCTACCGTTCATCCGTCGACCGGCGGGCATTATTGCATGACGAACGGTCGTTTTCACCGATTAGTGGTTGCTTGCTCCGATGAGCGGTATTTTCGGGCGCCTGGAGTCTGCTCGGCGCTGTCGAGCGACGTTCGCGGGTCGCGCGGCGAAGGAGGCACGGAAGGCGTGAGTCGCGGGTGGTAAACGCGGGTTCGAGGGCTGGGCGATTGGTCGTGGCGGGGGCAGGGTTACGGGCGTGTGGCGAGGTTGGTCATCAGGATCCCATTTGCTGGAGCTACAAGGCGCAAAGCTGTCGCCAGGGGCGCGTGCCGGCTGCCCCTGAAACGACAGAACCCCGCCGAAGCGGGGTTCTGGTGCAACAGCAGCTACTTAGTTGCTGCTTACGGACGAGCGAGGAGCAACCGGCTTGTTGTCGTTGGAAATGGTCACTTCCACACGACGGTTCTGAGCGCGGCCGGCAGAGTCGGCGTTGCTGGCAACCGGGTATTCCTTGCCATAGCCCTGAGCGACGATGCGCTCCGGACCTACGCCCTGACGTACCAGTGCGGCACGTACGGAGTTGGCGCGACGCTCGGACAGGCCCTGGTTGTAGTCAGCCGAACCGGTGCTGTCGGTGTAGCCTTCGACGATTACCTTGCGATCCGGGTTTTCCTGCAGGAACTGGGCGAGCTTGGCGATGTTGGCGAAGCCGCCTGGCTTGAGCTCGGCACGGTTCAGGTCGAACAGTACGTCGCCGAAGGTGACCAGAGTGCCGCGTTCGGTCTGCTTGGCGTTGAGGCTGTTCTGCAGTTGCTTGATCTGCGCGTCACGGGCTTCCAGGCGGGCCTGGGCACGTTGGGCGCCCGTCTGCTCGAGGCTCGCTTCGGTGGTGCGCAGTGCGATGGTCTGACGCGCCACTTCGATGCGCTGGTTGGCCAGGTAGGAAAGCTGGTCGACCTTCTTCTCGTCTTCTTTCTCGCGGAAAGCGCGTTCGGCTTTTTCCAGCGCTTCACCGGCATCCTTGGTTTCCAGTGCCGCGACCTTTACCGCTTGCGGGTCGGTCTGCAGCGTGGAATAGCCGCTACGCGCCTGCTCGAGGTTCACGTTCGGTTGGGTGGAGCAGGCAGCGAGGCCAACGCTCAGAGCCAGCAGGGCTGGAATCATCACTTGTTTACGCATGATCGTTCATCCTTTATTCAATTGGCGAAGTCTGACGAAGCCGTTACTGACCTTGGGTCGGAGCCGGCTGAGCGCTGCGCAGACCTTCCTGACGCAGTTCCTCGATACCCTGCTGGGCATCCTTCAGTGCCTTGTCAGCCTTGGCTGCCTGGGTTTTACGCACGGCTACGCGTGCGTCCCACTCGGCTTGTTCGGCCAGGCGTTTGGCTTCTTCGTAGTTCTTCTCGATGACTTCCAGCTCGGCCTGCTTCAGTTTGTCCTGGGCAGACTTGGTTTCGACCGCGGCGAATTCGGTACCGCCGGAGCTCACAGCTTCGTTGACGGCCGACTTGGTCACAGCCAGTTGCTCACTGGGCGGAGTGCCTGCGCAACCGACGAGCAGCAAGCTGCTGCCGATAGCCAGTGCCGCAACTTTCCAGCCGGCTAGTTTGGTACGAGCGTTTGGGGCAGTTTTAGTGGTCATGGTGTGCAACTCCATTGGTAAATTCCTGGCAAACAGTCGGTTTCCACGATGGTCACCTGCCGTCCGGAAACTCAGGAGCGATAGCGGCTGAGTTAGTTTTTCTCCGGCGACCAGTGGTCATTACGGCATAACCCTGTGAGTTGGCTGAGTCAGGAAACGTTCAGCAAAAAAGTGCACGTTGCCAGGATCGCGTCGCCAGAAAAATGTCGAAAGCCGCGCCACTCGGCGCTTTGCGCGGCATCTGGCGACAGGGCCGCGGTTCTCGATCAGGGCTCGCTTCGCTCGGCCTCGGCATTCATTTCATGCAGGTAGTGGCGAGCCAGCTCCAGAAAACGCGGGGTAGGGCCGACGTCTTCGTAGACCGGGTTGCCTTCTTCGTCCGTGGCGACCACATGAGTGCCCTGAACGTAGGGCAGGCTGGCTTCGAGGTCTTCCAGAGCGGCACCGAGCAGCTCGGCGATCAGCTCTTCAGGGCGCCGTTTCGGGTACATGTGGCCGAGTGCCGCCAGGCGCGCGGCCGACTCCACATCCAGATGCACCTGGTAAGGCGTACTGACCAGGCGGCCGGTTGCGTTCTGTTCCCATTGCTGGACGAGTTCGCGGATCTTCATAGGTACCTCGAGGTGGGGCGGGTTCTCTGTTACAGACCTGAGCCCTCCGGCTGCGTTCCGATTGACGCCTGTGGCGGCGCGTATAGGCGCTTCGTTCTGCTGCTTTGGTCGAAGGGCTGCTTGTCAGGCAGTGCCAGGCTGGGCCAATCTGCAGGTTCACGCAGCGGCGGAGGCACACCGGTATGACGCAAATCGACGCACGTCTACGCGAGGACGTTCACCAGCTTGGCGAGTTGCTCGGCACCACCATCCGCGAGCAGCACGGCGATGCTTTCCTCGACAAGATCGAGCGCATCCGCAAGGGCGCCAAGGCTGCGCGCCAGGGTTCGGCGGACGGGGCTCGACAGCTGAGCGATACCCTCGACCAACTGCACGACGACGAATTGCTGCCGGTCGCCCGTGCCTTCAACCAGTTTCTGAACCTGGCCAACATCGCCGAGCAGTATCACCGCGTGCGCCGACGTGATGCCGGCGAGGCGCAGCCCTTCGAGAACCGCATACTGGACGAGCTGCTGCAGCGTCTGCGTGCCGGTGGGCATGATCGCGAAGCCCTGGCCCGGCAGGTCGGTCGGCTGGATATCGAATTGGTGCTCACCGCGCACCCGACCGAAGTCGCCAGGCGCACCCTGATTCAGAAATACGATGCCATCGCCGCGCAGCTGGCGGAGCAGGATCACCGCGACCTGTCCGCAGGTGAGCGCGACGCGATTTCCAGCCGCCTGCAGCGGCTGATCGCCGAGGCCTGGCACACCGAGGAAATCCGTCGCGTGCGCCCGACCCCGGTGGACGAGGCCAAATGGGGCTTCGCGGTAATCGAAAACTCGCTGTGGTACGCCCTGCCGACCGTGCTGCGTAAGGCTGACCAGGCACTGCTGCGGGAAACCGGGTTCCGTCTGCCGCTGGAGGCCGCGCCGATCCGGTTCGCCTCGTGGATGGGCGGCGATCGGGATGGCAACCCCAACGTGACGGCCAAGGTGACCCGCGAGGTTCTGTTGCTGGCCCGCTGGATGGCCGCCGATCTGTATCTGCGTGACATCGACAGCCTGGCCGCCGAGCTTTCCATGCAGCAGGCCAGCGATGAGTTGCGCGCGCGCAGTGGCGACAGTGCCGAGCCCTACCGGGCGCTGCTCAAGCAGCTCCGCGAGCGCTTGCGCGCCACCCGGACCTGGGCTCACGAGTCGCTCGCCGGCCCGGTCAGTCCGCCTGCCGCCGTGTTGCAGGACAACAGCGACCTCTACGACCCACTGCATCTTTGCTACCGCTCGCTGCACGAGTGCGGCATGGGCGTCATCGCCGACGGCCCGCTGCTCGACTTCCTGCGTCGGGTGAAAACCTTTGGCCTGTTCCTGGTACGCCTGGACGTTCGCCAGGACGCCACTCGCCATGCCGCCGCGCTGGGTGAGATCACCGATTATCTGGGCCTTGGCCGTTACCAGGAATGGGATGAAGAACAGCGTCTGCACTTTCTGCAGACCGAGCTGAACAGCCGTCGTCCGCTATTGCCCGCGGACTTCCGTCCCGCAGGCGAGACCGCCGAAGTGCTGGCGACCTGTCGTGAGGTCGCGGCCGCGCCCGCGGCGTCTCTCGGTTCCTACGTCATCTCCATGGCGGGAACCGCCTCCGATGTGCTCGCGGTACAGCTGCTGCTCAAGGAAGCCGGGCTGCGCAGGCCGATGCGTGTGGTGCCGCTGTTCGAAACCCTGGCCGATCTGGATAACGCAGCGGTCGCCATCGAGCAATTGCTGGGGCTGCCGGGCTATCGAGCCAGCTTGCACGGCCCGCAGGAAGTGATGATCGGCTACTCCGACTCCGCCAAGGATGCCGGGACCACCGCTGCCGCCTGGGCGCAGTACCGTGCTCAGGAAAGTCTGGTGGAGATCTGTCGTCAGCATCAGGTCGAGCTGCTGCTGTTCCATGGCCGCGGTGGCACCGTGGGCCGCGGTGGTGGTCCCGCCCACGAGGCGATCCTGTCGCAACCACCGGGCTCGGTGAACGGGCGTTTCCGCACCACCGAGCAGGGCGAGATGATCCGCTTCAAGTTCGGCATGCCGGACATCGCCGAGCAGAACCTCAATCTCTACCTGGCCGCCGTGCTGGAGGCGACCCTGCTGCCGCCGCCCGCGCCCGAGCCAGCCTGGCGCGCGCAGATGGACAGGCTTTCTTCCGACGGCGTGGTCGCCTACCGCGGCGTGGTGCGCGAGCATCCGCAGTTCGTCGAGTACTTTCGCCAGGCGACGCCGGAGCAGGAGCTTGGCCGCCTGCCGCTGGGCAGCAGGCCGGCCAAGCGGCGCGAGGGCGGGGTGGAAAGCCTGCGGGCAATCCCCTGGATTTTCGCCTGGACGCAGACCCGCCTGATGCTGCCGGCCTGGCTGGGCTGGGAAGCCGCCCTGAGCGGAGCTCTGGAGCGCGGCGAGGGCGAGTTGCTGCGCGACATGCGCGAACACTGGCCGTTCTTCCGCACGCGCATCGACATGCTGGAAATGGTACTCGCCAAGGCTGACGAGTCGATCGCCAGGCTGTATGACGAGCGTCTGGTCAGTGCCGAACTGCACCCATTGGGTGCGCATTTACGCGACCTATTGTCGCAGGCGGGTGGTGTCGTGCTGGGTCTCACCGGGCAGTCGCAGTTGCTTGCCCACAGCCCGGAGACGCTGGAGTTCATCACCGTACGCAATACCTATCTGGATCCATTGCACTTGCTGCAAGCCGAGCTGCTGGCCCGCTCGCGGCAGCGCGAGCAGGAGGCGGGAAGCCCTCTGGAGCAGGCGTTGCTGGTCAGCGTGGCGGGTATCGCCGCCGGTTTGCGCAATACCGGTTGAGGGCATCGGGCGCAGCGGGTGATTGCTGCGCCGATAGGCGGAAATTGCCGGTAAAAGCTGGGAAGATTGTCCTCTGTGGCAGTTTTCGGGGAAATTCTGTTCGGCTTTGACCTTGGTTGTATGGTGGCGCCGCGAAAATATGATGCAAGCTGCGAGGCGTCGTCTGGAAATGAGGCCCCGGTCGCATTTGTCTGCGACTTTCGATGGCTTGTGCGGCATTGGGGCGCTGTGTATCTTGATCGACCTTCTGGCAGTTCGGCCCCTGGCCGGCCTGCCGAAACCTTCTGAGATTGGCCCCACGAGGCGAGTCCACCATCACTACCAAGAACTTGAGGAGCACATCGATGCGCGTGATTCTGTTGGGGGCGCCCGGTGCCGGCAAAGGTACTCAGGCTGGTTTCATTACCAAGAAATTCTCGATTCCACAGATCTCCACCGGTGACATGCTGCGTGCAGCGGTCAAGGCAGGCACTGAACTGGGTCTGGCCGCGAAAAGCGTGATGGATGCCGGTGGCCTGGTCTCCGATGAGCTGATCATCAACCTGGTCAAGGAGCGCATCGCTCAACCCGATTGCGCCAATGGCTTCCTGTTCGACGGCTTCCCGCGCACCATCCCTCAGGCTCAGGCCCTCAAGGACGCTGGCGTGCAGATCGATCACGTGGTCGAAATTGCCGTCGATGACGAGGAAATCGTCGGCCGCATCGCCGGTCGCCGCGTACACCCGAACTCCGGTCGCGTGTACCACACCGAGCACAACCCGCCGAAAGTCGCTGGCAAGGATGACGAAACCGGTGAAGATCTGATCCAGCGCGACGACGACAAGGAAGCCACCGTGCGTCATCGCCTGTCGGTCTACCATTCGCAGACCAAGCCCCTGGTGGATTTCTACCAGAAGCTTTCGGCTGCCGAAGGCACGCCGAAATACAGCGCCATCGCCGGTGTCGGCTCCGTCGAGCAGATCACCTCCAAGGTCCTGGCAGCGCTCAGCTGAGCCCTGTTTACCGGATATCAACGGCCCGCTTGCGGGCCGTTGTCGTTTCTGGGCATGCCGATGGCTTGGCGGGTTAAGCCGGTGTCGTTCCTGGAGCGCGGATCGAGCGCCTGGCTATCTAGTATCGGTACGGTCCGCGCCTTTCGGGCGTCAGGCCGCCATCTTCGGCATGCCCCATCGTTCCCGGCTGAGCAGCGCAGGAAATCCGCGCCGCTGTGCTGGTTTCATCGACCGTCACGAAACAGCTTCGAGGAAGGCGGCTTTACATCAACCACCCCATCAGAGTGCATTCCATGACCAAGAACAGAAGATTCGTCTGCTTGCCCATCGCCATCGTGGCTTCGGCATTGAGCGCATCCGTCGCATTCGCCGACGACGCCCTGGAAAAAAAGGGCGAGTGCCCGGTTGACCAGTTCACCATGGCGTTGCGTTATCAGCAGCAATCAGCGGAAGTTCGCGCCCTGCAGATGCAGGCTTACAACATCGCCACCGAGAAGCTGGATGCAGCGGTGGCTGCGGCGGAAGATCCTTCGAAGCTCGCCATCGTTTCCGATGTGGATGAAACCATCATCGACAACTCGGCGCTGCTGGCCCGTGACCTTGCCAATTGCCACACCTACGACGGCTGGGACACCTGGCTGCCTTGGGAGCGCGACGGCAATCCGGTATTGATCCCGGGTGCCAAGAAATTCCTCGAGCACGCTGACAAGCTGGGCGTCGCCATCCGCTATGTGTCGGATCGCTCGCAAGAGCAGAAGGACTACACCCTCAAGGCCCTGAAGAAGCTCGACCTGCCGCAGGTCAGCGCAGAAAGCGTGCTGCTGCTCGGACCGCCCAAGGTCGAGCGCCGAGCGCTGGTCGCCAAGGACTACCGCATCGTGATGCTGCTCGGTGACACCCTGCATGACTTCGATGCACGTTTCCGCAAGACGCCGGTGGCGGAGCAGCGCGCGACCGCCGAGGCAGAGTCCGCTAAATGGGGCACCGAGTGGATCGTGTTCCCCAATTCCGGCTATGGCACCTGGTCGAAAGAGCCCCTGAAGGGCTGGGACGCCAAGCCCGTCATCGAGAAGTGGTAAGCGAGCCAGCCCGTCCGCTCGCGGGCTGACCCGCTGCTTGCCGGTGCCCATCCAGGGCATCGTCGTGGTGGTGTAGCACTCAGTTGCACCGCCTCATGGGCCGCAGGACCTGCCGTTTGCCCCGCTGTGCTGGAAAAAAACGCATCAAACCGTTTTAATGCCCGCCCGCTCAGCCACCTCTACAGATCACCATGACCACTCTGCTGGCCCTCGATACCGCCACCGAAGCCTGTTCCGTCGCCCTGCTGCACGATGGTCGAGTGACGAGTCACTACGAGGTGATCCCGCGTATGCACGCTCAACGGCTGTTGCCGATGATCAAGGCGCTGCTGGGCGAGCAGGGCGTCGCACTGTCGGCGCTGGATGCCATCGCCTTCGGTCGTGGCCCAGGTGCCTTCACCGGTGTGCGCATCGCCATCGGCGTGGTTCAGGGGCTGGCGTTCGCGCTCGATCGCCCGGTGCTGCCGGTGTCCAACCTGGCGGTGCTGGCGCAACGCGCGCTTCGTGAGCACGGGGCCAGCCAGGTCGCTGCGGCCATCGATGCGCGCATGGATGAGGTCTATTGGGGCTGTTACCGCGCCGAGCAGGGCGAGATGCGGCTGGTCGGTCACGAGGCCGTGCTGGCGCCGGAGCAGGCGCTGCTGCCGAGCGAGGCGGCAGGCGAGTGGTTCGGTGCCGGTACCGGC
Organism: Pseudomonas sp. MEJ086; assembly: GCF_030209025.1. Taxonomy (NCBI): domain Bacteria; kingdom Pseudomonadati; phylum Pseudomonadota; class Gammaproteobacteria; order Pseudomonadales; family Pseudomonadaceae; genus Pseudomonas; species Pseudomonas sp. MEJ086. The sequence goes on from NZ_JARVSV010000006.1 coordinate 79,635, forward strand.
TGGGGCACCTTTGCGCCGCGTATTGCCGCACAGGTTGCTGCCAGGGATGATGACATGCTGCCCCACGCCGAGGACCTGCTGAGCCTGGCGCGTTTCGCCTGGGCGCGGGGTGAGGCGGTGGTTGCCGACCAGGCGCAGCCGATCTATCTGCGTGACAAGGTGGCCACTCCCAAGATGCCGCCACCGGCTGGATTCTGAATTTGCCGACGGACGAGCCGTCCTTTTGTCGTCAACTTCCCGCCATGCATTGCCAAGGCCGTGTGGTGCAGCTAAATTGCCAGCACTTCCGCACGTCTTTCTGCCGAGCCTTCACTGATGCGTATCGACGGTAACATCGCGCCCTACTCACCGGATCGTGGCCCCCGCTCGGGGACTGCGGTCACGCCCTATCGTGAGGCGAACCGGGAAGAGGAAGTAAAGCGCGAGCAACCGGCAACCACCGCCGCTACTCAGGGCTTCGAGCAGACCCCGCAAATTCGTCGCGTGCAGCAGACCAACTCCAGCACCGACAACTTCCCGGTGCGCTCGCTGGACGTGACCTACCAGCCAGCCATGAGCAATCGCGCCGCTCAGGCCATCGCCAGCTACAGCAGCACCGAGGCCTATGCCCGTGACGTGGATGCCCAGCAGGTGTTGGGTCTCGATCTGTACGCCTGATCGACTTCCGATCTGCACCTCTGGCCGTACACAGGGCACAATAGCGGCCTTTGACTCGTCAGCGATTTGCCATGCTTCCCTATTTCCTCGGTTGCCCTTCCTGGAACGAGACCGCCTGGCGCGGCAGTTTCTATCCGGCCGACCTCAATCTGGCTGACAGCCTCGAACACTACTGCCGCGTCTTCAATGCGGTGGAAGGCAATACCACGTTCTATGCCCGCCCTGATCAGGACAAGCTGGTTCGCTGGGTACAGCGCATGCCCGAGCACTTCCGCTTCTGCGCCAAGGTGCACAAGGACATCAGCCACGAGGGGGATCTGCGTGATCAGCTCGACGGCACCCAGGCGTTTCTCGAACTCCTGGCGCCGCTGGGAGACAGAGTGGCGCCGCTGTGGCTGCAGCTGCCGGCCATGTTCGGGCCTTCTCGATTGAACGAGCTGGCGGTGTGGCTGGATGCGTTCTCGCAGCGTCGGCTGGCCGTCGAAGTCCGCCACCCGGCGTTCTTCGACAAGGGTGACGAAGAGCGCGCCCTCAATCGGCTGCTGCACGAACGGGGTATCGAGCGCATTTGCCTGGATTCCCGTGCGCTGTTCAGTTGCCGCTCCAGCGACCCGGCGGTGTTGCATGCGCAATCGAAGAAACCCCGCCTGCCGATTCGCCCGGCGGCGTTCAGCGACAGCCCCCAGGTGCGCTTCATCGGCGGTCCGGATCTGGATGCCAACCAGCCCTTTCTCGAGCCCTGGTTGGACAAGGTCGCGGCCTGGATCGAAGACGGTCTGACGCCCTATGTATTCCTGCACACCCCGGACAACCACCTCGCTGCCGCCCAGGCGCTACGCTTTCACCAGTCGTTGAGCGAACGCCTGCCGGGCTTGCCGCCGCTCCCCCCATACACCGACAAAGCCCCTCGCGCCGAACAGCTCGGCCTGCTTTGAGAAAGCGTGGAAGCAGCTTGTCGGTCGTTCCTCAGGCTCTGCATGGGAACGCCTGTCAGGACGCCAGGCCAGAATCTGGAACGCTTGTCGGAGGATAGCTGGCGTGGGCTGGTGGGCTGAAGCCCACCCTACGACCCTGTGCGGCTGTAGGGTGGGCTTCAGCCCACCACTGTCAAAGGTCTCTGGCCCGTCAGGCCAGGCGCAGGTGGTTGTCCCAGAGCCCTGCCGGGAGTTCCAGGGGCTGCATGGCGATGCGTTCGCTGCGGCAGTCGTACAGCCGGCAGCGGCCAATGCCGGCGCTGACCACGAAGCCATTTTCCACCGCGCCGACCCCCGCGCAATCGGGTAGCGAGGCATCCAGACGTACTGCGCCGCTGTCCAGATCCCAGATGAACAGGCGGTTGCCTCTGGGGGCGGTCATCGCCAGCAGGCGCAGGTCGCTGTGCACCGCCACGCTGGCGGTGTACTGGTTCATCATCTGGCGTTGCGCATCGGCCATCGGGAAGTGCTGGAACGGCTGGCCCGGACGCTTGATCGCCACCAGCGGCACAGCGTCCATGGCGTCGCCCATGTACTGCTGGCCGCTGACGATGGTGCCGTCGCTGGCCACGGCCAGGTGGCGCACGCTGTTCATCTGCTCGGGCAACTGCTCCTTGCTCTGCAGGGTGCCGTCGCGGGCCATCAGCACCAGGCTGGCTTCCATGGCATCGAGGTTCATTTCCACCCGGCTTTCCGCCTCGGTGCGGATGCCGCCGTTGGCCACCACCAGGGTTTCGCCATCCGGCATCCACAGCACCTGATGCGGGCCCAGGCCGTGGGTCGACAGTTCGTCGCGGCGTAGCAGGCGCTCGCCTTCCAGGCGGTAGGCGCCAAGTACGCCGCGACCGGGGTCGCGGGTATCGTTCTCGGTGGCGTACAGCCATTCGCCGTCCTTGTGGAATACCGCGTGGCCGTAGAAATGCCGGTCCTGCTCGCTGTGCAGGGTCTGCAGCAAGCGTCCGTCGCGGGTGTCGACCAGATAGCTCTCGGTGCTCGGTCGGCGCCCGACGAACAGCGCCATGGGCAGGTTCGGGTGGGGCACCACGTCGTGGCAGCGCTCGCTGACCTGCGTGGCGAATGCCCGCTGGCCGTCGAGCCGATAACCGACCGCGTAGTGCTTGCCACCTTCGTCGTTGCGTGCCGAGAGCAGCAGGGGCTGGCCGCCGTTGTGGCTCAGCTTCCAGCCGCCCACGGCACCGGCAGCGAGTACCGCGGCACTCAAGCCAAGAAAGGCTCTGCGTTTGATCGCCATGAGTCAGTCTCCGTCGTGGGCATTGAAGCCCAGTTGGATGCCCAGCGCCCGTGCCAGCTCGCCTTCGTGCAAGCGGTGCAGCACATTGAGGCTGTCGTAGAAGGCATTGAGGCTCTGCCGTCCGGCCTCGTCAGCCAGCAGTTCACCCAGTGGGCGTTGCAGGCCGGCGAGCTGCTGCCGGGTATCGGCGTAGGCGGCATCGATACGCTGCTTGAGCGCATCCTGATCGCTGCCCAGCAGGGCCTGGATACCGTCGTCCTTGGCGCCGCGCCAGAGTTGCTCGGCACCGCTCAGGGCAGCGCCGAGGTTGGCCAGGCTGGCCTGACTGCGCCAGGCTTCCGCCTGGTAGGGCTGCGGTACGCCCTTGCTCTGGCGGCCCAGCGGCGCGCCGAGTTTCTTCTTCAGGCCATCGATGGCGCTGACCTGGGTGCGCAGCAGATCGGAGATGGCCTCACCGGCTTCGGCATAGCGCTCGTTGGGAAAGGTCTTGTACTGGCTGAGTGCACCAGCCTGGTCCTGCCACTGCGCCAGCACGGTGTCCGCCAGGGCCTGCTGATGCTCGCCGATGGCCACCAGCAGCGGGCAGTAGCGCGCCTTCTGTTCGGCATTCTGCAGATCGATCTCCGCATCGAAGATCAGGTACTCGTAGGCGGTAAGCCCCTGGACGACGACGCTGGCTTTCTCCAGGTCGGCGGCGTTCAACTGCGGCTTGCCATTGACCAGCGCCTGAACCTGGCGGGCCACCAGGTTCTTCTTGTCCGGCCAGAACTGCACCTGCCAGGCGCGATTGCCTTCGGCAAGCGGCCCTACGGCCAGCGGCTGCAGGCTGGCCCAGGCACTCTGCGCGGTAAGGAACGCCTGGCGAGCGGCAGGCAGATCTTCCTTGCCTGCGCAGAACGACCTGGCGCTGCTGGCCAGGCTGCTATCTGCTTCCTTCCACGTGATGTGCGCGGGCAGCAGTACGCCTTCGGCCAGCGCGGCACTGACCGTGGCCTGCGGATCGGCAGGTGAACAGGCGGCCAGAGTCACGCCCAGCAGGGCGATGGTCAGCGGAGAACGGATCATGCGCGGCTCCTTTACAGTGAGTTCAGAAAGGCCAGAAGCGCGGCGCGCTCCTCGCTGGAAAATGTCAGCACCTGGCGTTTGGCGGCTTCGGCTTCGCCACCGTGCCAGGCAATCGCTTCTAGCAGGTTGCGAGCGCGACCGTCGTGCAGGAACTGGGTGTGGCCGCTGATCGTCTCGGTCAGGCCGATGCCCCACAACGGCGCGGTGCGCCATTGCCGACCGCTGGCGCGGAATTCGCTGCGACCATCGGCAAGGCCCTCGCCCATGTCGTGGAGCAGCAGGTCGGTGTAGGGGCGAATGGTCTGGTTGGCCAGCTCCGGCTCGGCCGCATCGGCGGCAGTCACGAAGCTTGGTGTGTGGCAGCTGTGGCAGCCAGCGCGATGGAACAGGGTCTTGCCTGCCAGCACCTGGGCGTCTTCGGCCTTGCGACGAGCTGGCACGGCGAGGTTGCGGGTGTAGAACAGAACCATCTTCATGATGTTGTCGCTGACCTCCGGTTCGCCACCGTGGGCCGCCTCGCGGCAGGCGGCTTGCGCATCGGTGCACTGGTCGTGCGGCACGACGTTGCTGGTCAGGCCCATGTCGTGGGCGAAGGCGTGGGCGTTCTGTTGATTCAGGCTCGGCTGCCCGGCCTTCCAGCCGAAACGGCCGAGCACGGTTTTCTGCTGCACATCGTCCCACACCCAGTTGGGCTGCCCGGCGATGCCGTCACCATCGCGATCCTCGGGGTCGGCGTTGGCTAGGATGGCCTCCTGTGCAATCGCCTCGAGCAGGCCGAGGCCGATCATCGGTGGGGCGATCCGGGCCGAAAACTGCGTGTCCGGATGCATCGGCCCGTAGCCGAGCTGGCTGATGTTCAGCTGCGGCTTGCGCAGCTCGATGCTGTAGCCGTCGTCGAACTGCACGCTGTGGGTGCTGTACTCGACGCGCACCTTGCCTTCAGGCGCTACGCCGGGATTGGCCATGTCCTGCAACTGCGCGCCGTACTTCGGTTCCGGCAGCACCCCCTGGCGCTCGATGATCCACTCGTCCGCGCTGTCGGCAGGAATCGACAGGCGCACCAGCATCGATACGGCGTTGACGCTGCCGGGCTCGGGAGGGTGACCACGGCCATCGCGGATGTGGCAGTTCTGGCACGCATTGGTGTTGAACAGTGGGCCGAGACCGTCCCGGGCGGTGGTGGTGGACGGCGCGATCACCCAGGGGTTGCGGAAGAAACTGTTGCCCACGCTGAAATCCAGACGACGTTCGGCCTTGAGGTTGGCGGAGGGCAGGGAGAACGCGTTGTGGTCGCTGCGCGATACCGTGGCCGTGCCGCCGGAAAGCGCTTCGCCAGGCTCTGCTTCGGTGAAGCGCGGGGACTGGTCACACGCCGCCAGGCTGAGGGCCAGGCCCAACAATGGCAGCAAACGACCGGATGGCGCAGGCATCGACAGAGTCCGTGACAGGAAAATCAAGGGCGGGAATCTTAGCAGCCTATGCAGCTTTAAATAAGATGGATTTGCATGTGCACCGCTCAAAACTACCTGCGTTGTCATCGCTGCGTTAAAAACCGGCTGAAAATGCATTTACCCTCGTAAATTCCGCTCTTTCGCCTGTTCTTGCCTTGCACTGACCTCCTCGCCAACGTTCTTAGAGGTGCCCCTATCTTGATGGTATCCGGCGCAGAAACGAAAAAGGCCGATGCGAGGTGAGTCGCATCGGCCTGGTCTACGCCTGAGGTTCTGGAATCAGAACTCGTGGTCGGCGGTATCCGGGTTCAGATCGCTGATGCCCAGTTTGCCAGCCGCCTGCTCGATGGCACCGGTCTGCTTGACCAGGGCGGCGATGGCGTCGCGCACCAGTTGCTGACCTTCGGCGTTGTCGGCAGCGATCAACTGGTCGAAGTGCTGACCCTTGTTGGCACTGTCGACCAGGGCCTGCAGCTTGGCTTCGGTGGCTTCCAGGTCGGCCTTGAGGGTGGTGTCGGCGGCGGCGTCCGCCTTGGCGACCAGCGACGACAGGCTCGGGCCAGTCAGGCTGGTGCCGTCGACTTTCTTGTATTCGCCCAGGTAGACGTTGCGAATGCCCTTGCCGTTGTAGAAGTGCGAGTTGTGCGTGTTGTCGCTGAAGCAGTCGTGCTCGTCTTCGGTGGAGTTGGCTTCCAGCGCGACCTTCATGCGTTCGCCGGCCAGCTCACCGAGGGACAGGCTGCCCATGCCGAAGAGGATCTTGCGCAGACCGTTCTCGGCCGATTCGCTTTCCAGGGTGGCGCGGTAGTTGTCGGCAACGCCGGCTTTCCACTGGCCAGCCATTTCGTCGAGGTCGGCGACCAGCAGTTCGGTGGCGGCCTTCAGGTACGCACGACGACGCTCGTTGTGGCCGCCGGTGGCGCCTTCACCGACCACGTAGTCGGTAGCCGGGCGCTCGCCTGCGCCTGGGCCGGTGCCGTTCAGATCCTGGCCCCAGAGCAGGAATTCGATGGCGTGGTAGCCGGTGGCGACATTGGCTTCGGAACCGCCCAGTTCGTTCAGGCTGGCGAGCAGGTCCGGGGTGATTTCGGTGACGTCGAGCTTGTCTTCGCCGACCTGGATCTCGGTGTTGGCGATGATGTTGGCGCTGGCGCCCGGGTTGCCCAGCGCGTGCTGGTAGTCCGCGGCGACGTAGTCGATCAGGCCTTCATCCAGCGGCCATGCGTTGACCTGGCCTTCCCAGTCGTCAACGATGGTGTTGCCGAAGCGGAACACTTCGCTCTGCATGTAGGGCACGCGTGCGGCCAGCCAGGCTTCGCGTGCAGCCTTGAGGGTTTCCTCGTTAGGGGTGGCGAGCAGGGCGTCGATGGCGGTCTGCAGCGTTTTTGCGGTGCTGGCGGCGTCGTCGAACACGGCCGACGCGATGTCTGCATAGTGCTTGACCACGGCCTGCGCAGCGGCTTCGTCGAAGGCGCTGGCTGCTGCTGGTGCACTGCTGGTGCTCGCTTGCGGAGCCGGGGCGGCGGCTTGATTGGCAGGCGCTTTGTCTTCACCGCAGCCCGCGAGGGCAATGGCGATTGTCAGCAGGCTGGCAGAGGCCAGGGGCATACGAATCATGACGAAATCCTTTGCGTGTTAATGGGGAGCGCGCGTGGTCGTCCACGCGAGCTGCAACATAATGCGAAAGATTTGCATTTTACGCAAAGGCTGGATGTGCTACTGCCCGTTCAGAGCCCGGATAATCGCGCTCAGGCTCGATTCAGAGCGGCGCGTGCCTCAGAGCGTTGCCGGATTCACGCGGTGCTGCGCGCGGCTGGACTGCTTGAGGTACTGGGTCAGTTCGCGGGCCGGCAGCGGCCTGCTGTAGTAGTAGCCCTGACCTTCATGACAACCCTGAGCGATGATGTAGGCCTCCTGTTCGGCGGTCTCCACGCCCTCGGCGATGACCTGCATGCCCAGGCTCTTGCCGAGCTGGATGATGGCGCGAACGATGGTGGCGTCGTCCTCGTCCTCGAGCAGATCCTGCACGAAGCTCTTGTCGATCTTGATCTTGTCCAGCGGCAGGCTCTTCAGGTAGCTGAGCGACGAGTAGCCGGTGCCGAAGTCGTCGATGGCGATCAGCGCTCCGGAGCGACGCAGGCTGAGCAGGTGCTGGGCGGCGGTACTGATGTCTTCCATCAGGCCGGTTTCGGTCACTTCGAGTTCCAGGCTGCGGGCGGGCAAGCGGTACATCTGCATCAGGTTGTTGACCACCCGTGGCAGCTCGGCGTGGTGCAACTGCACGGTGGACAGGTTGACCGCCATGCGCAGGTCGCCGTAGCCCTGATCATGCCACTCGCGAAGCTGACGGCAGGTCTGATCGAGCACCCACTCGCCGATCGGGATGATGCTGCCGTTCTGTTCGGCCAGCGGGATGAACAGGTCCGGCGCCACCAGCCCGTGTTGCGGATGCTGCCAGCGCAGCAGCGCCTCTACGCCCACCACGCGGTGATCGCTGAAGCTGATCTGCGGTTGGTAGACCAGATGCAGCTGATCCTGCGCGAGAGCCTCGCGCAAATCCTTCTCCAGCTCGCGGCGGCGGCGCATCTCGCTGTCGACGCTGGCGATGTAGAACTGGTAGCGGTTGCGTGAGCGGCTCTTGGCCAGGGTCATGGTCTGTTCGGCTTTCTGCAGCAGCTTCTCGGGGCTGTCGCCGTCTTCCGGAAACAGCGTGATGCCGATGGTCGCGCGCAACTGCACCAGGTGGTCGTCGAGGGCGAACGGCGCCTCCAGGTCGTCCAGCACGCTTTGCGCCAGCTCCGCAGCCTCGTAGGGCTGCTCGATATCGGCCTGCACCAGGGCGAACTGGTCGCCGCCCAGGCGGGCCAGGGCGCCCAGCCGTCCGCTGTGGCTGCGCAGGCGATCGGAGAGGGCCAGCAGCAACTGGTCGCCGGTCTGGTAACTGAACTGCTCGTTGATGCCCTTGAAGTCATCCAGCCCGACGCACAGCACGGCAACCCGACGCTGCAGACGCCCGGCATCCTCGAGGATCTGCTCGAGCTGCTGCTGCAGTTGCTGGCGGTTCGGCAGGCCGGTCAGGAAGTCGTACTGGGACATGCGCTGCAGGCTGTTCTCGGCTTCGCGGCGCAGGTGGGTATTGCGTTCGATGGAGGCGAGCAACTGGTTGGCGGTGTTGATCCACAAACCGAGCTCGTTCTTCTCGTTGCCGGCGAGCATGGGCAGCTTGTTCTCGCTGGGGCGATCCGGGTTGATGCTGCTCAGGTGTTCGATGATCTTGGCCAGCGGCTTGGTCAGCAGCCAGTAGTAGACGAGGTACAGCACCAGGCCCATGGCCAGTGCACGCAGTACCCCGGAAATGAAGATGATCACCGAGTTGGTGATGAAGCTCTCACCGTACAGGGCGGTGTCGAGGGTGATGTTCAGATCGCCGTAGTATTCGTTGTAGGGTTCGCGGCCCACCAGGCGGATGGTGAAATCCTGCTCCTCACCGAGAATCGGGTCGGTCAGCCAGCGCACGGACGGCTCGGCCAGGGGCCGGCTTCTTTCCGCCAGCATTTGCTCGCCCGGGTGACCGATCGAGGCATGGCGCACCGATTCATGCTGGAACAGGCCCTCGACGACCTGCATGCCCATCTCGCGGTCGAGGCTGTAGACCGCCTGGGTCGAGGGGTCGCGGAACATGCCGAGGATGCGCTGGGCATCGCTGGTGATCGAATGGCGGGTCTTGTAGATATCGAACACGATCTGGCCGAGGCTCAGCACCACGCCAACGGCAAGCGCGGACAACAGCACGACGCGAAGCAGTTTCACGGACAGACTGTGCTTGAGTTCCAGCTTCAAATGGCAGTTCCTTGTGCGATACCGGGCGCCGGATAGGGGTTGAGTATTGGCAAAGTCGCGGTAGCAGTCAAAGGCCAGTGCTGCACGGCGTTCATCCAATAGTGCCGGTTTCCCGCAGCACCTGCATTGTTTCGGAGGCCGCCCTCAAGTCTTGAGTACCGTCCGTCGATCCCGACGCCTGTGCCGCGCACTGCAATATGCACCCTGCAGACGAAAAAATGCCCCCCTGACTCGCGTCGGGAGGGCATCTCTATCATGCAGCACGTTCGCTTGCAGGCAAGCGTGACGTCAGGGATCAGGCGGCGAAGTTCTTCGCCACGAAGTCCCAGTTGACCAGGTTCCAGAACGCCTCGACATACTTCGGACGGACGTTGCGGTAGTCGATGTAATAAGCGTGTTCCCACACATCGCAGGTCAGCAGCGGAGTATCGCCTGCGGTCAGCGGGCAACCGGCGCCGATGGTGCTGGCCAGTGCCAGGGAACCGTCAGCCTTCTTCACCAGCCAGCCCCAGCCAGCACCGAAGGTGCCGATGGTGACCTTGCTGAACTCTTCCTTGAATTTCTCGAAGGAACCGAAGGATTTTTCGATGGCCGCGGCCAGCTCACCAGTCGGTTGACCGCCGCCGTTGGGGCTCAGGCAGTTCCAGTAGAAGGTGTGGTTCCATACCTGGGCCGCGTTGTTGAAGATGCCGCCGGAGGAAGTCTTGACGATTTCTTCCAGGCTCTTGCCTTCGAACTCGGTACCGGGCACGAGGTTGTTCAGGTTCACGACATAGGTGTTGTGGTGCTTGTCGTGGTGATACTCCAGAGTTTCCTTGGAGATGTGCGGCTGCAGAGCATCATGTGCATAAGGCAGCGGCGGCAATTCGAAAGCCATGGTTATTCTCCTAATCAGGTCAGTTGCGATGAGCGCAAGGCCGATCACGGGCGGCCAAACATGCGTCGGCGGATTTATACCCTTTGCGACGCAGGGCAGGGATCATAGCACCGGGGCTACCGCATAACCACGCAGCAACTGTGCGGGAAAGCGGTGCTAGAGCCTTCGTCGGCAATCGCGCCGATCCTGCTTCGCAGCGACTCAGGCGAGCTTCATGGTCGCCACGCCGGCGAGGATGATCAGGCAGGCCAGCAGGCGAATCGGCGGCAGGCTCTCCTTCAGCCACAGGCTGCCGATGAGCAGGGCAAACACCACGCTGGTCTCGCGCAGGGCCGATATCAGCGCCACCGGGGCCTGGGTCATCGCCCAGATGACGATACTGTAGGCGAACATCGACATGGCCCCGCCGAGCAGCCCGGCCTTCCAGTGCGGGCCCAGTTCGGCAACGATGCGAGGGCCGCGTTGGCCGAGAATGATCAGCGCCATCACCAGGCCGTTCACGGCGAACAGCCACAGCGAATAGGACAGCGGGTCGCCATTGGCGCGGGCACCGCTGGCGTCGGACAGGGTGTAGCCAGCGATGAACAGGGCGGTCATCAGCGCGCTGAACAGCAGGCCGCCGTTGGCTTTGCCGCTGCCACCCCGGACCGCCATCAGCCAGATGCCGGCGACCAGCACCGCCAGGCCGAGCAGTTGCCCGGCAGGCAGGACTTCACCCAGCAGCAGTACCGAGAGGCCTGCCACCAGCAATGGAGAGCTGCCCCGGGAAATCGGATAGACCTGGCCCAGGTCGCCATATCGGTAGGCGCGGCTGAGAAAGACGTTGTAGCCGATGTGCAGGATTGCCGAGAGCACGATCCATGGCCAGGCCGCGGCATTCGGCATCGGTACGAACGGCAGGGCCAGCAGCGCGACGGTCCCGGCGCCGATCTGGATCAGCGAAGCGGTGAGAAAACGATCCAGACCTATTTTCAGCAGCGCGTTCCAGCCTGCATGCAGAGCCGCCGAAGCGATGACCATGAGAAAGACGCTGGTTTCCACGAAGGCTCCGGCAGATTTCGACAAGGGCCGCAGCATAGCACCTGGCCCGGTCCCGAAGCCCTTCCTGGGTCAGAGCGGGCTGGCGATCAGTTGCCAGGCAATCGCGAACATCATCGCGGCGACGATCAGGTCGATGATTCGCCAGGTCAGCGGCCGAGCCAGCCACGGCGCCAGCCAGGCAGCGCCGAGCGCCAGGCACATGAACCACACCAGCGAAGCACTGGCGGCACCTGCCGCGTAAGCCTCGGGGACGCTCTGCTGGGCGCCGAGGGAGCCGATCAGCAGCACGGTATCCAGGTACACATGGGGGTTGAGGAGCGTCACCGCCAGGGTTGCCAGCAACACCGCGCGCAGCGAGCGAGGCGTGTCGCCCTGTACCTGAAGGGCATTCGGCCGACAGGCACGCCGCAGCGCCTGAGCGCCGTACCAGAGCAGAAAGGCCGCGCCGCCCCAGCGTGCGACGCTCAGCAGCAATTCGCTTTGCGCCAGCAGGGTGGCCAGGCCGAATACGCCCGCGCTGATCAGCAGGGCATCGCAGACGATGCACAGCAGCGCCACCGGCAGATGATGTTCGCGGCGCAGGCTCTGGGCGAGGACGAACGCATTCTGCGCGCCGAGGGCGATGATCAGGCCGGCCGTGATCGCCAGGCCGTTGCTGTAGCTCTGCCACATGATCAGTACGTCCTTGCTGGAGTGATGAAAACCGAATTGCCGGGATCCGACATGAGCGATGCATCCTGAATAGGGGAGGGATGGCTATCAGTCTGCGGCGATTGCTTGTATAAGAAAAAGCAATATTGCTGATCGCTCATTAGGAAAATCGATTGCTCGATTACAAGTTGCTGGCCGCCCTTGCCGCGGTCGTCGAACAGGCTGGCTTCGAGCGCGGTGCCCAGGTCCTGGGGCTATCGCAATCGGCGGTCTCCCAACGCATCAAACTGCTGGAAGCGCGCATCGGCCAGCCGGTGCTGCTACGCGCCATGCCACCGACGCCCACCGATGTCGGCCGACGCCTGCTCAACCATGTGCAGCAGGTGCGCCTGCTCGAGCGCGATCTGCAGGAGCAGGTGCCGGCCCTGGAGGCCGATGGTGAGACCCAGCGGCTGCGCATCGCCGTCAACGCCGACAGCCTGGCCACCTGGTGGGCGCGGGCGGTGGCGGACTTCTGTGCCCGCCACCGCGTGCTGCTGGAACTGGTGGTCGAGGATCAGGAGGTGGGCCTCAAACGCATGCGCGCCGGTGATGTGGCGGCCTGCGTGTGTGCGGCCGAGCGCCCGGTTTCCGGCGCTCGCAGCCTGCCGCTCGGTGCCATGCGCTATCGGGCCATGGCCAGCCCGGCCTTCGTCACGCGCCATTTTCCCAATGGCGTGACGGCCGAGCGCCTGGCCCATGTACCAGCGATCGTGTTCGGTCCGGATGACCAGTTGCAGCACCGCTACCTCAGTGAGCTGGGTATCTCGGGCAGCTTTCTGCATCACCTGTGCCCATCATCGGAAGGCTTCCTGCGGCTGACTGCCGAGGGCCTGGGCTGGGGCATGGTCCCCGAGCCGCAGATGCAGGAGGCGCTGGTCAGCGGTGAGCTGGTCGAACTGCTCGCCGACCGGCCCATCGACGTGCCGCTGTACTGGCATCACTGGCGCAATGGCGGCGAGCTGCTCGACCGCCTGACCGGGCATTTGCATCGCCATGCAGGTGATTATCTGGTGCCAATCACGTGAGCGGTCTGCAGCGACACCGCGCCAGGCTTTATAGTGCGCCGACGAGCGAGCGGAGGACGTGATGAAGATTCTGGTCACCGGAGCAAGCGGTTTCATTGGCGGGCGCTTTGCCCGTTATGCCCTGGAGCAGGGCCTGGACGTGCGCGTGACCGGGCGCCGAGAAGACGCCCTGGAGCATCTGCTGCGCCGTGGCGCGCACTTCATGCCCGGCGACCTCAACGACCCGGAGCTGGCCCTGTCGCTGTGCAGCGACGTCGAGGCGGTGGTGCATTGCGCGGGTGCCGTGGGTGTCTGGGGGCGCTACGAGTATTTTCATCGCGGCAACGTCCTGCTCACCGAAAACGTCATCGAAGCGTGCCTCAAACGCCGGGTTCGGCGACTCGTACACCTGTCGTCGCCGTCGATCTATTTCGATGGGCGCGATCATGTCGGGCTGCGTGAAGAGCAGGTGCCGAAGCGTTTTTCCAGCCACTATGCGCGTACCAAGTTTCTCGCCGAACAGCGCGTGTTCGGTGCTCAGGAGTTTGGCCTGGAAGTGGTTGCCCTGCGTCCGCGCTTCGTCACCGGGGCGGGCGATGTGAGCATTTTCCCGCGGCTGATCGCCATGCAACGCAAGAAGCGCCTGGCGATCATCGGCAATGGCCTGAACAAGGTCGACTTCACCAGCGTGCACAACCTCAACGAGGCCCTGCTCAGCGCCTTGCTGGCCGCCGGTCCGGCCCTGGGCAAGGCCTACAACATCAGCAATGGCGCAGCGGTGCCGCTCTGGGATGTGGTCAATTACGTGCTGCGCCAGCTGGAGATGCCGGTGGTCACCCGGCATGTCCCGATCGGCCTGGCACGCAGCGTGGCGACCCTCAACGAGGGGCTCTGCAGCCTGTTGCCGGGGCGCCCCGAGCCGTCGTTGTCACGGCTGAGCGTGGATGTGATGAGTCGCAACTTCTCACTGGACATCAGCCAGGCGCAGCAGCACCTGGATTACGAAGCCAGGGCCGGCTTGTGGCCAGCGCTCGACGAGTTCTGTCGCTGGTGGCGGGCTCAGGGTTAGCTCCAGGTTTCTGCACGGCAGGGCGCTGCGGAACCTGATGGGTATCCGGTGGGTCTTTTTGCGCAATACGCCCGCCGTGGTGCAGCCATTTCCTGACGGCACGACACCCAAGCGCCACGTGCGAATCGGTATACTGCGCGGCAATTTGCCTCCACCGTGGTTTTCTCAAGGTCTCCCTACATGCGTAACGATGCCCACGACGAATTCGATGACGTGCCCAGCCTGACGCCGGATCGCCGCGATCAGGACGATTTCGACCCCGAGCCGCAGCCCTATGCCCGTGCCGCTGCTCCTGGCAAGGCCGCTGTCGCACCCCGTGCAGCCAGCACCGGCCCGCTGTGGGCACTGGTGGGTGCGCTGAGCATCGCGCTGGGCGCCGTGGGCTGGTGGAGCTTCCAGCAGATCAACCTGATGGAGCAGCAACTGGTCGCCACGCAGGAAAGCTTCGCGCGTATCAGTGAAGAAGCGGCTGGCCGCATTCAGGACATCTCCGGCAAGGTGGTTGCAGCCGAATCCAACGTCACCACCGGCAGTGAGGCCCTGCGCCTGCAAGTGCGTCAGCTGGAAGGCAAGGTTGCCGAACTGACCAAGCAACAGCAGGCCGCTGGTGGCCAGCAGAGCGGGCAGGACAAGCGCATCGAGCAATTGATCGCCGACCTCAAGGCCCAGCAGGGTGACACGGGCAAGTACGACGAGAGCCTCAAGACCCTCGGTAGCGAGCAAGGCTCGCTGAAAAGCGAATTGGCTGCCGTGAAAAGCGAATTGGCCACCCTGAAGAGCGCCCAGGCGGATGCCGGCAAACTGGCGACCCAGGTCAGGAGTCTGGCGGGTGACATCGAGGCACTGAAGAAGGCTGGCAACTCCAACGCCGCTGTTGATCGCCTGGAGCAGGATCTGCTGGTGCTCAAGAGCCAGATGGACAATCGCCCGGCGGCCAGCAGTGGCAGCAGTACCGCCGAGTTCGACGCGTTCCGCGCGCAGACCACGCGCAGCGTCAACACGCTGCAGGCGCAAATCCAGAACTTGCAGCAGCAGATCGACGCGCGCTAAGGGCGATCTGCTGCGCGTCGGCCCTGCGGCGTTGAAAACAGGCTTGGACAGCCGCTCGCGGCTGACGCGCTTTAGCGCGGCCCGAAGGGTGAGCGAAGCGAGTCATGCTCATGTACACCAGTACACTGCGCTTGCTCGCCTGGTTTTGTGCGGCGCCTGGCCCTTGCAGGTTTCTAGCTCGCTAGACCGTAAGTGCAACTGCGATTTGCCATTTTAGAGAATTGCCAGCCAACAAAAAGCCCGCGTGAGAACGCGGGCTTTTTGTTGCGCGGCGTAAGTTACAGGCGCGGGTAGTCGATATAGCCGACCGGGCCCGAGCCGTAGAAGGTCTCGCTGTGCGCTTCGTTCAGTGCGGCGCCCTGGCGCAGGCGTTCCGGCAGGTCCGGGTTGGCGATGAAGGGCACGCCGAAGGCCACCGCATCGGCCTTGCCGCTGGCCAGCCAGGCATTGGCCTGATCCTTCGAGAAGCGCTCGTTGGCGATGAATACGCCGCCAAAGGCTTCTTTCAGGCTCGGCGACAGGCTGTCATCGGCTTCCCGCTCGCGAGCGCAGAGAAAGGCGATGTTGCGCTTGCCGAGTTCGCGAGCCACGTAGGTGAAGGTTTCCGCGCGGTTGGAATCGCCCATGTCATGGCTGTCCGCGCGGGGCGCCAGGTGCACGCCGACACGGCCCGGTTCCCAGACGCTCAGCACGGCATCGGTGACTTCCAGCAGCAGGCGCGCACGGTTTTCCAGGGAGCCGCCGTAGTTGTCGGTGCGCTGGTTGGTGCTGTCCTGCAGGAACTGGTCGAGCAGGTAGCCATTGGCGCCGTGGATTTCCACGCCGTCGAAGCCGGCAGCCTTGGCGTTTTCCGCGCCCAGCCGGTAGGCCTCGACGATATCGGCGATCTCTTCGGTTTCCAGGGCACGTGGGGTCACGTAGTCCTTCATCGGGCGAATCAGGCTGACGTGCCCGGCGGGCTGGATGGCGCTGGGGGCCACCGGCAGTTCGCCGTCCAGGTACGACGGGTCGGAAATCCGCCCCACGTGCCAGAGTTGCAGAACGATCTTGCCGCCATTGGCATGTACCGCCTTGGTCACGCCGCTCCAGCCACGCACCTGGTCGTCGGACCAGATGCCGGGGGTATTCGGGTAGCCCACGCCCATCGGTGTGACCGACGTGGCTTCGCTGATGATCAGCCCGGCCGATGCGCGCTGTACGTAATACTCGGCCATCAGCGCATTGGGCACACGACCTTCGTCGGCGCGGCAGCGGGTCAGGGGGGCCATGATGATGCGGTTGGCGAGTTCCAGATCGCCGATCTTGATGGGGTCGAACAGTGTGGTCATGGTCAGGATCCTTGGGTCATTCGCTCGGAACGGGTTGATGTACGGGTGTGCGGTTGGAAAAGATCGGCAAGGTGGCGATCCGCGCCGGAGAATCAGAGTGCCTGGCCGATCTGGCGCAGGAAGGCATCGATGGTTGCGTCGTTGCGTTTGAAGAAATTCCACTGGCCGACCTTGCGGCTGGTCACCAGACCGGCACGCTGCAAGGTGGCCAGATGTGCCGATACCGTGGATTGCGACAGGCCCGTGCGCTCATCGAACTTGCCGGCACACACGCCGATGTCGAAGGTGTGATCCGGCTGGGCGAAATACGCCTCGGGCTCCTTGAGCCAGCGCAGGATGTCCCGGCGCACCGGGTGGGCCAGGGCCTTGATGACGTCATCCAATTCGATGTCGTCGCTGCTCATCGGTTCTCCTGATATCGGTGCAACGCAATATCGCGATACAGCGAACTCTATATCGGGACTTGGCGATATACAGATCGTTCAGGCAGATAATGCATATCGACCGGTGTGATGGGCGGCATCTCGCCAGTGGCAGGCCCAGGCCTTAAGCTGCCGGACATGAACTACCTCGCACATCTGCATCTGGGCGGAAACGCGCCCGCCGAACTGCTCGGCAGCCTGTACGGCGATTTCGTCAAAGGGCCGCTGACCGGACAGTGGCCGGCTACCATCGAAGCGGGCATCGCGTTGCACCGGCGAATCGACGCCTTTACCGACAGCCATCCGCTGCAGGCCCAGGCCCGGGCGCGCTTTCCCGCAGAGCGCCGCCGGGTCGCCGGGATCTTCCTCGATCTGTTCTTCGACCATTGCCTGGCGCGGGACTGGCAGCGTTACAGCGAGCAGCCGCTGGATCGCTTTACCACCCGCGTTTACCAGATACTGGCCGCCGAGGCGCAGTTGCCTGGCCACTTGCAGTACATGGCGCCGCGTATGGCCGCTCAGGATTGGTTGGGCAGTTATCGGGATTTCGAGGTGCTTGGCCAGGTGATCGCCGGCATGTCGCGTCGCCTGTCGCGGCCTGGCTTGCTGGATGGCGGGCTGGACGACTTGCGCCGTCTGTACGAGCCCTTGAGCGAGGACTTCCGCGCGTTCTACCCGCAGCTCATGGCCTTCGCCCGCGAGCAGCGGGGCTAGGGTCTGTTGACGTTTCAGCGCGAGCCGAAGGGCCGTGGGCGAAACCTCAACACACCCTAGTCTTCGTTCTGCAGGCCGAGTCGTTCGAGCAGGGCCGGGTTGAGCTTGTTGCGTCTGGCACCTTCCAGGTGCGCACGCAGGCGGTCAGCGGCACCGAGGCGGTCGCCGCGTTCGATCAGGTCGAGAATTTCCAGATGCTCCAGTACCTGCTTGCGCCGCGTCGGCCTGGGCAGGTCCACGCTGTATTCGACCAGGCGGCGCAAGCCATTGAGGCGTTTCAGCGATTGCAGCAGAAAGCGGTTGCCGGAGAAACCGGCGAGTATCTCGTGGAATTTCGAATTGGCTTCGAACAGTTCCTGGGTGGTCATGCTCAGGTAGCCGGTCGTGGCGATGTATTCCTGTTGCTGGCGACACAGCGCCAGTACCTTCTGGTCGACCTGAAAGGTCGGTGAGAGCAGACCGGCCGGCTCGATGGTGACCCTGAAACTGAAGCTTTCCTCGTAGGCCTCTATCGAATCGATCACCGGCAGCATGCGCCAGCCCTGGCCCGTGCGCTGTTCGGCCCAGCCTTCCTGCTGCATGCGCAGCAGCGCCGAGCGCAGTTCGGTGCGCGATACACCGAACTGGCGCATCAGGTCGATTTCGCTGAGGTGCTCCGGGAGCTGCCGTGACAAACGCAGCTCGACGAATTTCATGTACACCGAATTCTCTTCGGCTTCGGCAATCTCCAACACCAGATCGTTGAGGTCGTCGGCTGCCCGGGCCAGGAAGAAGCCTCGGTTGCGGTCGTGCTTGAGCATGCCGCGCTCGGTGAGATGGTTCAGGACGAACTTCACCGGCGTGCGTGAGGTGTTCAGGGTCTGCGCCAGATGGGACTCCGCCAGGTGATGGCCAACGGGCAGGCGCTCGTGGCGGACGTAGGCGATGACCTCGCGGGCAACGCGTTTCTGCAAGGCGGTGAGAACCATCGGGGTGTTGTTTTCCTGAGCCATTACGGTGGGCGTCGAGTCTCGTCCCGGACACTGTCGAACTGGCCGATTTCGGCAGCCAGGCGCTGCATTCTGCTACGTAATCCGCTGCGCGCAAAGATGCTGCAGCGCTTCGTTACGATAAACGAATATTGTTTTTTGTTTGAATTAAGATCAATATTGCATTCCCTGAGTAACCGATGAGTCTAGATTTGGCGGGCTTTCATCTGGTTTTTTCGGTGATCGGATGAGCTGCGTGACGACAAAGAGCATACGCGTTGTGTCGCCTCCGATTCTCTCCAGCGCCCATCGACGCTCGATCAGCCACGTCGGCTGATCCGATCGCTCCGCATGAGCTGGCTTTTTTCGCGGTGCGCCACTCGACGTGGCGTTATCGCGGTACTGCAGTCGCATCCATCCAAGGGGAAACAATGTTCAAAGGCCACTGGCTGAATTACCTGGGAACGCCCCTGGTTGGCGCGATCGGAGCCGTGATCGCCAGCGCCATCGGCTGGCCGCTGCCCTGGATGATCGGCTCGCTGGTCGCCGTCATCCTGGTGCGCTGTACCACGGCCTGGCAGCTGCGACCATTTCCCGGAGGCCGCAAATTTGGTCAGTGGATCATCGGTATCGGTATCGGTTTGCACTTCACCCCGGCACTGGTCGGGCAGATCGCCGGGCACCTGATACCTATCGTCATCGGTGCGTTGATCACCGTGCTGAGCAGCATCATCGGCGTGTGGTTCATGCGCCGAACCGGGGAAACCATGGCGACCGCGTACTTCTCGAGCATGCCTGGCGGCTCCGGAGAAATGGTCAACCTGGGCGCGCGCAATGGTGCCGAGCTGACCCGCGTCGCGGCGGCGCAAAGCTTGCGGGTTGTTGCGGTGGTATTGCTGGTACCGGCGCTGTTCAAGTTTCTGATGGGCGAGGGCGAGGTTCATCTGCACGCGTCCAACCCCGACTGGCCCTGGCTGGCGATGATTCTGCCACTGGCGGGGGGCGCCGGTTGGCTGCTGCAGCGGCTCAAGCAGCCCAACCCCTGGCTGTTCGGGCCACTGCTGATCAGCGCGCTGTTCAGCATCGGTTTCGACCTGAGCAGCACCCTGCCTGCTGGCGCCAGTCAGGTCGGACAATTGATGATCGGCAGCGCATTGGGCTGTTTCTTCAACCGTGCTTTCTTTCGCTACGCGCCGTCCTTCCTGGCCCGCACGCTGGTCACCACCCTGGCGATGATGCTGGTGGCGTTCCTCGCTGCCGTGCTGATCGGCTGGGTGAGCGGCTTGGACTTTCAGTCCCTGACCCTGGGCATGATGCCGGGCGGCATCGCCGAAATGAGCCTGACCGCGGAAACGCTGCAACTGGCGGTACCGCTGGTGACCGCCATGCAAGTGATCCGCCTGTTCCTGGTGTTGTTCCTTGCCGAACCGATTTTCAGGCGCTGGCTGCGCACGGAAAATCAGGCGCTGGCAAAGTCGTGAGCCTCATGCCGCCTGCGCGGCATCCTGGCTTTGGTCCGCGCCGTACAGCGCGGCATTGACGGCTGCCTGGGCGCGACGGGCCAGTTCGTTTCGGTTGCCCGAACTGCTGTCGATCGGCTCCAGCAACTGGATCTGCACCTCGGCGACATCGCTGCTCATCAGGCGCAGCAGGTGCGAAAGCATGTCGTCGTCACCGATGAAGGGCGCCACGGGGCAGCGCTGACCGTCGCGCAGGTAACGGATGGCCACAGGCTGCAGCGCAATGCCGCTTTCGATGGCGCTGCTCAGCAAACGGCCGTGGAACGTGCGCAGTGCCGTGCCATCGCAGGTGGTGCCTTCCGGGAAGATCAGCAGGTGCCTGCCGCCGTTCAGGTGGCGGCCCAGCTGCTGATTCAGCAATCCGCCATCTCCCGCACCCCGGCGGATGAACAGCGTACCGGCCTTGTGTGCCAGCCAGCCGGCTATCGGCCAGGTGCGTACTTCGGCTTTGGACAGGAACGACAGCGGCGCCAGCATGCCGATCAGCGGAATGTCGGTCCAGGAAATGTGATTGCTCAGCCACAGCATGGGTTTTTGCGGCAACTGCCCGCTAACGCTGACCCGAAAGGGCAATGCGTTGCTCAGGCGCGCCATGAACCAGCGGGTCATGCGCTGGCGCAGGCCCGTCAGGTCACGGCGGGTCAGCCGTTCGATGGGCACCAGCGAGGCGGCGAGCAGGGTACCTGCAGCGATCACCACCAGCAGGCGGATCAGACGCACATACAAACGCAGTTTACTCATAGGCGGTTTCTGACCTGCAGGGCGGTGGGTGGACGCGTACGCTGGTCGCAGCCGTGAGCCATTGGCGGCAACCTGCGGCGCATTATCTACCGCGCCCGGCTGCCGCCAGCAAGTTTTCACTCAGACCGCCGCCTTGAAATGCCGCGCATAACGCGGGCACAGCTCGTCACGCTTGAGCAGGATGAACACGTCAGCGACCTGAAAATCCTTGTCCCAGCACGGCTCGCCACACACCTTCGCGCCCAGACGCATGTAAGCCTTGAGCAGTGGCGGCATCTCGGCGATGACGTTGCCGGAAAGCTCCAGGGCAGGCAGCGGCGTTTTCGGCTCCGCACGCAGGTTTTCGGTGCACAGGTGGCGCTCGCGCAGGCGCTGCATGATCGCTTGCGCCTGGATGCCGCCGTCCTGCATGGGGATGCTGGCGCAGCCCATCAGGTAGCGATAGCCGCCCTCGTTGAGCACTTCGGCCAGCTCGGCCCACAGCACGGCGATGGTGCCGCCGTTGCGGTACGCGCTGTCCACGCAGGTGCGTCCGATCTCCAGCACCGGCCCTTGCAGGTGGCGCAGGCCATGCAGGGCGAATTCTTCTTCGCTGTAGAAGCGGCCGAGGCCGGCTGCGGCCTGATGGTCGAGCAGGCGCGTGGTGGCCACCAGCTCGCCGCTGTTCAGGTCGCGCACGCCGATGTGCTGGCAGTGCAGGTCGTAGTCGTCCATGTCCAGGCCCAACTCGGCGCCTTTCAGTTTGGCGTCGAACTCGGCGCTGAACACACGAAAGCGCAGGGCCTGTGCTTCGCGCAGGGCGCGCGAGGTGGTCAGGCGTTCTGCCTGCAGGCGACGGGGAGTGGTGCTGCGCGCGGGTGCCATGGCGTTCTGGGTCATGCCTTACCTCCGTTGCGGTCGGGGCAGCGTTGCTGCGCACTCGAACCGGATTGGCCTGCTGACCTGAGCAAACTCAGGAAACAATTGCAGGCTAGGCAGGGCGGGTGTCACCACTGTGAAGCTTCGATGATGCTTGTGTGACAGGGGCGACCAACGATCAGGTTCAGTCTTTGCGCAACCTTGCTTACCATAGGCGCCCGATAGTTCTTGAGCGTGTGCGCGGATGTTCTTCGTCAGAAACCTGGCTGTGCCCTTCATCCTCATCATCGGCGGCGCGATCCTGATGATGGCTCTGGTGCTGTTGTCGCAGCAGGGGGCTGCGCTGGCATCCTGGGCGCCGACCGTGCGGGCGCTTTTTCCCTGGATGGTCCTGCTACCGGCGGGCGGGGCCTTGTGGGCTGTGCAGCGTCTGCTGCAGATCTGGCGCTGGCGCCGCGGCACCCTGAACGGCGACTGCCAGCGCTGCACGGGAGTGATGGTGGGAGGCCGCTGTCGGATGTGCGGCCAGCGGCAGTGATGCACGAGCCCCATGGCAGCCTTTGGGTGGCGCTTTGCAAGGCGCTCGCGGGCGGCTATCGTGGCGCATCCCTAGCCCTCGGCCGAAATGCCATGCGCCCGTCGTCCTACCTTTTGCCCGCTGAGAACGATTGATGTCCGGTCAGGTATTTCCCTGGCGGGAAGGTAATCGCTTCACCCTGCTCAACGATGGCCCTGCCTTTTTCCCGCGGATGATCGCGTGCATCGACGCGGCCCGGGAAACGGTCGAGCTCGAGCAGTATCTGGTGGTCAGCAGTGCCTGTACCGACGCGCTCTTGCGTGCCCTGTGCGAAGCCGCACGGCGGGGCGTGGTGGTGCGCTGTCTGTTCGACGCCTTCGGCTGCCAGGGGCTTGGCCAGCAGGACCGGCAATCGATGCTCGATGCCGGTATACAGCTGCGCTGGTACAACCCGATACGCTGGCGCCGCGGGGCGCGCAATCTGTACCGTGATCACCGCAAGCTGCTGGTGGTCGACGACCGGGTCGCCTTCGTCGGTGGAACCGGTTCTACCGATGAGTTCTGGACGCCCAGCGAACCGGTAAGCGCCTGGCACGAAGTGATGGTGGAGATCGACGGGCCGCTGGTGGCCGACTGGTTGCAGCTGTTCGACCGTCAGTGGCAGGCCAACAATGCGCGTTTCGCCTGGCGCCCTTACCTCACGCCGCACCGCAAGCCGCTACCCCACCTGCCGTCCGCCGGAGCGGGCTGGGGCAGGGTGGCCTACGCCGATGCCCGCCAGCACCGCGATATTCTGCAGTCGTTGATCCGCGCCCTGAATGGCGCGCAGCAGCGCGTGTGGCTGGCCACACCCTATTTTCTGCCCACCTGGAAAGTGCGCCGTGCTCTGCGCAAGGCCGCGGCGCGGGGCGTCGACGTTCGCTTGCTGCTCAGTGGCCGGCACACCGACAACCCACCCGTGCGCTTCGCCGGTCAGCGTTATTACCCGCGATTGCTCAAGGCCGGTGTGCGTATCTTCGAATTCCGCCCGCGGTTTCTGCATCTGAAGATGGTGCTGGTGGACGACTGGACAAGTGTCGGCTCCTGCAACTTCGACCACTGGAACCTGCGTTTCAATCTGGATGCCAACGTCGAGACCCTGGACGCGGATTTCACCGAGGCGGTGCAGCGGAGCTTCGAAGTCGACTTCCCGCAGAGCCGTGAGGTCGACCTGCAGATGTGGCAGGCGCGACCGTTCTGGAAGCGTCTGCGTCAGCGCCTGTGGGGCTGGCTGGATCGTCTGGTGGTCAACCTGCTCGACCGACGGCGCTGATGCGGCCCAGCACTCGCAGGTAGAGGTTCATGGTGGTGCCGGCGCCTGGCGCCGTTTCGACACGCACGTCACCGCCGGTGTCGTTGGCGAAATCACGCGCCTGGGCCAGCCCCAGCCCGGTTCCCTGGCCGGCCTGCTTGGTGGTGAAGAACGGGTCGAACACCTTGCTCGCCAGTTCCTCGGACATGCCCGGGCCAGTGTCCCTGACGCTGAGCACCAGGTAGGTGCCGTCGCCCAGCAGCGAGTCCCCCGAGACCTGTTGCTGGCGCGTGGCGATCTGCACCTGACCGCGGCCTTGCATGGCGTCGCGGGCGTTGCTGAGCAGGTTGAGCACCACGGCCTGCAGCTGCACCTCGTCGCACATCACCGCCACGTCTCTGGCCGCCAGGTCGAAGCTCAGTTCGATGGCATCGCCCAGGGTGCCAGCGAACAAGTCACGGGATCTTTCGATGCGTTCGCTGATATCGACGCAGGCCAGCTCCGGGCCGTCCTGGCGCACGTTGGCCAGCAACTGGCGGATCAGCATGCCACCTTGCTCCACCGCTTGCAGGCCGGTCTGGCAGAAACGCTCCACGTCCGCCGGTCGACGGGCACGCAGATGAGCCATCTGCAGGCTGGCACTCAGCACTTGCAGCAGGTTGTTCACATCATGGGCGATGCTCGCCGTGAGCATTCCCAGAGAGGACACGCGCCGCGCATGGCGCAGCGATTCTTCAGCCTCGCGGTGTTGAGCCTGAGCCTGCTGCAACTGCACGATCAACTCACCGGCTCGCTGTTCACGCTGCACTTCGAGCAGACGCAACTGCAGCAGCGCTGCGGTTTGCCGTGCCAGCGCCTGTAGTGCAACGCGCTGCGCCGCGCTGAGCGTACGTGGTCGTGTGTCGATCACGCAGACGGTTCCCAGTGGGTGGCCCGCATCGGTACGAATCGGCGCACCTGCGTAAAAACGGATGTAGGGCGGGCCGAGTACCAGAGCGCTGTGCTGGAAGCGCGGATCCTGGCTGGCATCCTCCACGACGAGCAGTTCCTCGGGCTCGAGAATCGCATGGGCACAGAACGCCAGATCGCGATGGGTCTCACTGACCTCCAGGCCGATGCACGCCTTGAACCACTGCCGCTCGCGGTCGACCAGTGACACCAGAGCGATCGGTGTTTCGCACAGGGTGGTCGCCAGTTGCACCACGTCATCGAAGCCCTGCTCCGGAGCGGAGTCGAGAACCTCGAGGTGTTCCAGAGAAAGAACACGCTCTTCCTCATCGAGCGGGAAGGGGGCAGGGCGATGGGGCATCGGAGGTACCGCAGGCAGGGAATGGCCGCATCATGCGCTGTGCCGCCGATGAACGGCAAGCAACTTGTGAGGTGATCAATCGTGTGCAGTTTGCGCCGCTAACAGGCGGCTCTTCGGTGATTGCGCAACCAACGAAGTGGTCGACTTCAGGGTCTTTGGTTAGTCGGCTGACGCCTTATCCGTATGCAGTTCCCACAGCACATCGAGAACGTGCTGTGTCGCGCGTTCCAGATCCTTGCCGCGGTGTGCAATGCCGAGTTGCCGCCACAGTTCAGGGGTTATCGGGCACATCAGGATTCTTGGGTCGGGTTGCGGTGTGGACGCTTCGTGGGGAAGCAGCGTGGCACCGTATCCTGCTGCGACGAGGCTCTTGATCGCGTCGTTGTAGTTCAGCTCGATACGCGGTGTCGGCAGCTTTTCGGCGGGTGCGAACCACTCGGTAATCAATCTTGAAAGCTGGGTGCTTTTGTCATTCAGAATTAGCGGTTGATTTGCCAGCCACTGTGGAGTCACCGAGTCGGGGCAATTCCAGCGAGCAGGCAGGAAAGCCATTACGGGATCGCGGCGCCACGGTGTGATCTGCACATTCTTGATGGCTGGCTGCGGTAGTGCGACCAGACCAATTTCCAATTGGCCTTCGGTGAGGTGCCTCAGTGTTTCCTGTGACGTGAGTACGGAGACCTGAATATCGATTGCCGGGTGACGCTCGCTCAGTATCTCCAATGCCTGTGGTAGCAATTGGGCAAGCGCGCCAGTGGAAGCGCCTAGCCGCACGCGTCCAGTCAGTCCTTGTACCTGCCGTCTCACCTCGTCCAGCGCTTGCTCGGCATCTGCAAGTAAACGGCGTGCGCGTTCAATCAGTGTGTAGCCAATCGCAGAGGGCTGAATGTTGCCGCGAGTACGGGTGAGCAGTTTGCCGCCAACGCGTGACTCTAGTTCGGATATGTGCAGGCTTACAGTTGGCGGAGCCAAGCTCAGCAAAGTGGCAGCCTGGGCAAAGGAGCCCAGATCAGCGACAGCGACCAGTGTTCGTAGGCGATCCAGGCTAACTTCACGCATGGCTGTCTCTGTTCATAAAATATGAATTATAGGATTTATAAATTCAACTTTTACAATCTTTCTGGTTCTTGGAGGATGAAATTCTTTCTCCCCGAGTGAAGAAGCATGAAGTCTCCAACCGTGTTTATCGACGGCGATCAGGGCACCACCGGCTTGCAGATCCACCAGCGCCTGCGCAGTCGATCTGATCTCAAGCTGGTGACGCTGGCCCCCGAAGATCGCAAGGATCCCAAGCGTCGTGCCGATGCCATCGATGCGTGCGACTTCGCGATTCTATGTCTGCCCGATCAGGCGTCTCGTGATGCCGTGGCAGCTATTGAAAGTCCGCACGTCAGGGTCATCGATGCCAGCTCTGCACATCGTACTCATCCGGATTGGGTCTACGGTTTCGCCGAGATGAACTGCGCGCAGGCTTGCAGGATTGCGACGGCAAATCGAGTAAGCAATCCCGGCTGCTACCCCACCGGCGCTATAGGTTTGCTGCACCCATTGTTGGCAGCGGGGTTGCTGCAACGAGATTATCCCGCGGTCATTCATGCCGTATCAGGGTATTCCGGGAAAGGCCGAGCGGGTGTGGATCAGTACGAAGGAGAGCACTCGTTGCAGGCCCCTGCGCTGCAGGTTTACGGGCTTGGCCTCGCCCATAAGCATGTACCGGAAATTCAACGATATAGCGGGCTGATTGAACGGCCGGTCTTCGTTCCCGCCTATGGTGCCTACAGGCAGGGCATCGTACTGACCATTGCTCTGCATCGCCGCTTTCTATCAGAAGGCGCCAGTGCACAGCAGATCCATGACTGCCTGGCCACACACTACCGCGCTGCCAGGTACGTGCAGGTAATGCCCAGGCATGAGGCGAATGAGCTGTCTCATCTGGATCCGCAAGCACTCAATGGAAGCGACGGTATGCGGCTGGCGGTATTGGGTAACGACGAGTCCGGACAGGTTCTACTGACCGCCGTGTTCGACAATCTCGGCAAGGGTGCGGCTGGTGCTGCGGTACAGAATCTGGACCTGATGATGAACGGGCTCAAGGCGCGTTGATCGCAGTCGCAGGTATTTGTATTCGCCCAGCTACCGATGCAGCCGGGCGACCGCGCTATCGCCGCTTAGCGGTAGCGTTCCAGCCAGTGGGCGTAGGGGGCTGGCAGTGTCCAGGAGGCGTTGTCGACACCCAGTTCCTTGGCGGCGAAGTACGGCCAGTGCGGGTCGGCCAGGTGGGCGCGGCCGATGGACACCAGGTCGAGGTGGCCGGCCTTGACCGCTTCTTCGGCCAATTGCGGCGTACCGAAGCCCCAGGCGGAGGTCACCGGCAGGTCGGCCTCGCGGCGTACGCGTTCGGCGATGGGCCCCATGAAGGCCGGGCCCCATGGAATGTTGGTGTCGGGGATGGTGAAGCCGACGCTGACGCTCAGCAGGTCCAGACCGCCCGCCTTGAAGCGGCGGGCCAGTTCGATGGATTCTTCGAGGGTCTGCTCGTCACGGCCGTCGTATTCGAGCACCCCGAAACGAGCGGTCAGCGGCAGGTGCTCGGGCCAGACTTCGCGCACGGCAGCGAGGGTTTCCAGCAGGAAGCGGCTACGGTTGTCGAAGCTGCCGCCGTAGGCGTCGGTGCGCTGGTTGGAGTGCTCGGAGAAGAAGCTCTGGCCCAGGTAGCCGTGGGCGAAGTGCAGTTCGATCCATTCGAAACCGGCGTCACGGGCGCGGCGGGCCGCGTCGACGAAGTTCTGACGTACCCGGGCGATGTCTTCCAGGGTCATGGCGCGCGGCACTTTCGGCAGGTTGGCGCCAAAGGCGATGGCGGATGGCGCGATGGTTTCCCAGCCGCGTGAATCGTTATCGGCGATGTGGTCGTCGCCTTCCCATGGGCGATTGGCGCTGGCTTTGCGGCCAGCGTGGGCGATCTGGATGCCTGGCACCGAGCCAGCGGCCTTGATTGCTTGCACCACCGGGACGAATGCCTGGGCGTGCTCGTCGCTCCAGATGCCGGCGCAGCCGGGGGTGATGCGGCCTTCCGGGGCAACGGCGGTAGCCTCGACGACCACCAGGCCGGCGCCGCCACGGGCCATGCCAGCGAGGTGAACGTGGTGCCAGTCGTTGATGATGCCGCCGTCGGCCATGTACTGGCACATCGGCGGGATGGCGATGCGGTTGCGAAGGGTGACGTCTTTCAGCTTGAAGGGTTCGAACAGCGCAGACATGGGCTAACTCCAGATTGATTCGTTCGTTACTGTTGTTCGATCATAATCGAACTATGGCAATTGTCGATAGCCCCGTTATCATGTGCACCATGCGCCCCTTCAAACATCCCGATCCCCGTGACCTGACACTCGAGCGTCTGTTGTACGCCCTGAGTGACCCCGTTCGCCTGGAGATCGTTCGCTGCCTGGCCGGTGTGGCGGAGGCCACTTGTGGTGAGCTCGATGGCGGCCGCCCGAAGTCCAGCATGTCTCACCATTTCAGGGTGCTGCGTGATGCCGGTCTGGTGCATACGCGCAACATCGGTACCACGCACATGAACTCCTTGCGCAGCGCCGAGCTGGATACGCGCTTTCCCGGGCTGCTGACCGCCATCCTTTCGCAGCACTGATACACCACTCACACCCACTGCTTTTTGTCCTGCTGCATGTGCCGGTGGGCTCGGTCGCGCGCGTTTATTGGTTGAACCACGATTTTGCCGCCTCGGTCTGACTCTGCAGATGGCCTCGAAAGGCCACGGACAATCCGTAACCTGATGAGAGAACCCCATGCAGATATTCGAAGCATTGCGAGAAAGCCACGATCGCCAGCGGGCCATGGCCGAGGCGCTGGTCGCCACCCAGGGCGATTCGCCAGAGCGCGCCCAGTATTACCGTGAGCTGAAAGAGGAGCTTCTCGCCCATGCGCGAGCGGAAGAGCGGTTCTTCTACTCGCCGCTGATGAAGCACGACTCCGGTGTCGATCTTTCGCGCCACGGTGTCGCCGAGCACCACGAGATGGACGAACTGCTGGAGACCCTGGAAGAAACCGATCCTTCCAGCCCTTCGTGGATCGCCACCGCTCGCAAGCTGAAGGAGAAGATCTTCCATCACCTGGAGGACGAGGAACACACCTTCTTCCAGCAGGCCGGCAAGATGCTCACCCAGCAGCAGAAAACCGCGCTGGCGAGCGACTACGTCAAGGACTACGAGGACGCTCTGGGCTGAGAGCGGTTTGCCGCGCGAGCTGCCGATCGCGCGGCCATGCGTCTTGAGCCTTGAAGAGGCGTCGACGGTTAGCCGACCATCAACTCGCGTATGCGCGAGGCCAACGCATCGAGGGTGAACGGCTTGGTCAGCACCGTCATTCCCGGGCGTAACTGGCCATCGGTGAGCAGTGAGTTTTCCGCGTAACCGGTAATCAGCAGTACGGGCATCTGCGGTCGGCGAGTCAGTGCGGCATCGGCCATTTGCCGGCCGTTCATGCCGCCTGGCAAGCCGACATCGCTGATCAGCAGGTCCACCTGCGTTTCCGATTGCAGAATGCTCAAGCCCTCGGCGCTGTCGCCGGCTTCGATCACCTGCAGGCCAAGTTCTTCGAGCACTTCGCTGACCAGCATGCGGATCGCCGGTTCGTCATCGACAACCAGCGCCGTCTTGCCACTGCCCCCGGGCGTCAGCTCGAGCCCGGCGATGGAGGAGGGCGTCGTCTCGACTTCCGCCTTGCCGTCATGACGTGGCAGGTAGAGGGTCACTACCGTGCCTTCGCCCACCGTCGAGGTGATGCGCATCTGGCCGCCGGACTGCTTGGCGAAACCGTAGGCCATGGACAGGCCGAGACCGGTGCCTTCGCCCATCGGTTTGGTGGTGAAGAAGGGTTCGACTGCACGGGCGACCACCTGTTGCGACATGCCCACACCATTGTCCTGCACGGCCAGGCTCAGGTAGTGGCCCTCGGGCAGGTTGAGCGTCGCACCCCGCCTGGCGTCTATCCACAGGTTCTGCGTGGTGGTCCTGATCACGCCGCCATTGGGCATGGCGTCACGGGCGTTGATGCACAGGTTGAGCAGGGTATTCTCCAGCTGCGAGGCATCCACCAGTGCGGTCCACAGGTCGGGCAGCAACTCGCTTTCCAGGCTGATTGCCGGGCCCACGGTGCGCTGGATCATCTCCAGCATGCCGGCGATCAGCAGGTTGGCGTCCGTCGGCTTGGGCAGCAGCGTCTGCCGGCGCGAGAAGGCCAGCAGGCGATGGGTCAGGGCGGCGGCACGGCGGGTGGCGGTTTCCGCCGAGCCCATGTATTTGGTCAGTTCATGGAAGCGGCCCTGTTCGATGCGCAGATGCATCAGTTCCAGCGAGCCGGAAATACCCGCGAGCAGGTTGTTGAAGTCGTGGGCGATACCCCCGGTCAATTGTCCGATCGCTTCCATTTTCTGGGACTGGCGCAGCGACTCTTCAGCCATGTGCTGGGCGGTGACGTCGCGGCCGACGAAATGGATGATGCTGCCTTGTGCGTCCGGCGCGGCCGTCCACAGGAACGAGCGTGCTTCACCGGTCTTGCAGCGCAGGCGACTGGTGAAGCCGCTGGCCTTCTCACCGTTGCCGAGGCGTTGCATCAGGGCGCTGACATCGGCCCGGTCTTCTTCGACCACCACGTCCATGAAGGGCGCGCGAAGCAGCTGTTCCGATTCCCAGCCAAGCAATTGTGACCATGCAGGATTGATCGTCTTGAAATAACCATCGAGCCCGGCAGAACCCATCAGGTCATTGGTGCTTTCCCAGAGGCGGTCGCGTTCGGCGGTGCGCTTTTTCAGCTCGGCCCGGTTGAGCTTCTCGCGGGTCACGTCCCGGGCGGAGCAGTAGGTCTTGCCGCCACTGGGCACGGCCACCCAGGACAGCCAGCGCCATTCACCATCCTTGCTGCAGAAGCGATTCTCCAGGCCCAGGGCCGGCTCGCCAGCCTCCTTGATCTGCCGCCAGACGCGTTGCGTATCGGCCTGGTCCTCGGGGTGTACGAATGCCAGGAAGTGGGTATTGGACAGTTCCTCTTCGGTCCAGCCCAGGGTCGCCTGCCAGGCGGGGTTGGAGGCTTCGAAAAAGCCATCGTCGTTGAGTACGCCAAGCAGGTCCGGCGTTATCTGCCAGGTGCGACCACGCTCGAAGGTCTGCGCGATGACTTTCTGCTCCAGTTCATCGTTGAGCGCCATGACCCGGGCGATGGCACGGTCGCGCTCGCCCTCGATGGCGCGTCGCTCTTCCACGTCGATCAACACGCCAGGAAAACTCAGCCCACTGCCATCGGCCGCCAGCTCGACGCGCCCATTGGCCTCCAGCCAGTAATAACGGCCATCGGCCCGCCGCACCCGATACTGGTGGGCGTAGGGGCCGCCGCGGGAGATTGCCTCGTTGATGGCATCGAGCAGGCTCTGAATATCGTCGGGATGAACCGTTTCGACCACCTGTTGCAGGCTGAGGCCGTCACGGCCAAGCGCCGGGTCCAGACCGAAGTTGCGGGCGAACGCCTCGTCCACGGTGAAGCGGTTGGTGGGCAGATCCCAGAACCAGGTGCCGATAATGGCCCCTGCCGCGAGGGCCAGTTGCACGCGCTCGGCGTTGGCGATGGCGGGCTGCTGGATCGTCACCACCTGAGTGGTTTCGATGGCTACGTTGAGGAAGCCTGCGACTGCCCCTGAGGCGTCTTCCAGAGGGCTGTAGGAAAACGTCCAGTAAGTGTCTTCGGGGTAGCCGTTGCGGGTCATCACCAGGTGCATGTTCTGGTCATGAATCGGAGTGCCAGCCAGTACTTTTTCCACCAGTGGGCCAATGGCGTCCCACACGTCGCTCCAGACGAGGTGTATCGCCATGCCAAGCGCCTTGGGATGGCGATCACCGAGGAAGGGTATGTAAGCGTCGTTGTAGATCAGGGTGCGTTCCGGGCCCCAGGTCGCGCACATGGCGAAGCTGCTGGTGCTCATGATGCCGTAGGTGGTGCGTAGCGCGGCTGGCCAATTCTCGAGTGCGCCAAGCGGCGTCGATGACCAATCGAAATCTTTGCTGGATTGCACGAGGGCACCTTGCGCTTGCGGACGGGCGACAGCCAGGAGTTTGCCATTAGAGGCATTGGCGTTCACAGGTTCATTGTTTCAGCGCAGCACCGCTGCCGACTTCGTGGCTGCTGGGTCGGTCGCCAATAAGCTCGCCACAAACCGCTCGAACTTGTACATGGAACATTGCCTGTAGAACTTCTTGATGGCCATTTGCTCGAATTATACAGAGCGGCCGCTTCGCTGGCTGCGACAGTCATACAGGTAAAGCCGATGTCTACCAGCGGTAAACAGAACTTCCGGGTCGATAACTCCTCATCCGGCGATATCTCTGCTTCCGGCAAGAACATCTTTTTCGCTGCGGTGGAAACCACCCGCATGCCGATGATCGTTACCGACCCGAATAGAGACGATAACCCGATCATCTTCGCCAATAACGCGTTCCTCGAGATGACGGGCTACAGCGTCGAGGAAATCGTCGACAGGAACTGCCGATTTCTGCAAGGGCCGGAAACCGATCGTTCCGTCGTCACGCAGGTGCGTGAAGCCATCGCGCAGCGCAAGGAGATAGCCGTTGAACTGATCAACTACCGCAAGGACGGTTCGACGTTCTGGAACGCGCTGTTCATCTCGCCAGTGTACAACGATGCCGGTGAACTGATCTATTTCTTCGCCTCGCAGCTCGATATCAGCCGTCGTCGCGATGCCGAGGAGGGGCTGCGTCAGGCGCAGAAGATGGAGGCGCTGGGCCAGCTCACTGGCGGTATCGCCCACGACTTCAACAACCTGCTGCAGGTGATGATCGGTTATCTCGAGGTGCTCGATCGCACCGCGAGCAAACCCGAATACGATCAGGATCGCATCCGCCGCTGCGTGCACAATGCGCGCAACGCCGCCGATCGCGCTGCCACGCTGACTCAGCAGTTGCTGGCGTTCTCGCGCAAGCAGAAGCTCGAAGGCCGGGTGCTCAATCTCAATGGGCTGGTCAATGGCTTCCAGGAACTCGGCGAAAGAACCCTGGGCAGGGTGAACCTGCGCCTGACGCTGGAAAATTCGCTATGGAATTGCCGGATCGATCCGACCCAGGCCGAGGTCGCCTTTCTCAATATCCTCATCAATGCGCGCGACGCTCTCGAAGGGCGCGACCATCCAATGGTTCATATCGAAACCAAGAACGTGGTGGTCGAGGACCTGGGCAGCATGTCCTATGACGGGCTGATGCCGGGTCGCTACGTGAGCATCGCCATCACCGACAATGGTATGGGCATGCCCGAGAGCGTAAGCAAGCGGGTGATGGATCCGTTCTTCACCACCAAGGAGGAAGGCAAAGGCTCCGGCCTTGGTCTGTCGATGGTCTACGGGTTCGTCAAGCAGTCTGGCGGCACCGTGAGAATCTATTCGGAGGAGGGTGTCGGCACCACCTTGCGCCTGTATTTCCCAGCCGATGACAGTCAGGTCATCCACAGCCCGTCGAAAGAGCGATCCGGCGAGCGCAATGGCACCGAGCGCGTGCTGGTCGTCGAGGATCGCCCCGATGTCGCGGATCTGGCCAAGATGGTGCTCGAGGACTACGGCTACGTGGCAGAGATCGCCCTGAACGCTCGGGAAGCCTTGCAAATGCTCGAAGCGGCCGATTACGACCTGTTGTTCACCGATCTGATCATGCCCGGTGGCATGAATGGGGTCATGCTCGCCCGCGAGGCAAGGCGTCGCAAGCCCGGCCAACGGGTGCTGCTCACCACCGGTTACTCGGAAAACTCCCTGGAGCGCACCGACGCCGGTGGCAGCGAATTCGACGTGATCTCCAAACCCTATGTGCCGAACGACCTCGCTCGCAAGGTGCGCCAGGTCATCGAGGGGCCCACGGGCGTGGGGTGATCAGCGCTCGGGTTCCGAGCGGCCCGGCAGGCGCTGCAAGCGAACCCCTGACGAGTGGTATCGATACAATGCGAACCGATTTATGCCTATGCGCCTCACAAGCTTATGGACATATATATAAATAGATTTACCGAGGAAACGGGCTGCCAGCTGGACCTCGAGAGAGGCCCTACGGGCATATGCTTCACGGCTATGTCCAACGAAGGCCAGTGCTTGGGTGTCAGGTGCCTGAGCACCGCGCAGTTGGCCAATGGGCCATTGGTGCAGGCGGTGATGCTCGATTTCATCGCCCAGACCAAAAGGGTGCAGGAGCTTCGCAGCCTTGGCCGAGCGACCAGGCCATGGCCCGAACGGCATTCCGGCCCCGCACCCGGCCTGGGAAGTCGCCGCTAGCATGAGCTGTTCGATGATCGGCTTGCAGTCCATGCGTTTCAGCGTGGCTTGGTTTGCGTAAATCCCATGGAGTAAGGCAGTTCTGCTGCTACCTCGCCTGACGAGCGGCGCTTACAGTGCACGCTCTTTCGTTCGTGCAGGCTCTCGCTCCATGAATCTCTGGTTTCGCCTTTTCCTGATGCTTCTGCGCCGCCCCTGGCGCCGCCCGGTCTCCGCGTTCGAAACGACGGTGGTGCGCATGCGCGTCTGGCCGTTGGACCTGGACCTGAACCGGCATGTCACCAACGGTCGCTACTTCACCCTCGCCGATGTCGGACGCATGGATTACGTGCTGCGCAGCGGCGCGTTTCGAGTTGCCCTGAAGCATCGTGCCCTGCCCATCGTCGGTGACGTATGGGGCAAGTTTCGCCGCGAACTGAAGTTGTTCCAATCGTTCGACATTCATACCCGGATGTTGGGTTGGGATGAGAAATGGAGCTTTATCGAGCACCGCTTCGTGAAGGATGGCCGGGTGCTGGGCATGGTCATCATGCGCGGGTTGTTCCGCGGGCCGAATGGTAACGTGTCGCCAGGAGCGTTCGCGCTGGAGCTGAATTTGCCCGAACAATCGCCGCCACTGCCCGACTGGTTGAGCAACTGGTCGGAGAGCTGTGACAGGTTGAGCAGCCAGTTGCGTGACGAAGAGCAGGGCGAGGCAAGCTAGCGTCATCGCGGCATGGCCACGTATGCAGTCGCTACGTGGCCATGGCCGTCCT
Source organism: Pseudomonas sp. MEJ086 (assembly GCF_030209025.1). Lineage (NCBI taxonomy): Bacteria > Pseudomonadati > Pseudomonadota > Gammaproteobacteria > Pseudomonadales > Pseudomonadaceae > Pseudomonas > Pseudomonas sp. MEJ086. Next base: position 114,362 of record NZ_JARVSV010000006.1, read on the forward strand.
CTAGAAGTCCAGCGTCAAGCCTGCATAGACCGCCCGACCATCGCCGGCAGCGTGTAGCGATTGCTGCACACCGGCGCTGTCGTCGTACCAGGCGTATTCGTAGTAGCGGTCGGTGATGTTCTTGGCTTGCACGTCGACGCTCAGGGTGGGCGTGAGCTGATAAACCGCCCCCAGGTTGAGCAGCACGTAATCGCCGAATTTGCCGGTGCTGTTGGTGCGCTCCAGGTAATAGTCGCTCTGGCCGTTGAGCCAGGCGGACAGCTCGAGCTCAGGGGTCAGCTGGTAGGTCGAGCCTGCGGCGTACAGGTGATGGGGCACGTGATCCATCTCCTTGCCCTTGCTGGCCGGCAGGTTGGGGTTGGGCTCGAGGATCTCCGAGAACTGCTGCGAGTAGGACAGCCAGAGGCTGCTGGCGTCGCTGGGGTACAGGTTGAGCTGCAGGTCCCAACCCTTGCGCAGGGTCTTGCCGACGTTCTCGGCATCGCCGACCGCGTCGTTGAGCTTGCGCTGCACTTCATCCGAGGCCTTCTGTTCCCAGTAGGCGATACGGCCATCGATCCAGGCGGCTGGCTTGAACTTGATCCCGGTTTCCCAGCCATCGTTGATCGAGGGTTTCAGGTCGTCGCTGAGGGTCGCCAGGCGATAAGCCGCCGAGCCGACACCGACCTGATAGCTGCGGCCCCAGTTGGCGTAGAGACTGGCTTGCTCCCAGGGCGAGTAGACGACGCTGATCTTCGGCTGTTTGATCAGACCATAGTCATTGACGTCGGCATGCTCACCGCTCAAACCATTGACGTAGCCGCCATACAGCTTGTCGACCCGGTACGCCGGGATGATCTTCAGCGTGTCGGTGGGCTCGATCACCGCCTGCACATAGGTGCCGTAAACATTCAGGTCGAACTGCTGATCGCGGGTCTGCGCCACGCGGTTGCGCTGCTGCGTGCGGTAACGCAGGCTTTCGTTCTCCTGGCGCTGTACCTCGGCACCACCCTCCAGGGCGAAGGCATGCAGGTGCTCCACCTCGGGGCGCCAGGTCAGGCTGCTCAGCGCGCCGTACTGGGTTTCGTCGGCGTAGCGTTCTTGCTGCGACGAGGTGCGCCAGTACTGCGTCCAGCGGCGGTCTTCGAAGGTGTTCACGTAGGCCTTGCTGGCCCAGCTCAGTGTCTGCGAGAGGTTGGCATCCAGGTGCAGGCTGAGCTGGTTCATTTCCCGCTCACCGGTGTCGGTGGCGTTGTTGGCATAGGACTGCCGAGGCCGCTCGCGGGAGTCTGCACGGCTCAGGTAGCCCGCTTCGTCGGCATCGGCCGTGTAGTGCCGGGCGATCAGACCGGCACGCCAGGCGTCATCGTCTGCGGTATAGAACCACTTGCCGGCGAAGCTCATGCGCTCGGCCTTGGCATGATCCCGGTAGCCCTCACTGCCTTGGTAGCTGAACGAATAGTTCTGGCTCCAGTTGCCGTCCTCGACGCCCTTCACCAGTTGCAGCTCACGGGTGTCGAAGCTGCCGTAGCGCAGCCGCAACTTGCCGTCGTTGCCGCCCTGGCGGGTATTGATGCTGGCGTTGCCGGCGATGTTGTGCAGCCCGTAGCGCGGGTCGTTGGTGCCGCGCACCACTTCGATACTGTCGATCTCCAGCGGGAAGACCATATCGATGAAGGGCATGTTGCCGTCGTTGGTATTGCTGGGAATACCATCGATCAGCAGCTTGACGGCATTCACCTCACCCTCGCCGTTGAAGCCGCGAAACGACAGCTTGCCGGAGGTGGTGCCCTGGTTGAATTGAGTCAGCATCACGCCGGGCGCTCGGCTGAACAGTTCCCAGCTGTATTGCACCGGCTGCTTTTCGAGGATGTCGGCGCCGAGCACATCGACCGAGCTGAGAATGTTGTGGCTGGCCAGCGGGCCGGCTTGCCCGGCAACGACGCTGACCGCGCCCAGGGTGACGACCGAATCGCCGGGGCTGCGGGTGTCGGCAACGGCCTGGCTCAGCGGCGTGAGGGCGAACAGGCAGGCGAGCATGACGGTTGGCGCCGAATGGCGCGCGAGTGGTGGCGGCAGAGGGGTATCTGTTGTGTTCATCAAAGGTTTTCCACGCGGAACAAGTGACGCTGTTTCCCGGCCGCGCGCGGGCGCAGGCCGATGGAATCAGGCTGATTGGGTCACACGGCGAGGAGGCGAAAAGGGGAGGCGCGGGGATTCAGGGAGGGCCATAGATAGCGCGGTGGCGGTTGTGCCAGGCTGCGCGCGACGATTGGCGACGGCAGTGCCGAGAGCAGATGGCCAATGTTCCAGCTGGCGGTATTGACGGCGACGGCCAGGGAAGAGGAGGAGCACAGCGGGCAGTTGAACGGCGCACTCATTTGCTGAGACTGGCTGGAACCGCCGTCGTCGTAGCTCTGGCCGTGGTCACTGCCAGAGGCGCAATAGCCACCGTTCAGACCGCTGAGGGCGAGGCCGCTCATCTGTCCATGATGAATCCCGCAGACGAACAGACTGAACAGGACGCTGGCGTAGAGCATCCATGCAATCAGTGAGCGTTCATCGCGGGCGAGTTTCATGGGGCCGAACTTTACCACTGCGGTAAGGTTTGGCACGTGCAGCCGGCGTGGTGAATTGCCGCATCCGCGGCACGAGAGGAAAACGCCAAGGGCGCGGAGCGTCGGCTGCGGGTCCTTGGCGTTTCAAGTGCGCAAACTGCGCGGCGACGATCAGGCCAGGGTGGCGAGGTCGGCGGCATTGAAGCCCGGCAGCGGCTCACCGTTGCGGACCTTGTTGGCCCACTGTGCGTCGGAGATCAGCACACGGCCGACGGCGATCAGGTCGAACTCTTCACGCTCGAGGCGCAGGTGCAGGTTGTCCAGCACCGCGGCATCGGAGCCCTTGCCGCCAAAGGCGCCGAAGAAGTCGCCATCGAGCCCTACCGAGCCGACGCTGATGGTCGCTGCCCCGGTGAGTTTCTTCGCCCAGCCCGCGAAGTTGAGGCCTTGTTCGCCGTCGATATCCGCGAACTCCGGCTCCCAGAAACGGCGCTGCGAGCAATGCAGAATATCCACGCCGGCCTCGACCAGCGGCGCCAGCCAGGCGGTCATTTCCTCTGGCGTGGTCGCCAGGCGAGCGGCGTAGTCCTGCTGTTTCCACTGGCTGACCCGCAGGATCAGCGGGAAGTCCGGCCCAACGGCCGCGCGAACGGCGCGTACCGCCTCGGCAGCGAAGCGCGAACGCTCGGCGATGGTCGCACCGCCGAAGGCATCGGTACGGGTGTTGGTCCCCGGCCAGAAGAACTGGTCGATCAGGTAGCCATGGGCGCCATGCAGCTCGACCGTGTCGAAGCCCAGACGTTTGGCATCCGCCGCAGCGCTGGCGAATGCGGCCACGGTATCGGCGATGTCTTCCAGGGTCATGCTCACGCCGCGCGGATCATCGGGGGCCACCAGCCCGGAGGGGCTTTCGACCGGTGCATCAGGCACCCACTCGCCACGCGAGCGGGTCGAGCCGGTGTGCCAGATCTGTGGGCCGATACGACCGCCGGCCGCATGTACGGCCTTGGCCACTTCAGCCCAGCCAGCCAGCGCTGCATCGCCATGGAAGAATGGAATGCCCGGCATGTTGCGCGAGGCCGGGCGGTCGATCACCGTGCCCTCGGTCAGAATCAGGCCCACGCCACCGGCAGCGCGCCGGCTGTAGTACTCGGAATGCGCCTGGCCAGGAATGCCTTCGGGCGCCATGCCACGGGTCATGGGCGCCATGACGATACGGTTGGGAAGATCCAGGCTTTTCAGCTTGAAGGGGCTGAACAGAACGTCGGACATGACTCACTCCATCTGGGATAAGTGGCCGCTGAAAGCTCAGCGGTACCTGCAAGTACGGTTAACTGGAAAATTGGCGACGCCAAGCGGGTTATCTCGTTATTACCGTTGACGATCACGCAGCCATTATTCGGGCCAGCACGGCCTGGTGAAGCCAGCGCGGCGTCGCCCACATGAACACTACATTCAGTTTGTTGGCAATACCGGGAACCACGCTGATACGCCCGCCATTCATGGCGCGAATACCTGCGCGCACCACGGGCGGCGTCTTCATCATCACGGCCTCCAGGGCTGGCGTGATGCGTTGCTTTGCCGTGCTGGCGAAGCCCGTGTCGGTCATGCCCGGGCACAGCGTGGTGACGGTCACGCCATCCGCCTTGAACTCCCTGTGCAAGGCTTCGCCGAAACGAAGCACGTAGGCCTTGGCCGCCGAGTAGACCGCGAAACTCTCGACACCCTGATAGGCCAGGATGCTGGCGACCTGCAGGATCTTGCCCCGCTTGCGCCGGCGCATGTCCTGGCCGAACAGGTGGGTCATGGCCGTGAGGCTGGCGATATCCAGCCCGATCATCGACAGGGCGGAGTCCAGCGGGCCGTCCAGGAACGGGCCCTGGAGCCCGTGCCCGGCGTTGTTGATCAGCACGTCGACCTCGATGCCGCGCTGATTCAAACGGCGATGCAGATCACGGACCGCCTCGATATCCGCGAGGTCGACCTGTTCCACCACGACCTCGATACCGTGCTGCTGGCGCAGCGACTCGGCCAGCGTTTGGAGGCGATCCAGGCGCCGCGCCACCAGTATCAGGCGGTGCCCGAGCTGTGCGTACTGCCTGGCGAATTCTTCACCGAAACCGCTCGACGCGCCGGTGATCAGTACCCATGGCTGCATGTCGTTGACCTCACTGAGCCTCGGGAGACAGATAACGTTCGGCCGCACGGGCCTGTCGAATACCGGAGAGCAGGGTCAGGCGTGCTGCTTCCAGACCACCCCAGGCCGCTGCGTCGTGCAGCGGCGGAATGGTTACCAGCTCGCGGCGGTCGAAGCCGACCAACGCCGCGTCCACCAGCTCGTCCACCTCCATCACCTCGGGCAGGGCGTTGACGTCCATGCCTGCGCGCTCCCAGATTTCGGTACGGGTCGCCGCCGGCAGCACGGCCTGCACGTAAACGCCTTTGGGACCCAGTTCCAGGTTCAGCCCTTGCGACAGGAAAAGCACGAAGGCCTTGCTCGCGCCGTAAACCGACATGCCGAACTCCGGCGCCAGGCCAACCACCGAACCGATGTTGACGATGCTACCGGCACCTGCTGCGGCGAACCGGGGCGCGACGGCGCTGGCAAGGCGTGCCAGGGCAGTGGTGTTGAGGGTAATCAGGCGGTCGATGCTGTCGGCCGTCTGCTCGATGAAGCTGCCGGATTGAGCCACACCCGCGTTGTTGATGAGCACGCCGATCCGTGCGTCATCGCGCAGGCGCGCCTCCACCTCCAGCAGATCGGCTGGCTGAGTCAGGTCAGCCTGGAGAACATCGACGGCGACGCCATGTTCTGCACGCAAGCGGGTCGCGAGGGCATCCAGGCGCGTCTGGTCACGCGCCACCAGAACCAGATCATGGCCGCGGCGTGCGAAGCGTTGTGCATAGGTGGCGCCGATGCCGGAGGAAGCGCCGGTGATGAGGACGGTAGTAAGGCTGGTCATGGAGGCTCTCGCTGATTGGGGGGAGACGCGCGTCGTCGGGGCGTCGTGCAATTAAGATGTCGATCGTAATCTTAATTGTCAATATTTTTTGATTATGATCGACATCAATGTATGCTTGACGCATCGATAGGCGATTCACCAGGAGGCATGTGGATATGCGAGTCACCAAGGCCCAGGCCCAGGCGAACCGAGCGTTGATCGTCGAAACCGCTTCAACGCTGTTTCGTGATCGTGGTTATGACGGAGTGGGCGTGGCCGACCTGATGGCCGCCGCCGGCTTCACCCATGGCGGGTTCTACAAGCACTTCGGCTCCAAGGCCGACCTGATGGCGGAAGCGGCTGCGTGCGGGATTTCGAAAACCCTGGAGCGCAGCAGCGATGTGGACGCGGCCACCTTTTTCAAATTCTACGTTTCCCGACAACACCGAGATGCCCGTGGGCCTGGCTGCACCATGGCCGCCCTCGGCGGCGATGCGGCGCGTCAGCCTGACCAGATCAAGGCGATATTCGCTGACGGCATCGAGGGTTTGCTGGCAACGCTCCAGCAGCAGGACGGCTCTCGAAGCCAGGAGGCGCGAGCGCAAATGATCGGCCAGCTCGCACAGGCGGTCGGGGCAATCGTGTTGTCGCGCGCCTGCCCGGACGACTCTGCGCTGGCGGACGAGATCATCGACGCCTGTCGCGTGCAGATTCTCGCGGCCTTCCCCGAGAAGGCGGATTGACGTCGCCGGCCATTCGCGGTGTCCGGCCACCAAGAACACCTGTTGGTGCCGCACTCGCGGCCCGAAAAAGAGGGAGCCTGAAGATGACCATCCACTACCTGGACGACCTGCAACCGGGTCAACGCTTCGTTGGCACTACCCGGGTTCGCCTCGACGCGGAGGCCATCAAGACCTTCGCCGCCGAGTTCGACCCCCAGCCATTCCATCTCGACGAAGCCGCTGCCAGCACCTCGATCTTCGGCGCACTGGCCGCCAGCGGCTGGCACACCGCAGCGTTGACCATGCGCCTGCTGGTGGACTGCGAGCCGAAACTTGCGGGCGGCATCGTCGGTGCCGGATTCGATGAGCTGCGCTGGCCGTTGCCGGTCAGGCCCGGTGACGAGCTGCGCGTGGAGCTCGAGGTGCTGGAGGTGCGGCCATCCAGGTCGAAGCCTACTCAAGGGCTGGTGAAAATGCGCACCACCACGCTGAATCAGGATGGCCAGGTCGTGCAGGTTTCCGTGGGCAATCTGGTGGTGCCTCGCCGCCCTGAGCAATAGCGCTAATCGACCTCTAACAGTGGCTGCCTGACGGCGGTGGAGAACAGCATGAAGTACACAACGTTCGGCAAAACGGGCTTGCAGGTTTCCCAGGTGGCGCTGGGTACGGGCAACTTTGGAACCGGCTGGGGCTATGGTGCCGACCCTGATACCAGCCAGGCCATTTTCAACGCCTACGCCGAAGCCGGTGGCAACTTCATCGACACAGCCGACGTGTATCAGTTCGGCCAGTCCGAAGCGCTGCTGGGTACGCTGTTGGAGGGGCGCCGCGAGGATTTCGTCCTCGCGACCAAGTTCGCCAACGGCGCGGCAGCCGATGCCAACCGCCTGGTCACCGGTAACAGCCGCAAGGCGATGGTCGCGTCGGTCGAGGCGAGCCTGAAGCGCCTCAAGACCGACCGTATCGATCTCTACTGGGTGCACCATCCTGACGCTGTGACGCCCATGGAAGAGGTGATTCGTGGCCTCGACGATCTGGCTCGTGCCGGCAAGATTCTCTATGCGGGCCTGTCGAACTTTCCGGCCTGGCGTCTCGCCCATGCGGCTACCCTGGCGGAGCTGACGCGTGCGCTTCCCATCGCGGCGGCGCAGTTCGAGCACAGCCTGGTGCATCGCGACCCCGAGGCCGATCTGTTCCCGGCATCCCATGCCCTGGGGCTGGGTATCGTCACCTGGTCGCCGCTGGGTGGTGGCATGCTCACCGGCAAATACCGACACGGCGAGAAGGGCCGGGCCGAAGGCTTCGGTGGGCGGGTATTCCAGGCCGAGAACTCGGCGCAGCGCACGCAGATTCTCGACGTGCTGATCTCGGTTGCCGATGAGCTGGGCATCAACCCGGGCCAGGTTGCGATTGCCTGGGCCGGCACTCACGGCGCGGCGCCGATCATCGGCCCACGTTCCCTCGCGCAGCTCACCGATAACCTTGGTTCTCTGGCGCTCGAGCTGTCGACCGAGCAGATCGCCCGCCTCGATGCGGTGAGCGATCCGGGCCAGGCCACAGCTGCGCGAGTCCCGGTTGCCTGGGCTTCGGGCAACCTTCCGAGAGTCGTAGCCTAAACGGGCGTTGGCGGTTGGTCGATGAAGTTCGGACGCTGCAGCGGAGCGGGCGCTTACGAACGCGCCGGCCCGGCCTCGACCTGCTCGCGCAGCAGTTGCAGGTAGCGGCGTGCCCCCAGGCCCAGAGGTCGGCTCTTGTACCAGATGACATCGACCCACAGGCGTATCTGGCTGGCCATGTTGTCGAACTTGACCGCAGCCAGCACGCCGGAGGCGATCATCGGCTGAACCAGCGGCTGTGGCAGGTAGGCCCAGCCCATGCCAGCCTGCACCAGATCGAGGGTGGCCATGTAGCTGTCCGTCAGCCACACGCGATGGGACAGTACGATCTGCGGGTCCGAGGCATTGGGGTCGCCACTGGCCACCACGATCTGCCGCGTGTTCGCCATGTGCGCCTCGTCCAGCGGTTCGCCTTCACTGGTGAACGGGTAACCCGGCGCCGCGACTGCGGTAAGCAACTGGCTACCGGCCTCGGCAAAGGCTTCGCGTTCGTCGATGCCGGGGCGTTCGAACATCAACGCCACCTGAACGCTGCCCTCGTGGAGCATGCGCACCGCATCGGTCTGCGCGGCTGAGCGTATCTCTATTTCCAGCGTCGGAAACTCCCGGGCCAGAGTCGTCAGCGGGCGACTCCAGGCGCCGGTTTGCAGTTCCGGGGCCATCGCCAGGACCAACCTTCTTTCCAGGCCCTTGTGCAATTGCAACGCATGGGCATCGAGCAGGTTCAGTTGGCTGGCCACCTGCCTGGCCTGGGGCTCGAGGGCCCGAGCGGCAGGGGTGGGCAGCGCCTTGCGGGTCGAACGGTCGAAGAGGACCAGGTCGAGTTCCGCCTCCAGTTGCGACACCGCCATGTTCACTGCCGAGGGCACCCGGCCCAGGGCACGGGCTGCGGCGGAAAACGAGCCTTGATCGATAACGGCGAGAAATACCCGCAACGATTCGCTGGTGAACACCATGGTTGTCAGTTTCTCTGATAACAGTTGTCTTTTTGTATCAGATTTATGCGCTTAGCATCCAGCCCATCAAACCCGTGGGATGAGGTCGGTATGTTCAGGGCAATGGCAGGTCAGGTGGCGTTGGTCAGCGGGGCCGGTAGCGAGCGTGGCATCGGTATGGCCATCGCGCGCAGGCTTGGTGCGGCTGGCGTGAAGCTGATCGTCACCGCCAGCAGCGCGCGCATCGCCGAGCGCGTGGCCGAGCTGCGCGCCGCCGGTTTCGAGGCCGAGGGCCGTGCGGTCGACCTCACCGACGAGGCGCAGGTGCAGGATTTCGCGGCCTGGGCCGAGTCGCGCTGGGGGCGCATCGATATCCTGGTCAACAACGCCGGCATGGCCATGCAAGGCAGCCCCGAGCCCTTCGTCGAGGTGTCGAAGATGAGCCTCGCCGTATGGAACCTGTCGATCTCGCGCAACCTGACCACCGCCTTTCTGCTCACCCGAGCCGTGTTGCCAGGCATGCAGCAGCGCGGCTATGGCCGTGTGGTGCATGTCAGCTCGGTGACCGGCACGCGGGTCGGCAATCAGGGCGAAGCCGGCTACAGCGCGGCCAAGGCGGGCATGGTCGGGCTCAACCTGTCGCTGGCGCTGGAAGTGGCCGGGCAGGGCATCACCGTCAACTCGGTGGCGCCTGGCTGGATCGCCACCGGCGGCGCCCAGCCGGAAGAGGCGCGTGCCGCTGCCTACGTACCAGTGGGCCGCGCTGGCCACCCCGAAGAAGTCGCCGCCGCGGTGGCCTTCCTGGCGTCCCCCGAGGCGAGCTACATCACCGGTGAGACGCTGGTGATCGATGGCGGCAACAGCCTGATCGAGAACAAGGCGCCCTGAGCGCCAACCCCTCTTTTTATCCCTTCGAGCGGCCTGCGGGCCGAGGAGCGAACCCGATGCAGCCCGTCGTTCTGATCACCGGTGCCCTGGGAGGTATCGGCCAGGCCATGTGCGAGCGTTTCAATGCAGGCGGCTGGACCGTGTTCGGCACCGACCTGGACGCTACCGCGCTTGCTGCCCGGCAGGCCGAAGGCAAGCTGGCCGGCGCCCACGCTGCCGATATTCGCCAGCCGAGCGCCTGCAAGGCGGTGGTCGCGGCGCTGCTCGCCAGCACCGGCCGGCTGGACGCCTTGGTCAACTGCGCCGGGGTGTGGCGGGAAGGGCCGGTCGAGTCGTTCAGCGAAGACGATTTCGACATCGTGCTGGACGTCAACCTCAAGGCCACGTTCTTCATGTGCTCGGCCAGCATCCCGGCGCTGCGCGAGAGCCAGGGCGCCATCGTCAACATCTCCAGCGACGCCGGGCGACAGGGCAATCGCAACGCCGCTGCGTACTGCGCGAGCAAGGGCGCGGTGACCCTCATGACCAAGGCGCTGGCGCTGGACCTGGCGCCGTCCGGCGTGCGCTGCAACAGCGTGTCACCGGGCGATGTGCAGACCCCGATGCTGGCGTTCCAGGCCCAGCGTTACGGCAACGGCGACCAACCAGCGTACTACCGGGACCTGCTGGCCAAGTACCCGCAAGGCGAGGCGGCACGCTTCATCCAGCCCGGCGAAGTGGCCGACCTGGCGTATTTCCTTTGCCAGAGCGGCGCACGGTCCATCACCGGCGCCGACATGGCAATCGACTGTGGTGTGTCGGCCGGCAACTGAGCGTTGCGGCGACCTGATGGGTACAACAACAGGAGCTTTCTTCATGTTCAACAGTGGAATCAGCGAGTCGGCGGTGGAGACCTTCGCCAGCCGCGAGCGCGAGCGTTTTCTGCAGCGCAACCCGAAATCCGTCGAGCTGGCCAAGCGTGCTCGCAAGTCGCTGTTCGGCGGGGTGCCCATGCACTGGATGAGCGACTGGTCGATGCCCAGTTCGCTGTTTGTCAGCCGTGCCAAGGGGGCGCGCTTCTACGATGTCGACGGCCACGAGTACATCGACTTCTGCCTCGGCGACACCGGCAGTATGTTCGGCCACTCGCCCGATCCCATCGCCCAGGCCATCGCCGAGCAGGGCGCCAATGGCCTGACCACCATGCTGCCCGGTGAGGATGCGGTAATCGCTGGCGAACTGCTTGCCGAGCGCTTTGGCCTGCCGTTCTGGCAGGTGGCGACCACCGCCACCGACGCCAACCGCTTCGTGATCCGCTGGGCGCGCGCAATCACCGGGCGCAAGGTGTTGCTGGTGTTCGACGGCTGCTACCACGGCACCGTCGACGATGTGATGGTGCGCTGCAAGGAAGGCCGCACCGTGCACCGCGGCGGCCTGATCGGCCAGGCGCGCAACCTGGCCAAGACCAGCCGGGCCGTGCCCTTCAACGATGTGACCGCGCTGGAGGCGGCACTGGCCCAAGGCGACGTGGCAGCGATTCTCTGTGAGCCGGCGATGACCAATATCGGCATGGTGCTGCCCGAGCCGGGCTTCATGGAAAAGGTTCGCGAACTGAGCAAACGCTACGGCAGCCTGCTGATCATCGACGAAACCCACACCATCTCCACTGGACCTGGCGGCTGCACCCGCGCCTGGAGCCTCAAACCGGACTTCATCACCCTCGGCAAGCCCATTGCTGGCGGCGTGCCGTGTTCGGTGTACGGCTGCAGCCATGAGATGGCGCAGGCCATGCGCCTGGCCCAGCAACACGCCAGCGAAACCAGCCACGGCCATGGCCATAGCGGCATGGGCACCACCTTGTCGGCCAACGCCCTGGCCATGCACTGCATGCGCGTCAACCTGGAGCAGGTCATGACCCCGGCAGCCTACGAGCACATGCTGCCGCTGGCCGCGCGACTGGCCGCTGGGCTGCGCCAACTGATCGCCAAGCATGGGCTGAACTGGTCGGTCACCGAGCTGGGCGCGCGCTGCGAATTCCAGTTCTGCGCCACCTCGCCGAAAACCGGTGCCGAGGCAGAAGCGGCCTTTCATGACAGCCTGCAGATGGCCTTGCACCTGTACCTGATCAACCGTGGCATCCTCATCACGCCGTTCCACAACATGACCCTGTGCTGCCCGGACACCAGCGCCGCCGATGTCGACACGCTGCTCGCCACCCTCGATGAGGGGCTGACCGAGCTGCTGGCGATGCCAGGTGCGCGTGCCTGACCTGTACGGTCGATTGACTGGCATGATCCTCGTGCCACGCCGTGAAGGTGGGGCAGGGGACCAGGCCGGTGTTTCCTGCCATTTTTTTACGAGAGCTGACCATGCAATTCGCCGACATTCAGGAAGCCCGCGACTTTCTCGCCGCCCACCCCGAGGTGCGCAGCATCGAGCTGATGCTGATCGATGCCAATGGCGTGCCGCGTGGCAAGCTGCTGCACCGTGATGAGCTGCTGGCGATCTATGAAAATGGCCGGCCACTGCCCAGCTCGATTCTGGCCTTGACCCTCCAGGGCGAGGATGTGGAGGCCACCGGCCTGGTCTGGGAAGTGGCCGATGCCGACTGCTGGACCTACCCGCTGCCCGGCAGCCTGACCCTGCAACCCTGGCGCAGTACGCCCACCGGGCAACTGCAGGTGAGCATGCACCCGACCCAGGGCCTGCCCGCCACCCCTGCCGACCCTCGGCATGCCCTGGTGCGGGTGATCGAACGCCTCAAGGCCGACGGCTTTCATCCGGTGATGGCCGTGGAGCTGGAGTTCTACCTGCTGGACAAGCAGCGCGATGCCACGGGCCGTCCGCAACCGGCTCTGCAAATGAACGGCGTGCGCCCCCAGGCGCCGCAGGTCTATGGTGTCTACGAGCTGGAGCAGTTGCAGCCGTTCCTCGACGATCTGTATGCCGCCTGCGAAGTGCAGGGCCTGCCGGTGCGCACGGCGATTTCCGAGTACGCGCCGGGCCAGGTCGAGTTGACCCTGGAGCACCGCTTCGATGCGCTGCAGGCCATCGACGAAGGCATTCGCTACAAGCGCCTGGTCAAGGGCGTGGCCAGCCAGCACGCGCTGCAGGCCTGCTTCATGGCCAAGCCGTTCGGTGATCTGGCCGGCAGCGGCATGCACCTGCACGTCAGCCTGGCCGATGAGCAGGGCAACAACCTCTATGCCAGCGAAGACCCCCAGGGCGCACCGCTGCTGCGCCACTCCATTGGCGGCATGATGGCCACGCTGCTCGATTCCCTGGCGATCTTTTGCCCCAACGCCAACTCGTTCCGCCGCTTCCAGGCCAACAGCTATGCGCCGCTGGCCAAGAGCTGGGGCGTGAACAACCGTACCGTGTCGTTCCGTGTGCCAGGTGGCCCGGCCAACAGCCGTCACATCGAGCACCGCATCTGTGGCGCCGACGCCAACCCGTATCTGGCGGCAGCGGCGATTCTCGCCGGCATCCATCACGGCATTCGCGAGCAGATCGACCCGGGCGCGGCCATCGTCGGCAACGGCTACGAGCAGGCCAGCGAATTCTTGCCGACCGACTGGCTCACAGCACTGCGTGCCCTGGAACAGTCCGGCTGGGCCAAAGAAGCCCTGGGCGAGGCATTTCTCAAGGTGTTTCTGGCGATCAAGCAGACCGAATACCGTCAGTTCATGGCTGAGGTCGGTGAGCAGGATTGGCGCTGGTACCTGCACCACGCTTGAGTGGGCGTAGATGGCCGGCAACGCCGCGAAAACTGCGGTTCCTGAGCCCAGGGCAGTCAGTGGTGAATGCTGGCGTGGATTTGCACGAAGCGAAACCGCTCTTCTCGCAGTATGATGGCGTATAGCTATGTCATGGGGCGCGTTCCTGGCGCGCCCGCATGATGCTGCGCATCGTCGGGAGAGGGTATGGGCACGGATCCGCTGAGCAAACCGCAACTCAAGGAACTGGTACGGCGAGTCATCGTCGCCCAGGGCAATGCCTTCATCAAGGAGCTGCTGCGTGGCACCGGTGTCAGGATCGGCGCGACCAAGGAAGACTTCGCCGCCAACCTGGATGCGGCCATCGATGCCGATGAGCTGACCCAGGAAACCCTGGAGGCCTGGCTGGCGGAAGTCGAGGGCTGGGGCGATCAGCACCTTTATCTGATCCAGCCACCCCAGGTCGAGAGCGGCGCGCTGGCTGCCGGTATCGCGGCCAGCCCCCATGCCGCAGCGCTGCATGCCAGTGCCAGTCTGGACTTCCCCGAGGCCTTGGAGTTGAAGCACATCGACCTGAGCGAGGGCGGACTGTCGATGGTCTGGCACCAGTGCAAGGCGGGCTGGAATCGCTGGAAACCCAAGGATTTCGTCACCGAGGAAGGGTTGGAGCGTTATCGCTTCGATGCCTATCGGCAGCGGCTGGACCGCAGCGTGGTGCGCTACGAATGGCGCTTCGGCGATCCCTACTGCGCGATCCTCATCCACCGTAACCCCGAGATCGACCACAAGGCCGTGTTCAAGGATGTGCGCATGACCCTGGCGGCGATCGGCTGCCCGGACACCGCTGCGCTGCCGATTCCCCTGGACCAGGCGGTGAAGGTGGCGGCGATGAAGGGCAAGGGCGTGCACTCCACTCGCTTCGAACTCGATGGCGGTTATGTGGAAATGGCCTCGACCCTGGCCGAAGGTGGAATCGAAGCCGTGGAGCCGGTGCGCGTGGTGCTGCAGGCCGTGGATACCGGCCAGTTCGACAGGGCCCAGGGCATGCTGCATTTCGCTGCCGAAGAACATGGCACCAGCCGCCGTATCGCCGTTCAGGTCCATGGCCGTGAGGCGCGGCTGCGGATCTGGGCGCAATGCAAGCGCGAGGACATCGTGCGCATCGTCGAGCTGCTCTGGGAGTACAACAACGCACCATGAGCCCCTCACTGCACAGCCGCTGGCAAGCGGAGATCGACCGGCGCCTGGAGCAGGGTGTCGAACTCGAGTTCACCCTCGCGCAGTTCGCCAGCGCGGTGGATGCCCCGGACAGCGATACAAGCCTGCTGGCGTTCCTGGATAGTCTGGTGGCATCAACGGCTGCCCGCACAATCGAGGCCTATCGCTGCCCGGTACGCGGCTGCGGCCGAGTCCTGCCACCTGGCGAACCGCCTGCGTCATGCCCTTATTGCCATACCGACTATCTGCTGGAAGGCTGCGAGGCCGTCGTCGAGCATTTCTATCGGCTGCTGGGCCAGACCAGTCGCGATATCCGCTGGGTGATCGTCATCCATGGCATGAACAGCCGCGCCAAATGGCAGGAAGAGTTCAGCTGGGAAATCGCCAATCGCCTCAGCTATTCCGCCCCCGTGCTCATCTACAAATACGGCTGGGCGACCATCGATGTGTTCACGCGCTGGCTGCACCGCCGACTCGCCAGGCGGCTGGGAGAGCGAATGAGGATCGCCATCCGGCAGGCGGAGAAAAGCCGGCTGCCCGCCCAGCCGGACATCATCGCCCACAGTTTTGGCACGCTGTTGCTGTCGCGCGTGCTGGAGGATGCGGATTTCGCCGACCTGAAATTCGGCCGCATCATCACCGCAGCGAGCATCGTGCGGCCTGATTTCGACTGGGATCGGCTCGTCGGCGAGGGCCGGGTGGAAGCGGTGCTCAACCATGTCGGCGGCCAGGATGGTGCGGTGCCCTACGCGCAATACGCCATTCCCGGGGCAGGGCCTGGCGGCGTGGCAGGTTACGACGCGCAGGCGGCTCTCAACGTGCGCACTGACACCTACCGCCACTCGGGCTTCTTCATCCCGGAAAATTTGCGCGTGCTGATATCGCATGAGGGACTGTGGCACGGCTTTCTGACCCGCCCGCTAGCGCATTTCAGACCGCCTGGCCGCTTCGTACCCGAGTCACCATGGCGCCCGGCCCCGCTGCCGGCGCGCATCCCCATACGCCTGTTGGCCTATGTGGTGTTCTGCCTGCTGGCGCCGTTCTCCTGGCTGCGTCGGCGGCTCGATCCCTGATCGAGGCTCGAGAACATCGTTGCGCGATAGTGGCAACGACCGAACGCCAGAGGTCTTGCGATCCTCTGGCGTTCGACGGGGAGCAGGAGCTGCGGGTGCGCCCCGGTATCAGTTGCTCGGCCGCTGCTTGGTCGAGTCCAGCTCGGCCTTGCTGGCGGTGGTGATCTCGGTGATTTGCGCGGACTTGGCGATCGCGTAGTCGAAGGTGTCCTGCATCTTGGCGATGGCTTCGGTCGAGGTGCCCTTGAGCCCGCCACTGGCTGCCCAGTCGAGGTTCCAGACCCCGGAGAGATCGTCCGCGCCGGCCACGTCATGGGTCTCGATGGCAGTGAATACGTCAGGATGACGCTGCATGTACTTGGCTGCCTCGACGACGTCACTGGGCACCTTGCCCGACGTGTCGTTGGCCAGTTGCGAGACTTCCTGTTTGGTAATCGCACCCTTGCCGTTCTGGCGCATGTAGTCGGCCAGGGTTTTGCTGGACTTGGCGATGTCCAGCTTCGCATCGAATACCGATGTCGACGAACTCGGAGTATTCGGGTTACCGCCAGTCGGTGAAACGGTAGTAGACATCGGCCCTGCTCCCTCAGTGGATTGATGACGCGTGGCAGCGATACTGCCTTCACCACGGACGTTATCAGCAAGCAAATGGCCACTGCGCGTCGCCTTCACAGCAATTCGCAACTGCACGAAGATTTCACAGCGTTTCACAGGTTGCGCACGTGACGAGTGCCAGATCGACGGGCGCAGTTCCGTCCTTCGAGTGGCCCTGCGATCTCCCGTTGCCCGCAACGGATGGCCGCGCTAGATGCGCGGTGC
The DNA here is from genome assembly GCF_030209025.1 of Pseudomonas sp. MEJ086. Lineage (NCBI taxonomy): Bacteria > Pseudomonadati > Pseudomonadota > Gammaproteobacteria > Pseudomonadales > Pseudomonadaceae > Pseudomonas > Pseudomonas sp. MEJ086. Next base: position 130,807 of record NZ_JARVSV010000006.1, read on the forward strand.
GCTCTTCACGGTCGACAGCGCTCGTTCGATGGCCTCGTGTGGCGTCGTGGCGTGGGGCTGCTCGACGTAGTTGTACTTGCTGTTATCGAGAATCAGCATCTGCGCTTTCTTGGTCAGCTTGTCGACGTCATAACCCAGGTCGATACAGGCCCCCAAAACGGCCAACATGGCCTGCTCCAGCACCATCTCACTCTGCGTAGCCATATCTGCACCTCGATCAGGGCCCGTAGCCGGCCGGAAGAAAGGCTCGAAAGGATTCGAGCGCTACTGGTGAGGTATGACTGCGCACGAACCAGAAGGATTCAGCTCATATCGACGCGAAATGAAGTTTGCCGATGAAGCGTCATGCCGCTGCTGCCAATGGCCCTTTCCGGTCGACCAGCAGCGCCGCTGCGGCAGTCCCGGTGGATGAGAATAGCGAGCGATCGCACAGTGCCGCGGGCCGCATGGTGCTAACATTCGCGCCGCCTTTCGCAGTGCCGCGCTCGTCGCGTAGGGGTTATTGCCAGGAAGGCTCTCCATCCACATCACGGACATGCATTGAGCAGACGATGAAAAAAATTGCAGGAATAGCGGTAGGCGTAGTGGTAGCCGTTGGCGTGCTCAGCACCGCCGGTGCCTGGTACACCGGCACTCAGTTGCCGGGTGTTTTGCAGAACGCCATTGCAGAAGCCAACCAGCAGAGCCAGGACGCGCTGCTCGGTTCGGGCGCCACCGCCAAGCTGGAGCTGGTGTCGCTGGAAACCCGCCTGTTCACCAGCACCGCTCGCTACCGCCTCACCTTCGACGCGCCGGACAAGGAAAACCTCCCCAGACACATGGAAGTGCTGCTGGTGGACAACATCGAGCACGGTCCGCTGCCTGCGTCGCGCCTCAAACGCCTCAATCTGTGGCCGGTCATGGCTGCCAGCAACTACGCACTGGAAGCCAACGAATACACCCAGAAGTGGTTCGATGCCGCCAAGGGCGCTGCGCCGCTCACCGGTCAGGGCAGCCTGGGCTACGACGGATCCACCAGCGGTACGCTGGTGCTCACCCCGCTGGACTTCGCGCCGACGCCGACCTCCACGGTCAAGTTCTCCGGGCTGACTCTGGACGGCGAAGCCAGCAAGCATGCGGTCGCATTCAAGGCCGTTGGCGCCATGGACAGCCTGCTCGTGACCGCGACCGACAGCGAGGGCGCACCCATTCAGGTCGAGCTGCGGGGCCTGACCCTGGACAGCGACCAGAAGCGCGGCAGCGGCGATTTCTACCTCGGTGACAGCGCCCTCAAACTGGCTACCGCGCAGATCAAGGTCGGCGACAAACCCCCGGTCCTGGTCAAGGACATCGCCCAGTTCGGCAGCCTGCAGGAAACCGGCAATGTGCTTGGTGGGCGCATGGGTTATGACATCGGCATGGTCAGCTACGACGGCAAGGACCTCGCCGGCATGCACATGCTCTGGTCGCTGCAGAATTTCGATGCCGCTGCGGTGCAATCCTTGCTCGAGCTGTATCGCGACAAGCTCAAGCCCATCCAGGAGGCTCAGGCCCTTGGTGAGGATGGGCCGGATCTGGCGTTGTCGCCCGAGGACGAAACGCGTCTGAAGGCCGATCTGGAAAAGCTGCTGGCCGCCAAGCCACAGATCGCCCTGGAAAAATTCAGCGTCAAGACCACCAACGGCGAAGCATCGCTGAGCATGGCGCTGGACCTGGCCAAGCCCGAGTCGTTCGAGCAGGCGCCAGACCAGATCGCCAAACAGATGATCGCCAAGCTGGATGCCAAGCTGTCCATCGCCAAGGCCATCATCGGTGATGGCGTCCGTGCCCAGGCACTGATCGAAGGTCAAACCGACGCCAAGGCCATCGAAGACCAGGCGGCCATGTTCACCGAAATGGGCAGCGGCATGGCCCTCGGTACCGGCCTGCTGACTCTGGAAGGCGACACCCTGCAATCGTCGCTGCACTATGCCAACGACAAGGTGACCTTCAACGGCCAGGACATGACCGTCGAAGAGTTCGCCATGTTCGTCATGTCCAAGGCCAATGGCCTGGGCGGTGGCGCTCTGGGTGGTGACGATCAGTCGCAATACGACGACGCCGAACAAGCCTACCCCGAAGGTGGCATCGGCGAGGAAGACTACGACGAAGACGCGCAGCAATAAGCGCGAGGCTCGCGAAGGGCATCAGGCTCGTGAGCAGCATGGAAAAGGCCAGTCATTCGACTGGCCTTTTTCGTGGGCGCTGGTGCGACGCCAGCAGACCTTTGGCGATTCAGCGGGCTGCTTGTGTCCAGAGCATGAGATGTCTGGTCGTGCGCGTATTTGGCCATGCTGCTATTTCCGCCAGCCGGTGCCGTGATCCCCTGAACCTCTCCTGACGTGCACCTCTCGGATGTCATGAGGCCAAATCGTTGGCTTCATCAGAGGTACGCATCATGAACGTCAATGTTACCGACAATGCATGTGACTCGACTCGCGCCACCTATCAGGACGTCCTCAGCGGAGCGGGTTCGTTGCGTGCTCAGCGGCCCATGGAGGAAGACGATGAGCCATTGGAGCAGGACCCGGGTTGGAACACCGACGCCCAGCCGGATGAGTTGCCGCAAGAGCAGCCCGAAGAGCTGCCTCAGGATCCGGGTAGCAGGCAGAGCGAGATCTGACTGATTCTCCTGCGACTACAACGCCCCGCGAACGCCCGGCCAGCAGCCGGGCGTTCGCATTCGAAATCGACCGCTCGGCTGCTGGCCGTGGCTTAAGCGCGTCAGCGCACGGACCGTACCCCGCGAATCTGTAATGTTGCAGAGCAAGGATAATTGGCCAACACCCTGTGTCCGCAAAGCGAGCATAAGCGCTCGGGCAACTCAAGGAGCAGGCTGGGCTGCGTCGCAGTGATGCGTCAGCCTGGCTCTGCAGTTGCACCGCAATGGAATCTGCACGGGAGTGGGGCGTGATGAGCTACCGGGTTCTGCTGGTCGCTGAAGTGGAGCTGTTCAAGGGTTTGCAGGCCGCGTTGAGCGAGTCGCGGGACGATTCGTTCGACTGCGTGGGAGTCGCCAGTCTGTCGGCGGCCGACACTCGCCTCAAGCAGCGCGGTATCGATGCGGTATTGCTGGATGTCAGCCTGCTTGGCGGAGCCAGCCGCGCGCTATGTTCGCGGATGTTCGCGTCGGCGGCGGACGTCCCTGTGTTGCTGCTCGGCGAACCGGACAACACGGGGCTGGCGCGCCAGGCTCAACGCTGGGGAGCTCGCGGCTATGTGCTCAAGGGGCAGACCGGCAGTGGCCTGCTGGCCCGCACGGTAAGCGCGGCCATCCACCGGCAATTGGCTGAAATGCATCGCCTGAGTGCCCGGTCGCGCGCCGAGATCACCCTGGATTGCCTCGGCGACGCGGTGATCGGCACCGATGTCTGTGGCCAGGTGGATTACCTCAATCGCGCCGCCGAGCGTCTGACCGGCTACCAGCGTACGGAGGCCCTGGGCCGGCCCATCGCCGAGGTGATGACGTTGCTCGACGGGGTCACCCGGACTGCCTGCCACAACCCTGTCGAGCGGTTGCTGCGGCGTAGCCAGCGTACGCCAACGGCAGGCAGTACGTTGTTGATGCATAGCGATGGCAGCACCCTGGCCATCGAACAGTCGGCAACCTCGATCCGTGACGGCAAGGGCCCTATCAGCGGTACGGTGACCGTGTTCCGCGACGTCAGTGCCGCCCACGCCATCGCCGCCAGAATGTCGCACCTGGCGCAGCACGACGACCTCACCCAGTTGCCCAACCGCGCATTGCTCAACGACCGTATCCACCAGGCGATCAGCCTCTCCCGGCGCACCGGTAATGCGGTGGCGGTGATGTTTCTCGATCTGGATCACTTCAAGAGCATCAACGACTCACTCGGTCATCACCTCGGTGACAAGTTGCTGCAGGCCGTGGCCCAGCGGCTGTCGGCCTGCGTGCGCGGCTCCGATACGGTGAGCCGTAATGGCGGCGACGAGTTCGTGGTGCTGCTGGCCGGTGATAGCAACGAAAGCAGTGCAGGGCTCACCGCCCGCAAGATCCGCGACGCCCTGCAGATCCCGTATTTCCTCGAAGAGCAACGTCTGCAGATCACCTGCAGCATCGGCATCAGCCTGTATCCCAGCGATGCAGGCGATGCCGAGGCACTGTTGAGAAATGCCGACCAGGCCATGTACTGCGCCAAGGAGAGCGGGCGCAACCAGTATCTGTTCTTTCAGCACGACATGGAGCAGCGCGCCAGCGAGCGCCAGATGGTGGAGCGCGGCTTGCACCAGGCCATCGAACAACGGCAATTACGGCTCTACTATCAGCCTCAGGTGGATCTGCGCAGCGGGCGCATAACCGGTGCCGAGGCGTTGTTGCGCTGGCTGCATCCGCAGTGGGGGCTGACCCTGCCGGAGCGCTTCGTGCCGATTGCCGAGGCCAGTGGCGTGATGGTCCGCCTGGGGCGCTGGGTGCTGCAAGAAGCCTGTCGGCAGGTCGTACGCTGGGAGGCTCAAGGCATCCGCCTGGAAGCGATTTCGGTGAACGTCTCGGCAGCCGAGTTCCGTCATCCTGCCTTCGTTGCCGGGGTGTGCGAAGAGCTGGCCGCCTGCGGTTTGCAGCCTGGGCGCCTGCACCTGGAGTTCACCGAGAGCGTGCTGATGCACGATGCCCAGGCGAGCCAGCGGGTGTTGGGGCAGCTCAAGGAGCTTGGGGTACGGTTGAGCATCGACGATTTTGGCACTGGCTATTCGTGCCTGAGCCTGTTGCTGCTGTTGCCCATGGATTCGCTGAAGATCGATCAGCGCTTCATTGCCGCGATCACTGCGTCGGGCGGCAGCGATCCCATCGCCCGGGCGCTGATCGCCATCGCCACCAGCCTTAAACTCAAGGTAGTGGCCGAGGGGGTCGAGACCTCTGCGCAACTGGCCTTTCTCGATGCTGCCCACTGCGACGAAGGGCAGGGACACCTGTTCAGCGCAGCGCTGAGCGAAGAGCACTTCACCACTCTGATGCAGTCATCGCGGCCGTTGCACCTTCAGCCGTGAGCGCTGCAGCGCGTCATTGGCGCATCGGCATGTAGGACAGCAGGCGGTCGGTTTCCTTTTTCACCACCGCATAGCATTCGCAGCTCATCTGTTCGAGTCGTTTGCGATTGAGCACGGTGATATGCCCGCGGCTGTACTCGATCACGCCCTGGCGCTGCAGCTTGCCGGCGGCCTCGGTAACACCTTCGCGGCGTACGCCGAGCATGTTGGCGATCAGCTCCTGGGTCATGGTCAACTGGTTGCCGGGCAGGCGATCGAGTGACAGCAACAGCCAGCGGCACAATTGCTGGTCGATCGAATGGTGACGGTTGCACACGGCGGTCTGCGACATCTGGGTGATCAGTGCCTGGGTGTAGCGCAGCATCAGTACCAGCATTTCCCCGTGGCGATTGAACTCGTCCTTCAGGCGCTGCCCTTGCAGGCGATAGGCGTAACCACCGCTTTGCACTACGGCACGGCTAGGGGTGCTTTCGCCGCCCATGAACAGTGAGATACCGACCAAGCCTTCGTTACCCACCACGGAGATTTCCGCAGAGGCGCCGCTTTCCATGACATTGAGCAGGGAGATGATGGAGTCGGTCGGGAAGTACACGTGGCGCACGGACTCGCCAGACTCATAGAGCACCTGTCCGAGCGGCAGGTGAACATGTTCCAGGTGTGAAAAGAGCCTCTGCTGGACTTCACCAGGCAGAGCTGCCAACAAGTGGTTCTGCTGCGGTATGCAGTCTTCGGGCATGAAATCCCTTATGAATTATTCGAGTGAGCTCCTCACTATACGCCCGGCCAGCGCGCCGCTCCGTTCGCTGCCGTACATAGTGCCGCAATCGCTCTGCAGCAAGTGCTCGACGCTGATCAGATCCTGGCCACCGTCTAGCAACCGCTGATAGCGCTCGACCAGGCCCGACGAGGCCTGAACGTGAGTGATGGTAGCCGAATCGTCCGGTCGGGCATCGCGCCGAGTCATCCGGATGATGTTGCCCGAACTGTTGGCAATGACGAAGTAGGTGTCGAGCATGCTGATTCCTCGAATGGATTGCCGGTCAGGTCATGCGGTGCCGCTCGAAGAAGCTGACGATCTGCTTGCGCGCCTCGTCGTGGGTCATGTCGTAGCGTTTCTGGATCAGGTTGGTGAGCTTGTCCAGGTCGCCGCCGGACTTGAGCAACTCATCCAGCGTCAGTTCATCCCATACGATCCGCGCCAGACCTGCCAATAGCCGCCATTTTCCCTTGATGATTTCGGTCAGTGGTCTGTTCATGTTCGCTACTCCGGTAGCTGGTTCGGTTGAGCGATCACCCTGACAGGTTTATCGGTATCCGTCGGTGTGCCAGACCCCTTAAGGTGCCCCTTGTGAGGCCACTGAATATCGACCTGATGATCCTGGTCATCGTCGACCAGGGTGATGCTGTCGCCCTGGACCGCGATGCCGTCCAGGTGCAGGGTCGAGTCGGCGGCATCCGTGCAGCACAGGGTGATGCGGTAGCACGACGAGCCGAAGCGGTAGTGCAGGCTGAATCCGCGCCAGTCCGCCGGCAGCACCGGTTGCATGCGCAACTGCGTACCGTTGCGCTGCAGACCGAGCAGCGACTCGACGATCAGCCGGTACATCCAGCCGGCCGAACCGGTGTACCAGCTCCAGCCGCCACGTCCCTCATGGGGCGGCATGCCATACACGTCGGCGGCCACCACATAGGGCTCGACCTTGTAGGTGGCAATGGTTGCGGCACTGTTGCCGTGGCTGACCGGATTGATCAGGCGCAGCAGCTCCCATGCCCGTGCGCTGTCGCCCAGTTCGGCGAAGGCCATGCTCGCCCACACCGCGGCGTGGGTGTACTGGCCGCCATTCTCGCGCACGCCAGGTACGTAGCCCTTGATGTAGCCAGGGTCGAGCACGCCGTGGTCGAAGGGGGGCGCAAGCAGTTGCACCAGGCCGATGTCGCGGCGCAGCAGGTGCCGCTCCAGTGAGTCCATGGCCGTGCGCTGGCGCCCATCGGGTGCCGCGCCGGACAGCACCGACCAGCTTTGCGCGATGGAGTCGATGCGGCACTCGTCGTTGCCGGTCGAGCCCAATGGCGTGCCATCGTCGAAATAGGCCCGGCGATACCACTCGCCATCCCAGGCGTGGGCATCGAGGTTCAGGCGCAAGGCATCGGCGTGCTCGTCGCAGCGTCTGGCGAACTCGGCGTCACCGTTGAGCAGGGCGGTGGTGGCGAAGCGGCGCAGCACGTCGTAGCCGAAGAAGCCGAGCCAGACGCTTTCGCCCTTGCCCCCTTCGCCGACGCGGTTCATGCCGTCGTTCCAGTCGCCGTGGCCCATCAGCGGCAGGCCGTGAACGCCCCGTGCCAGGCTGTGCTCGATGGCTCTCACGCAATGCTGGTACAGGGTTTCCTGCAGGGCAGAGTGGTGCGGCAGGTCGTAATAGGACTCCTCGCCGCTGTTGAGCAAACGGCCTTCCAGGTAGCCCACGGTTTCCGACAGCACCGTGTGATCGCCGCTGACCTGAACGTAGCGGCTGGTCGCCTGGGCCAGCCACAGGTAGTCGTCGGAGCAGCCGGTGCGTACACCGCGATCCAGTGGCGGGTGCCACCAGTGCTGTACATCGCCTTCGATGAACTGGTGGGCGGCGCACAGCAGCAGGTGCCGGCGAACCGCGGCCGGGTCGGCATGCAGCATGGCCATGCTGTCCTGCAACTGATCACGGAAGCCGAAGGCGCCACCGGACTGGTAGTAACCGCTGCGCGCCCAGAAGCGGCAGGCGATCACCTGGTACATCAGCCAGCCATTGACCAGCACGTCCACGGCCGGCTCCGGGGTTTCGATCCGCACCTTGCCTAGGGTGTCCTGCCAATGCTCGCGCACCCGCTGCAGTTCGACCTGGGCGACGTTGCCGCCGCGCATGCGCTGCACCAGGCGCGAAGCGGTCTTGGCGTCCTGGGCGGCGCCCAGCCGGAAGGTCACGCTGCGCTGCTCGTCGGCAGCCAGTTGCAGATTGACGCGCAGCGCCGCGCACGGATCGAGCCCCGGGCCGCTGCGCCCCGACAGGTGCGGCTGGGCCATGGCCGCAGGGGCGCTCAGGTGGCCGTTACGGCCGATGAAGTCGCAGCGCCCGGCGGTGCTGCTGGCCAGCGGTGCGTCGACATCGAAGAAGGCCACCCGGCCAGGGAATTCGATGGAGTAGGCATTGCGAGCGAACAGCGCACCGCTGTTCGGATCGGCCTCGCTGACCACGTGCATGGAGGATTTTTCCCGCAGGTCGCCCAGTACCCAGGCCACGTAGCCGGTGACCGACAGGCGCCGTGCTCGGCCGGAGACATTATGGATTTTCAGGTGCGAGAACTTCACCGGATCCTGCAGCGATACGTAGACCCACAGCTCGCTGCGAATCCCGCCTTCCTCGTGTTCGAAGACGCTGTAGCCGAAACCGTGACGGGTCACGTAAGCGCCCTTGCCAGGGCGTGGCAGCGGGGTTGGCGACCAGTAGTGGCCGCTGTCTTCATCGCGCAGGTAGATGGCCTCGTCGCCCGGGTCGCTGACCGGGTCGTTGCGCCATGGCGTGAGGCGGAATTCGTGGGCGTTCTCATGCCAGGTGTAGGCGCTGCCGCTTTCCGAAATCACGCTGCCGAAGTTCGGGTTGGCCAGCACGTTGACCCAAGGCGCCGGGGTCGGCTGACCGGCTTGGCAGTGAATGACGTATTCCTTGCCGTCGGCGCTGAAACCGCCATGGGGGTTGCTCAGGATCAGCGACGAGTCAGCCAGCGGAACCACCACTGGCGGCGCCGGCCTGGGCAGCAGGCGGGCATCGAAGGCCGGCATGGCGGGCTCTGCCCGACGCCGATGAATCTGTTCGGCGAGGCTGCCGCGTTCGTCGCTGAGCACCAGATGGGCCACGGCCAGCATCAGCACGCGATCTTCATTGGAGAGTTGCTGGGCCGGGCGCACGAAAATGCCACCAGGCCGGTCCAGCAGGTGCGCCTCGCTGCCCGAGGTCACCAGGCCCATGATCACGTCCTGCAGATCCTGCCGGTAACCGGCCTGGTCCTCGTTCCAGATCACCAGGTCGACGATCAGGCCCTTGTGCCGCCAGTAGGCGTGGGCCTGCACCAACTGGCGCACCAGGTCGATATGCGCGGTGGCGGAAATCTGCAGCAGCACGATGGGCCGGTCACCGGAAATCGCCTGGCCCCACAGGCCGCTCTGGTTGCGCTGGTTGGCGGCCAGCACGCCCGGTGCGGCGCGCAGCGAGGGGTTGGTATAGATGATCGACGCGGCCATCTGCTCGAACAGACGGGCCTCGGCATGGGAGGTGTTGAGCTGGCGCAGCAGCACCTGGCTGTGGGTCCAGGCCAGGTCGAAGACACGGTCGGCCAGGTGCCGATCGCGGTACTTGTTGATCAACTGCAGGCAACCGTCACGGCTGTCACTGACGCCGGTCACCAGGTCGATGGTGGCGGTCTGGCCAGGCTCCAGGGTGATCCGGCAGCGGATCGAGACGATCGGATCGAGCACCGCACCCGCGGTGCCGGACAGCGTCTCGTTGTCCATCGCGGCGGGGTGCGTCAGGTTGCGCCCGCGACCGATGAAGCGGGCGCGGTCGGTTTCGTAGGAGATCGCCGCGATGTCCACCTCGTGGGCGGCCAGCAGGTGGCACAGCCACGGCACCTTTTCCTCGCTCGAACGTGGCCGCCGGCTACACAGAATCGCCTGCAGCTCAGTGAGCAGTTCGCTCTGTACGAACAGCTTGCTGAAGGCCGGATGCAGGGCGTCACTGAGGGCCGGTGCCAGCACCACTTCGGCGTAGCTGGTGAGCTCCAGGGTACGGCGCTGCGCACCCCGGTTGCTGATGTGCAGGCGCCGCAGTTCGATGTCGTCTTCGGGTGAGACGACGATCTCGGTGTGGGCGTCGAAGTCCCGTTCGCGCACGCGGAATTCGGCCCGGGCATCGGTGAAGATCGCCTCGAAGCTTTGCGTCGTGCGCAAGGTCGGCTGGTGCGCCGAGGACCAGAAATCCCCGCTGTCGACATCCCGCAGGTAGCAGAAGGTGCCGGTGTTGTCGCAGGTTATGTCCTCGTGCCAGCGGGTGACCGCCATATCGTCGCGGCGGCTGTAACCACCACCGGCATTGCTGATCATCACGTGGTAACGGCCGTTGGAGAGCAGTTGTACGGCGGGGTGTCGGCGCCCCGGGTCGGTGTAGACCCGCAGCTTGTTCTCGTTGACCCGGGCGACCTTGCCCTCCAGCGAGGCATTGGCGGTGTGCAGGTATTGCGCGGCGCTTTTCGGCACCCGTTCCTGCAGCAGCAGGGCGGTGGCCTGGAACTGCGGGTCGGCCTCGAAGCGGCGCTGCATCGGGCGATCGAGCAGCACATGGGTCAATGACAGCAGGCTCATGCCCTGATGGTGCGCCATGAAGGACTGGATCAGCGCAGCGTTCTGCCCCGGTGGCAGCCGGGCACTGGTGAAATCGATGGCTTCGTACAGACCATAGCGGCCAGCCATGCCCATGCCTGCCAGGCGCTGGAGGTTCTTGCAGGCCGCTTCCGGGGCTACCATCAGCGCCAGCACCGAGGCATAGGGGGCCATCACCACGTCTTCGCCAAGGCCGCGCTTGAGACCCAGGCCGGGTACGCCGAAGGCCCGGTACTGATAGTTCAGTTGGGCGTCCAGAGTGCTGTAGCCGGACTCGGACACGCCCCAGGGCAGGCCCAGTTGCTGGCCGTATTCGATCTGCCGGGCTACGGCGGCGCGGCAGGTCTGGTCGAGCAGGGTGCCGGCATAGCTGGGCATGACCAGCATCGGCATCAGGTACTCGAACATCGAGCCGGTCCAGGACAGTAGCACCGGGACCCCGCCGTTGCTGGTCAGCAGCCGGCCCAGGGTGAACCAGCTGTCCTGAGGCAGCTGTCCCTGGGCGATGACCACGAAATTGGTCAGCCGCGCTTCCGAGGCCAGCAGGTCGTAGTAGGCGCCGTCCAGGCGCTGGTCATCGGCGTTGTAACCGATGGCCAGGAGCTCGCGTTGCGCGTCGTACAGGAAGGTGAAGTCCATGTCCGCCAGCTCGGCCGCCAGATCCGCCAGGCGCAGCGCCGTGGCGATGCGCTCGCTGGCGTGGGCGATCACCGCGCGGACCTGGGCCTGTTCGGCTGCCGGCCATTGCGTGGCATCGAGCTGTGCCAGCTCATGCCAGCTGGCCGAGGCCAGTGGCTTGCCGGGTAGGGTCAGGCAGGCCAGTTCACTGTGCAGATCCTGGCAATGAGCGAGCAGCGCCTGGCGCCAGTAGTCGGCCTCGACAGCCGTTGAAAGAGCGGGTTGCAGGCCCTGGGCGAGGGTGATCAGGCGCTGCAGTACCGCACTGATATCGGCCAGGCTCTGCGCGTCGAGGGTAGGTGTCGTGGCCAGCTCGCTGAACGCCTCGTCGAGCAGGTGCTCGTCCAGCCCGCCCGCCAGCATTGCCTCATGCAGCACGCCCAGGCTGTCTGCCAGACCGATGCGCCAGTTCGGGCTGAGCAAGGCCGCTTTTGGCAACTCGTACAGGCCTGGCCGCAGGGTCAGCAGCAAACCGGCCAGGTTGCCGCTGTCCACGGTGGACACGTAGCGGGGCGGCAGCGGTTGCAGGGTCTGAGTGTCGTACCAGTTGTAGAAGTGGCGGCGATGACGCTCCAGCCGCGACATGCTGGTCAGGGCGCTATCCAGGCGTGCGAGCAGGCGACCGCCACTGAGGTAGGCGAAGTCGTGAGCGGCCAGGTGCGAAAGCAGTGCCATGCCCATGTTGGTTGGCGAGGTTCGGTGGGCGGTTACCGCAGTCGGCCGTTCCTGGATGTTGTCCGGTGGCAGCCAGTTGTCCGCAGGGCCGACATGATCGTCGAAGAAAGCCCAGGTCTTGCGTGCCAGGCGGCGCAGAAACTGTTGCTCTTCGAGCGATGGGGCGAACAGCACATGGGCCGCCGGCCTGCTCAGCCAGCAGGCGATGGCCGGGGCCAGCAACCAGGCCAGGAGGAAGGGCGCGGCGATTGCCAGCGTCACCGGCTGGCCGAGCAGCGCGATGGCCACGGCGACCGCCAGCAGCGGCGCCACCCACATCAGCCGATACAGGCCAGACAGGTCATTGTTGCTGCTGCGCTCCACTTCTCGGGAGGGGTTCCATTGCAGCAGGTGGCGCTGGCTGATGGTCATGCGCCACAGCGTGCGGGCGATGGCATCCAGGCTGCTGAAGGCCTCGAACGGCAGCCACACCAGCGTCAGCAGCGCACGACCGAAGTGCTGCGCCGCATCGCGCAGGGTTACCTTCAGGTGCTGGCCGAGGTTGATGTCATGGGCTTTGTGCAGCACATCCAGCAGGGTGCTGATCAACGGCTGGGCGATGATCAGCAGCAATACCCCCAGGCTCCACTGCAACGGCTGTGAACTGGCCAACCAGCCCCACAGCAACATGCACAGAAAGGCCGCTGGCTCGAGGCTGCGGCGCAGGTTGTCGACGATCTTCCAGCAGGCCAGGTTGGTCAGACGGTTCTGCTCCAGGCCACCACCGGGTTTCGGTGTCCAGGGCATCAGCCACGGCAGCAGCTGCCAGTCTCCACGGATCCAGCGATGCCGACGTTTGGCATCGGCGCTGTAGCGCGCCGGGTGTTCTTCATACAGCTGTACGTCGCTGATCAGCCCGGAGCGGGCGTAGCAGCCCTCGATCAGGTCATGGCTGAGAATGCGGTTGTCGGGAAAGCAGCCCTGCAGGGCCTGCTCGAAGGAATCCACGGCGTAGATACCCTTGCCGATGAACGAGCCGTTGCCGAACAGGTCCTGATACACGTCGGATACCGAGCGGGTGTAAGGGTCCACCCCCGCATCGCTACCGAACAGCTGGGCGTAGGCGGAGCGGGCGATGCTCGGCAGGCTGATGCCCACACGGGGTTGCAGGATGGCGTAGCCGCTGACGATGCGGCGTTGCTGCGCATCGAAGCGGGCCTGGTTGAGCGGATGGCAGATGGCGCCGAGGAACTGCCGGGCCACATCGCGTGGCAGTTGGGTGTCGGTGTCCAGGGCGATGACGTAGTTGACCTCCGGCAGCGCGGCGATATCGCCGACGATCAGGGAAAACCGGTCCTGGCCATGACCACGCAACAGCGCATTGAGCTCGGCGATCTTGCCGCGCTTGCGCTCATGGCCCATCCAGCGTTGTTCGGTGGCGTTCCAGCGTCGTGGGCGATGCAGCAGGAAGAAGCGCGACGCGCCAGTTTCGGGGTATTTCAGATTCAGCGCATCGACCGCCAGGCTGGCCTGTTGCAGCAAGGGCGCATCGCCGTCGAGCACCTCGCTCTGGGCATCCATGAAATCGGTGAGCAGGGCGAAATACAGGTTGGCATCACGGTTGGCGAGGAAGCGTATCTCCATGCCATCCACCAGTTCTTCCACGTCCTGAGCGCTGCCGATCAGCGTTGGCACCACTACCAGCGTACGCGCCTGGGGGGGAATGCCGGCGCTGTAATCCAGGCGTGGCAGGATGTCTGGTGGCAGGCTGAGGGTCACCAGCCGGTTGACCAGCGCGATGGCCAGGTGGCTGGTCATCACCAGTGTCGGTACGCTGAGCGACAACAACGTCCACAGGCCCCAGCCGTCGGCGCGCAGCATGCCGTAGAACGGCCAGGCCAGCAGCGCGCTGAGCAGCACCACCGGAGTCATGAAGAAAACCAGCGGCGACTTGCGCAACACGCGCCGACAGCGCTCGGCCAGGGAGCGTAGCGCACCCAGTTGCCGCTCCAGATCGGCCAACCCCGGGCCCAGCAGGTAGAAACCGACGTGGCTCATCAGGGGTTCATGATCCGGTGCCGCGCGGCACAGGGCGATGGCGGCGCGGGCGATGTCGATCTCCGAGTGCGGACAGCTGCGCGCCAGGCGCTCGACGGCATGCCGGTAGTGGTCGCGGGTGGCGAAATCCATGCAGGCGTAGACCGCAGACGGATCTTCGCCAAGGGTGTGCTCGACACCGCTCATGTGCTCGACGAACTCGCGCCAGTCGGTGGCCGAGAGCAGGCGCAGGCTGTTGATGCTGTTGCTGATCGACACCTGCTCCGTGGCCTGCAACTGAGCGTCGAGGTGAATCAGGCGCTCCACGCTCTGGCCAGACTCGGCCAGGGCCTGCTCGACCCAGGTCATCGGCAGAATCAGTGCGGTGCTCTGGCCCTGCAGGCGCCGCGCCAGTTCGGCCACGAAGGCACTGGTCATCGGCGGTGCCGAACGTGCCAGGTCGGCAACCAGCAGCACCACGCTCTTGGCGTCGCGTTCTGCGGTGGCAATCAGGCGATCCGCCCAGTCATTGGCCAGGTTGCGGTCGTTCCAGTTGGCCATCACCCGTGAAGCGACCCGGCGCAGGTTCTCGATCAATGCCAGGCGCAACATGATGGGAATGCCCCACAGCTCGCCCAGCGTCAGCGGTGTGACCACCTGATAGGCGGCCACGAAGCGGCTCAGGCTGTCGCTGTCGACCCGGCCGTCACCGTGGGCAATGGTTTCCAGGGCGATGTCGTAGACCCGCGGCAAGGTACGCGAGGGCCCATCATCCAGGCCGGGCAGTTCGCGGCAGTAGCCTTTGGGTAGATGTTTCTGCGCCGTGCGTATCTGCTCCTCGACCAGGTAGAAATTGTCCAGCAGCCACTCCGCAGCCGGCGTTGCGCGACGGTTGGAGAGCGCTGCCACGGTCATGGCCTGGCAACTGCTGGCCAGCACCGCAGCATTCTCGGCGAGTCGGTGAAGCAGGGCGTCGGAGGTGGAGTCGCGGCTAAGGTGATGCTGGCGGGCCAGGTGGGCACCGTGGGTGGCCATCTGTTCTGCGCTGAACAGTTCCGCGCGCAGGGCCGGCTCGTACTCGAAGGTGCGGGGCGCGGGCCGCCACAACCGTTGGATTGCTCGAAGCCATTGCCTGTCCATGTTTTCCTTGGCGTGCAACGTGAAACGCGGGCAACGTTGCAGTGATGCGTGTCACGCAAGCGCTGCGGGCGTGACGAGTGAGGAGGGTGCAGAGAGGCAGTGTGAAATTCTCCCGGTAGGGCGTCTGTCTGCTGGCACACATAGCGGTGGCCCTGGCCGTTGCGCTTGGCCACCGGCCGTCCGATAGACCGCCGTGGCCACATTCTCTGCAGCTGGCGGCCCAGTTGGCGCTGGGTGGAAAAAGGCCGTTGCAGTGAGGCAATCGTGCCTCTTCGAGTGATGGCCTATTGCGCGGCAAGGGAGTATTGCTGGCGCGCCGGCAACCAGCCGGCACACGCAAAGGAGCTACACGATGGGCACCAGAGGATTGGTCAGGCTTATAAGCGTCATGAGCTTCACGTCCGCGATACTCTCCGGCTTTGCCGTTTACTGGGCGCACCAGGCCTACGTATCGGCGGCTCGAACCAACCTTGCCGCACTCTCCGCCAGCGAAAATGCCCTGACCGCCGCTGCTTCCTGCCAGGAAGGCACCTTGCTGCTTTCGCGCTGAGCTCGCTCATACCATCGCGCACCGGTAGGCCTCCACTCCCTCGGAGCCTGATCGCCATGCAAACCGCGTAGCCTGTGCTTTAGCGCAGCGATACCCAGAACCGCGAGCTTGCGCATCCAAGCGGATCTCCAGACGATGTCAGGCGCTTCGGTTCTGCAAGCCTTATGCTAAAGGCTGCACGCTCGGAGATTCGCTCATGCGCAAGCAGTATCACTTTCGTGAAAGCAAAGACGGCCTGCTGGCCTGGGATGTCCACCGCCTGATCGACCTTGCCAAAGGCATAGCGCCCGGCCCCGTCGATCTGTCCGCGATCAGGGAAGTCGACGAGCCCTATTGGTTCGACGCCGAAGATCCGCCCCCCACGTGCCGTGACCTGATCGAGCACATGCGGCTCGTCGACGCCACGGACCTGGCCTATCCGATCATTCTTTCACCTGACGGACGGGTCATGGATGGAATGCATCGCGTGGCTAAGGCCTTGCTACAAAACCAGCGCCGCATCATGGCCGTACGCCTGCCAAGCATGCCCGAGCCGGATTACATTGGCGTCGACCCGGACGACCTGCCGTACGACTGATCGCTGTGCAAAACGCAGCCTGTGGTTGAGCGTAGCGATGCCCAGCACGGCGCAAGCAGCACACGCCGATTGATTAGCTCTGCTCATAGGCCCTTGCCGGTTTGCCTGGCTAGTCCGGGCCGACGTCCTCGCTTAACGTCCTTCACCCGCATTGCAGTCACTGGCCAGCCGCTGAGTGCAGCGCATCCTGCCTTTCGCTCACACGGGGTACGCTCGATGAATCGACTCACCATTCAATACGGCATGACGTTGCTGCTGGCGATGTTCGCGGAAATCGCCATGGCAGGATCGACCCCGCCGCAGGCCGCCCCGAAGGCCGATGAAAGCCGCGCCGCTACTGAGCGGGAATCCGAAGAGGGGGGCGCCAGCGGTGCGCAAACGCCTGTGGTCCTGGTCGTGGGGGCCAGTGGAAGCATCGGCCGACTGGCGGTGGCAGAGGCGTTCAGGCGCGGCTACGAGACGCGCGCACTGGTGCGTGACCCCGACCAGGCCGAGCTGTTTCCTGCCGGGGTGAAGGTCGTGGTCGGTGACCTGACTCGCGCCGAGACGCTGCCGGAGGCTGTCGCCGGCATCAGCGCGGTCATCTTCACCCATGGCATCAGCGGCAATGATCCGAGCGGTGCGGAGGCGGTGAACTATGGGGCGGTGCGCAACGTTCTCGGCGTGTTGCAGGCGCCTGTGCGCATCGCCCTGATGACCACCGTCGGCGTCACCAAGCCCACAGTCGGGCATGACTGGAAACGTCGCGGAGAACGCCTGGTGCGTGCCAGCGGGCTGCCTTACACCATCGTGCGGCCTGGCTGGTTCGACTACAACGCGGCCGATCAGCAACGCCTGGTCTTGCGCCAGGGCGATACGCACTGGTCCAGTTCACCATCCGATGGCGTGGTGGCTCGTGCGCAGATCGCCGAGGTGCTCGTCGCGTCCCTGACCTCGCCCAGCGCGAACCGCAAGACCTTCGAACTGGTCGCCGAGCGTGGTGCCGCTCAAACGGATCTCGAGCCGCTGTTCTCGGCTCTGCCGGCAGACCCTGCAACGGGTTACGACGCCGTCGGTGATCAGGACAACCTGCCGCTGAGCGAAGAGCCGGACAGGGTCGTCCAGGCGCTCGATGCTGTCAGCGTGCGGTTCGACCAGTGATCCCCATGCGGCTGCGCGCGCAGTGAAGGTTTTCGATCACTCTGGTCATGAAGAATGTACGTCAAGATCGGCAGTTGCCGGTGTGGGCATTCATTGCTCGAGCTGCTCCAGGCCGAGAGGCGTGAACCCTGATGCTTTCAGCTCGTGGGCTGCTTCAGGGCTTTGCAGGAACGCGATGAAAGCCTGCGCCGATGCAGGTTGAGCTGCAGCAGTCGTTACCGCTGCCGCAATGATGTTCACCCGTTGAAGCTCTTCGGGAAGGGGACCGACGACGTCGATTCCCGGCACGGCCAGAAGCTCGCTCATCTGCTGCAACCCGACCTCGGCATCACCGCGCAGCAGGGCGTCGCCAACCAGCTCGGGAGCCTCGATGACGATGCTTCTAGGCTTCAACCTGTCGGCTATTCCCAGTTCAGGGAGCAGAGTGCGCTGCACGTAAACCCCGCTCACACCGCTCGAAAAGGCCAAGGACCTGGCGGCCAGCAAGGTGTGCCGCAAGTCGTCGATACTGCCGATCTCAGGCCGTGGAGTACCCGCTCTGACTGCCAGGCCCAGCCGGGAGCTGGCCAGGCTGGTGGCGGTTTCGGGGCGCAGGTGGCCCTGTTCGATCTGTTCATTCAGGGCGTCGGCAATCATCACCACCAGGTCAGCGGCCTGCCCATTTCCAAGGCGTATGGGGAGCGCATCGGCGCTGGCTCCATACGAGGCGCCCCAGGAAAAAAACAATCGATCACCGGTGGTTCTTTCGAATTCAGGTGCCAGCTTCATGAACACCGGCTGCAGGGCCGTGGAGGCCAGGACGTTTATATCCGCGGCGTGGAGGCTTGCGTCCGAAAACAGCATGGCCAGAATGCCCGGTACAACCGCTCGACTCAGCTGACGCATTTCATGTTCCTTGGGTAATCGTCGCCCCTATCCGTTGCAGATGGGGGCGAACGGTCAGGTGAGAGCGGGAGGGCGAGTCGGCATCGCGTCGCCCTTGCTCAGGTCGTCAGGCCCACTTGTGGAGCTGAGGCAGGTCACCGCTTGGCTTTGAGCGCCGTGACGATGGCTTCGCCGAACGATTTGGCGGAGGTCGGGTTCTGGCCGGTAATCAGACGCCCGTCGACCACCACTTTATTTTCGAAGATCGGTGCTTCTTCGAAGGTGGCCCCGGCTTTCTTCAACGCTCCTTCGAGCTCGAAGGGGACGATCTTGTCGTAGTCGCGCGAGCGCTCTTCCTCGGCCGTGAAGCCCGTGACACGGCGGCCGCTCAACAGGCTCTTGCCGTTACCGAGTTTCACGTCGAGCAGGCCTGCAGGTCCGTGGCAAACAGCGCTGACGATACCGTCGTTCTCATAGATGGCGGCCACGATGCCGCTCAGTTCCGGGTTGTTGACGAAGTCCCACATGGGGCCATGGCCACCGACCAGCAAGATCGCATCGTACTTCGACGCATCGACATCCGAGAGCTTGAGGGTGTTGCCCAGCTTGTTGCGGTGTTGCGGGTTGGTCCAGAACTTCAGGGTCGCCTGGTCACTCAGGTCGAAGCCATCGAACGGAGCGAAGCCGCCTTTCGGGCTGGCGAGATCGTAATCGATGCCAGCCTCATCGAAGACTTCGACCGGGTGGGTCAGCTCGGGAAACCAGAAACCGCCGACCAGGGTCTCGGTCTTTTTGTCCAGGCTCGATACCACGATCAGAATCCTGTCAGCCTGTTCGCTTTCCTCGGCGATGGCGGCCGTGCTGGACACGGCGAGTGAGATGACCGCTGCGGCGAGACCGAGCAAGCGCTTGCGAATAGCCATGTGAATTCCTTCGAATGGTGGGGGTGAGCTCACTCTATCCAAGATGAAATCACGCCAGTAGCTGGCCAAATCCGAATGCACTATTCAATTTATCGTTGTAATTCGACGAAATTGGCTCGATATAATCATGTAAATGTCTCCCGCTTGCATGGCTGCCCGAGCGCACTGGTTGAAGGACTCGAATGAATCTGACCCACAGTTTCGATGGATTACCCGAATTTCTGGCGGTCGCCAGGCGGTTGAGCATCAGCAAGGCTGCGTTCGATATCGGCAAGACACCGGGTGCGGTAAGCCATGCATTGCAGAAGCTTGAGCAGCGGCTTGGCGTTCCGCTCTTTCACCGCACCGCGCGCAAGGTGTCCCTTACCGAGGCCGGTGAGGAACTGCTGCACAAAGTCGAGCCTGCCGCCCTGGCCATCTCGACCGGGCTGGAAGATGCCGCGCAGTCGGCCAAGGCTCCCTCGGGTACCCTGCGGCTCATCGTCGAGCGTCTGGCCTTGCCGCATGTCATCGAGCCTCTGCTGCCTGCCTTCAGAGAAGCGTGGCCCAATCTCAATCTGGAAATCACCGTCAGCAACCGCCACGAGAACTTCGTCTCCGAGGGCTATGACGCAGGCATCCTGATCGGCTCGTACATCGCCCAGGACATGATCGCGGTACGGCTTTGCAAACCCTTCCAGTGGGCGGTCTTCGGTTCGCCGGCGTATTTTCGGGCTAACGGCAAGCCGCAATCGACCAGCGATCTGGTGCGCCATCAGTGCATCCGCTTTCGGCGGCCCGAGAAAGGCGACATCTACCGCTGGGAGTTCGTCGAGAATGGCTCGACCGTGAGGATCGATCCGGCGGGCTCGATCACCGTCAACGACGGTGAACTCATGCGTAGCCTGGCGGTTCAGGGGGCGGGGCTGATCTACTCATCGACGTTCCACTCCTCTCGCGAGTTGGCCGCAGGCACCCTGGAGCCCGCGCTCCTCGAGTGCTCGCCGGGCAACGACGGCCTGTTTCTGTATTTCTCGAGAACGGCCAGGAACCAGCCCAAGCTAAGGGCGTTCATCGAGCTGTGCGGCCAGGTACTGAAAATCTGACGGCGTTCGGCTACTTTGGGTTGCGACCCGCCACCATCGAGGAACATGCATGTCTCTGATTTCGCAGCGAGTGGAACTGGCACGCCATGGAGCCAACGACAAGGTCATCTGCCGAATGGCCTCCGGCTGGGCAGTCATGGGCGACGTGCAGTTTCTGCCTGGATACTGCCTGTTGCTGCCCGACCCTGTCGTTCCCAGTCTGAACGATCTGGATACCGAGGCGAGAACGCGTTATCTGCTCGACATGGCTCGAATTGGCGATGCCGTGCTGCAGGCGACCGGAGCGCTTCGCATGAACTATGAAATTCTCGGTAATACCGAGCCAGAGCTGCATTGCCATATTTTTCCTCGTTACTCTTCGGAACCGGAGGAAAAGCGCAAGATGCCGGTGTGGTTCTACGATTGGAAAGCGGCTACACCTTTCACCGAGCAAGCGCACGGTGCGTTGCGTCGGCAGATCGCTCAGTTGCTCGCTGAATCATGCTGGCGCCCGAAAGAGTGATCGCTTGCCTGAGTATTCGCATTGGTTCCGACATCTATTCGGATCCCTCCGACACCTATTCGCACACGCCGACAGTTCGCTTTGCCGACGCCCTGAGATATCCAGCCACTGACTCGCAGTTCCAAATGGCCTCTCGCTGATGACTGCTACCGGCCAGAAGAGCCGCTCGGTTGTCTCTACAAAACAAGGGGCGATTCAATCTACGAAACTAAGGTCTATTGACGTTTCACGCACGGCTGCGCCGTAGCCCATTTCGCCGCGAGGCAAGGACGCCTTCATCACGGCAGAACGACAGCGGGCGCCGCAGGTCTGAATCCTCAGACAGACGGGCCTCCGTCGTTCCACCCGTGAAGGTAACTGGTATGCAAGAACAAGCAGACGGCAAGACCCCCGGCCTGTCAGCCGAAGAAGAGCGCGAGATCGATGAGAAGCTGCCGCCGCGGGCGGCGGTGTTGCATGAAACCATCAGGATTCAGGGCGACCATGAGCTGGAACGCAGCATCGCAGCATTATGGTGGTCGGCGCTGGCCGCCGGGCTGACCATGGGCCTGTCGCTGATGGCCATGGGGTTGTTCCGCTCTCGGTTGGGCCCCAGCGATGAAAGTCATGTGATCGCCAGCCTCGGTTATTCGGCAGGCTTTCTGGCGGTGATCCTCGCCCGTCAGCAACTGTTTACGGAAAACACCCTGACCGCCGTGCTGCCGGTGATGAGCAAGCTGACCCTGAACAATGTCGGGCGACTATTGCGTCTTTGGGGCGTGGTGCTATGCGGAAACCTAGCCGGCACCCTGCTGGTGGCTTGGGTGATGCTGCGCCTGCCGATTTTCGATGCCCAGACCGACCTGGCGTTTCTGGAAATCGGCCGTAAGGTGATGGAAAACGACGTGTCCAAGATGCTTGCCAAAGGCATTATCTCGGGCTGGATGATCGCCACCATGGTGTGGATGATCGCCTCGATGGAAAGCGCCAAGATCGCCATTATCGTGATGATCACTTACCTGATGGCACTGGGTGACTTCACCCATATCGTGGTTGGCTCGATAGAGGTGTCTTATCTGGTGTATGCCGGTGAAGTGAGCTGGGGCGATTTCTGGCTGGTGTTTGCGGGGCCTACCCTGGCCGGCAATATCATCGGCGGCAGCTTTATCTTTGCCCTGCTCAGCCATGCTCAGATCCGCAGCGAGCGTGACGTGATTGCCAAGCGCGAGCGCGACAAGCAGAAGTTGCTGGAGGAGTTGCGCCGCAATCGCAAGGACTGACCGTGCAAGATCGCCAAAGGCCTCAAGGTCGGTGGCCGCTTTTCTCGAAGTCGAGCCTTCGAAGGCGTCGCACTGATGCCGGCGCGCACCAGCAATGCCTGGTCAATGTTGGTGGCGCGTTCGTCAGCAGAGCGCTGTGCCCATTCGATATCACGCGCCAATCGAAACGCTACGCACTGCGCCTCGCGCCGCTGGGCGAAGAACAAACTGAAGGCCATGCCCCGCACTGCATGCCAGAGCCTGCTGCCGTTACATGGGCAACCATAAAAAGGCACAGGCCATGGCCACCGCGCTCTCGTAATTTCTCTTGAGCTCGTCGAATCGAGAGGCCACCGCCCGGTAGTGCTTCAGCCGGGCGAAGGCGTTTTCCACCAGGTGGCGATTTCGGTACAGACCTCTGTCCAGATCCGCGTTGCCTTTCACAGAGTTACGCTTGCTCGGGATCACGGCCTTTGCCCCTTGTCGCTCAACCTGCTCTCGGATTCTCTCGCTGTCATAGCCCTTATCCGCAACGATGGTTTCTGCCGCCAGGAGCTTGGAAATCAATGCGGGTGCCTGAGTACAGTCATTGATTTGGCCTCCCGTGATTTCAAACTCGATGGGTAAGCCATGGGCGTCCACTGCCAGATGAATCTTGCTGGTATTACCGGCTCGGCTTTTCCCTATGGCTTCATCATTTGCGCTGCCAGCGCCTGCACTGTGCTGGTGAGCCGAATCCAGCCGGTCGGCCACAGGCAGAAACCGGCCAAGAGCAGCCGATCATGAGGGGCCGCTAACGGCTAGTCGATTTTAGAGTCAGTTCTGAACGCCTGCTTGGCGCTGTGCGCATACTGGGTGAAGCACTGCAGAGGCCGAAGCCCCTAGTGACGAACCATGCGAAAGCCTGTCGGTTTTGCGTGCGGCTGAATGGCGGCGGCCGATGCGAACGCCTGACGGTTTTCATGCGAATACTCACTTGCCGCCGGCCATGAACGAAAAAGCCCGGCAACCGGGCCGGGCTCTCTACTGACTCGCCTGCGTTACATCGGCCTGCTTGAAGCCTGAGCTCGCTTTATATCCAGCTCGGACCTATTGCCGTCGAAGTCTTCAGGCTCCACTGCGGGGGCCTCGTCCGGTAGCGAGGTGGGCTCGCTTTCGGTACCGGTGCCGGGGTCCAGCTCTTCATCCTCTTCGTCGCCAAGCTCTTCCCCCGGGCGCTGCATCTGCATATGCGTCTGACCTACCGCCTGCAGCTGCCATTGCTGGCGGGAGCCGTCTGCGAACGCCTTGGGGGCGGCGTAGCCCGGGTTGCCCTGATAATGAGCCGTGCCATCTTTCAGATTGATAACTTTCATGGCGGTGTACCTCGAATGAGGCCAAAGAGTTGGCCTCATCGAATCTGAGCAGGGCAGGGGCACGAGGTTCAGGCTAAACCCGTGACCACCGGGCGGATCGATGACTGCCTGCACGTCCCAGCGCAGCGGCCCCGTGGCCGATTCGCGGCGGGTGACCACCCGTCCACTTTATGAGACGTCCCGCTGTATGCGTACCCTAATTTCTATCGAATAAAAACGGGCCAAGCACATGACCTTCACCGTACTGCTCGCCGAGGATGAACAGATCCTTCGTGATCTTCTCGTCGAGCTGATCTCTCCGTTGAGCCTGGACGTGATTCAGTGTGCATCGGCTGACGAGGCTCTGGGACACCTGGAGCACAAGGCCGTGGACCTGTTGCTGAGCGACATTCGCATGCCTGGGCATCTGGACGGCTGGGAGCTGGCTGAAATCGTCTGGGTTCGCTGGCCCGAGTTGCCGGTGATACTGACATCCGGCCATATGCAGGTAACGGCCCAGCAGATGCCGGAAAACTCGGTCTTCATTCCCAAGCCCTGGAAGCTGGACGTGCTGTACGACGCCGTGGAGCATTGCGTCGAACGCTGACAGAGCTCAGAGCGCCAGGCTCTCCAGCTCTTTCTCCTGGCCCAGCCTGCTGGTCAGTGGTGCCGTGATCCTGCAGGTGAAACCTGACGCTTCGTAAGACAACTCGGCGGCGCCGTCGAAGGCATTGCGCAGGCTGCCGGTGATCATGGTCGTCCCATAGCCCTTGCGCGAAGGCGGCTTCACGGCAGGCCCGTTGCTTTCCGCCCAGTTGAGCGTGAAGGTAGCGCCCGCCATGCCATGCTCCGTCGCCCAGCGCACGTGCAGCACTCCGCCAGGCTGCGACAAGGCGCCATATTTGGCTGCATTGGTCGCCAGCTCGTGGATCACCAGCGCCAAGGCCGATGCGGCTTCACCCGCAAGCACGATAGGGGGGCCGGAAAACAGAATGTCGTAGTCGGCGCAGTAGGGCGAAAGCACGTTGCGCAGTAGGGTGGAGAGCTCCACTTCCTGGGCATCCATCGCCAGGGAATGAGCGCGTTGCATCATCACCAGCCGTTCATCGAGCACCTTTCGGAATTGCCGAGGTTCCGGGTGGCCCCTCATCGTCATGATGGCCACACCGCCGATGGTCGCGAAGAGATTCCTCATTCGATGGTCCATCTCGCCGATCAGGATCTGCGTGGACTCCTGGGTGCGGCTGTAGATGCAGATCTTGGCGCACAATGCTGACGCCAGTTGCAGGAAGGCCCGCTGATCCGGGTTGGGTGGCGAGCCCAGTGGATGGATGACGGCGAGGCTGCCTTGCACCAGGCCCTCGATGCTCATCGCGGGTATGGAAAGCATGGCCTCGAGGCCATGTTGGCGAAACAGCTCCTTCCACTCGGCCGAGAACCGCTCGTCGCTCGCCACCTCGGGCACTTCGACGATACGGCCGGTCATTATGGCCATGCCGCAAGAGCCTCGCTTACCGGTAATGCGGTTGTTGACCAGGCTGTTGCTGAACTCCAGCGGCAGGCCGGGGAAGACCGACAGACGAAACGTATTCCCAGGTTTGTCCAGCACGTTGATGCCGATCACCGTACCGGGAAGCTCCGCCTGCAGCGATACCGCAAACTCTCTGAGCAGCGGCTCGACGGGAGCGCCGGCGGACATGACGTCCAGCGCGCGTTCGCTGAAGCGGGAAAGGAATGTACGCATCGTCGTGCGTCCTCTAGCGGGAGGCCGAGAAGTATCCCACCGGCAATGATCTACCGCCAATTTTCTGTTTTCCGGTCCACGACCAATGGTAGCCGAGTGGGCTTGTGAGGCATGCCATGTACCGTCCTGCCAGCCCAGTGAGCTCGGTCGGTTTTGGCGCGAGCGAATTGCCTTGCCTAGGCGAGTGGTCGTGATCCAGCATCTGCTAACGGCCTGTGGGCGCGGGCCGTAGCGATGGGCGCGGATATCGTGAAGCGCCTGCAGGCGCATCTCGAGCTGCTGATGCCGGGTAGCGCCCTGCAAATGGCCGCCCGGAAGTCATCCGCGTGACGAATTGCGCCAGTTAGTTGAAACCTGACCAGTGGAGATGGCTGATGGCAGTCCTTTGCCTGGGCTGGAGTTCAACAGCGGCCTTGCAAACATCATCCGAGTGAGCGCAAGTCAATCCGGAGGGTTTAAAAGGTTGAGGCGAAAAGTCAGCGCTTATCGACACGACGTGTTCGACTCAATTGTCTGGACACCCAGGGCCCGCGTTGAGTTGATTGTAACGCAGACTATGACGCTCTCCCTGGTCATCCTCATAGTTCATGGTCACCGGTACGAGACCGCAAGTCTTGGCCGTGTCAGTAATGGAAATAACCCTGGCTATGTTCAGGTTCATGCCATATCGGTACTGGTTGTCGCTGGAATTGTGCGTGGCACGATTTTCAGCCATTGCGACAGTGAAAGGGAGCAGAGCGACAAAAGCGATTGCGATGGTTTTCATATGCGGTCTCTCATTATCGGAGGAAGTTATTAAAGTCAGGTCTGCCAGATGAGAAGTGCCTGGCTGGATATCAGAGTAGAAATGATCCGCTGTCACTTGCATGACCAGTGAATAACATTTTTGTCAGGAAGGATTTAGTTGGTTTCTGACAGAAATGTCAGCCAGGCGTCAGCGTTCTGTTGGTCGCCAATCGTATGATGAATGCAGACATATTGGCCTAGGCCAGACGGGTGAGATACATGAGGCTACTGCTGGTCGAAGATGAGGAAAAAACGTCCTCGTATATAAATAGAGCGTTCAGTGAACTGGGCTTTACCGTTGACGTTGCGTCCTCGGGAACCGTAGGCCTGCACCTTGCACTCGAATATGACTACGATGCAGTCGTTCTGGATGTAATGCTTCCCGGTATGGATGGTTACAGCGTTCTCGAAAGTCTACGCATGAGCAAACAGACTCCCGTCCTGATGTTGTCTGCGCGAGGCTCGGTGGACGAACGAGTGAAAGGCCTGAGACATGGTGCGGACGACTATCTGCCTAAACCATTTTCCCTGATAGAACTCGTTGCACGTATCCAGGCCCTGCTGCGTCGACGGCCGAGCGATGGGGCCGATATTACCCAGTTGCAGATACATGATCTGCATCTTGATCTATTGGCGAGGAAAGTATCGCGGGCGGGCGAGCGCCTGGAACTGACAGCCAAGGAATTTTCCTTGTTGAGTCTTCTGGCCAGGCATCAAGGGCAGATTCTCTCGAAAATGATGATTGCGGAGCAGATCTGGGACATGAACTTCGACAGCGATGCAAACGTCGTCGAAGTTGCAATAAAACGGCTCAGAGCCAAGGTTGACGCTCCCTATGAAATGAAGCTGCTGCATACCGTTCGAGGCATGGGTTATGTTCTCGAAGTACGTCCAGAGCGTCAGTCCGCTTAGAGTTATATCCGATGATCAAGAACTCAGTATCTGGCCGCCTGGCTTTGATGTTTGCCGTTGCCTCCGTGTTGATCGCGTCGGTGTTCGGTATTTCCTTGCGAATGTCGCTTCACCAGTCGCTGCAGAGTCAGATGCATAACGAGCTGTTGTTCAGGGAGTCGCTCATGAAGCCCTGGATAAGTGCTCGCACCAATCATGATGGCTGGCAGGCCATCGCGACTAAGGTGACCGACTTGTCTGCCGCGGAAGGCGGGCGGGTTCAATACTGGATATTGAGTGAAGACTCGTCATACCGAGTGGGCGGCATGCCAGTTGCCGATGTTGATTTAGCCGCTCTGCCAGGCGGTTTCAGTCAGGTGCCAGGTCTACGCGAGGAGTCCTGCGCGCTTTACCTGCTGATCTCGGATATCCCGGCTCGTGGCGATCGCCCTGCGCTCAGGTTCGTTGTCGCAATAGACTCAACCCCGTACATGGGGACGTTGAGCGAGTTCACCCGTGCGCTTCTGTTCATCAGTGTCTTCGGCGTTGTATTGGTCGCTTTGCTAGGTTACTTCATTTCCAAAATCGGAATGCGACCGGTCAGCAGTCTCAGTGATCAAGCGCAGCGCCTCGCGCCAGGAAAGTATGGGCAGCGGTTGGATGCATCCATTCTTCCTCAGGAATTGAAGAACCTGGCTGCTTCGTTCAATGGCGTCCTCGAACGGCAGGAGATCGCGTGGATGCAACTGGAAAGTTTCAATGCCGATGTCGCTCACGAATTGAGAACGCCGCTAACCAATCTCATCGGCCAAACGCAATTGGCCCTCTCGCGCGAGCGAGAGACCCATGAGCTCGTGGAGTTGCTGGAGTCCAATCTGGAAGAACTCGAGAGAATGACCTCTATCGTCAACGATATGCTTTTTCTCTCTCACGCGCAGTCTGGGGAACACGCAACGCAGCTCAAGGAAGTCTCCTTGAGTGAGGAGGCGTACAAGACCGTCGAATACGTGGAGCCTCTCTTCCAGGAAAACAGGAATGTGGTCGTCATCGAGGGCGATGGCAGCGCGTGCATCGACCGCCGGCTGTTCCATCGTTCGCTGGCCAACCTTCTGGACAATAGCGCCAGGCATGCGACTCCTGGCACTACGGTAACGGTTTCCATACGGATGCAGGTCAACATGGCCGTCGTTGCCGTCGCCAACCATGGAGAGCCAATAGCTGAGGAGCACTTGAAGCGTCTGTTCGAGCGGTTTTATCGGGTGGACTGCTCACGTTCCAGAAGTGATACGCACCATGGGCTGGGGCTGTCGATAGTGAAGGCCGTGGCCACCATGCACAGCGGCGAAGTGTTCGCCAGCAGCCAGGATGGGATCAATACCTTTGGCTTCACCTTGGCGGTTGGTCACGTCGGCACGAAAGAGGCGATGGATCCCGAATTCAGCTAAAGCTCGCTGGCTTCGATTTCCGCGCTCTCTGTTATCGGGGCCGCCCAATTGTGAGCGGATCCCCTCGTATACACCCCTGCCTGTTGAATCCGGCGACGCAGAGTTGAAACTCGCCACTCCAATGTTTGTTTTACCCGTGTCGCCCTAACGCGTTGCTGGAAGATAAGGATCACTCGCTGGTTGTTTGTCTTGAGGAACTCGAAGTTCTTGCCAAGTTGGGCGTCTGTTCGCGATCGCCCTATGTCGAACCATTTATCTCGATATGCCGTGCTAATGCTAAGGAGATGATGCCATGACCATTGAAGCCGTGACGACTGTAAAGATCAGAGCCAGGGAAGTGGACTCGAAGAAAGTCGAAGATCAATTAGCCATGGGGGCTGCTGTTCTTTCACGTGCGGCAGGATGCCTGAATTGCTTGTATACGCGTAGATTTTCGAGGTCGCCCGAGTGGATATTGAGCACGTACTGGGTCGACCGAGCGTCCATGGCCGAGAACATGAGCTCACATCAGATGCAGGATTTCATCAGGGATATCTATGAGTGTTCTCTGGAAGTTGACTTTCGTTGTTTCGTTGCTGATGGCAAGTGAGCAGGCCCGGGGCCAATGGCGCTCGTCGGACTGCCTGGTAACGCTGGGGGCATGGCATCTCTCTTAACAGAAAGATCGTTTTCAAAGGGCATTTTCAACTCTCGATTCAACAGCCCTTGCTGCCCGTATCTATGAGCGCTCCGCGGTCTAGGGTGCCACGCCTTGCCTGGAAGAGAGTCCAACCGCCCACGTTCTTGTGAGCATCACTGTCATAGTCGTTGCCGACCATGACAGTGATAATTTAACGATCAGACATAACCACGGCACCTCATTGTATCTGGAGCCAGGCCGCCGGCTCATATCAGGGCACGCTGCCGCTGTTTGACGTCTCATTTTCTCTGCTGAATCGCCGAGCTTGAACGCAGTGACTTACTGCTCAGCTAGATCGACAGGCCGTAGTGGCTGTTGTAGAGGGGAAGGTCTTTTCTCCTCCGCTAAACATGGCCACTACCTCCTTGCGCCTCGCACAGCGCCTGGCGATAGAGCACCACCATCTCTTCGAGCAGGTCCTTTGCGAACAGCGCTGCGGCGTGCACTAGCAGGCCTTCGGGGTGTTCGCCTTTCTTGCTGATCAATTCGTCGAATACGTCGGCCAGCAAACTGGCACGCAGTTCGGCGTCACCCTGGGTATCGCGAGGGGGGGGGGGGCAGATTTTGGGAATGGGGCTTTGCCGTCTGGGGAAACGAACGACCGGGCTGCGTGGTTCAGCCATGGCGCACCTCCTGGCTGGAGGCGAAGGGTGTCAGTGTGCAGGTAGGGCGGTGCCCTGGCGTAAAAGCTGGATGGCGCATTTTCCTTATGCTCCTCGGACAGTTAGAAGCACCACCAATGCCGTTTCGACCCGGGAATGGTGGCGAACCGTACGGGGGTCGAAATACCGGCGTCCGAGGGAACCGGCCAGGCAAAAGCCTGCCCCGCACGGTCCGCCATAGAAATGCAGCAGCCCGGCGCAATAAGCACCTGCCGCGCATCTATGAACACATCCGTGCCCTCAGACAACTCGGGTTTCGACTCCCGGTCACGGGATATACCGTGACCGGCGCACTCTAGCTCGCGGGTTACGGGATGGCAACCTGCACGGCGTGATGATTGTTCTGCGCAGCCTGACAGCCGCCAGCGGCCATAACAGGATTCTTTCGACGTCAAAAATACGGATTCTTTACATCCCGGCAGCGGTTTCGGAATCGATTCTTTACGCCTGTCCCACCGAGAATTTTCACACCGCGGAATGGGTCCGCATCCAAGGAGTGAAAGATGAACCTTCTCGATGGGCTATCGCTGCTCATGGTCGCAGGCCTCTTCGTCTATCTGCTGTTCGCGCTTCTCCGTGCCGGAAAGGAGTGAGCGTCATGTCCCTACAGGATTTCCTTCTGCTTCTGGCTTTCTTCGCGCTGGTGCTGTTGCCGGCACCCTTGCTGGGCAAGTTCATCTACCGGGCCATGGAGGGGCAGCGCACCTGGTTGCGGCCCCTCTTCGAACCAGTGGAAAAGTGCATCTACCGCTGCGCCGGCATTCGCCCGGAGCAAGGCCACAGCTGGAAGCAGTACGCCGGCGCCGTGGTGATCTTTTCCGCAGTCAGCTTGCTGGTTCTGTTTCTTCTGCTGGTCGCCCAGGGCGTGTTGCCGCTCAACCCTCAGGGCATGCCGGGTATCGAGTGGACGCTGGCCTTCAATACCGCCGCGAGCTTCGTGGGCAATACCAACTGGCAGGCCTACAGCGGCGAGGCCACGATGAGCTACCTGAGCCAGATGGCCGGCCTGACCGTTCAGAACTTCGTCAGCCCCGCCGTTGGCCTCGCCGTGCTGGTGGCGCTGGCACGTGGCATCGGGAGCCGCTCGGCGCAGAGCCTGGGCAACTTCTGGGTCGATCTGACCAGGGCGACACTGTATGCACTGCTGCCCCTGAGCGTGGTGCTCGCGCTGTTTCTGGTCTGGCAGGGCGTGCCACAAACCTTCGATGCCTACGCCAGCGCCGTGACCCTGCAAGGGCAGGAGCAGAGCATTCCCCTCGGGCCAGCGGCCAGCCAGATCGCCATCAAGCAACTGGGCACCAACGGTGGTGGTTTCTTCGGCCTGAACTCGGCGCATCCGTTCGAGAACCCGACCGTGTGGAGCAACCTGTTCGAGCTGGTGTCGATTCTGCTGATTCCCGCCGCCTTGCTGTTCACCTTCGGGCACTACGTCAGGGACCTGCGGCAGAGCCGTGCCTTGCTGTCGAGCATGCTGATTCTGTTCGTGCTCGGCCTGGGCGTCGCGCTGTACGCCGAGTACCAGCCCAACCCGGCATTCGCCCACTTGCCGGTGGAGCAGGCGGGCTCCCTGGAGGGCAAGGAAAGCCGATTCGGTGTCGCTGCGTCCGTGCTCTGGGCTGCCGCCACCACCGCCGCCTCCAACGGTTCGGTCAACGCCATGCACGATAGCCTGAGCCCGCTGGCCGGGATGGTCGCGATGCTCAACATGATGCTCAGCGAGGTGATCTTCGGCGGAGTAGGGGCGGGGCTCTACGGCATGCTGCTGTTCGTGCTGATCGCCGTGTTCCTGGCAGGTTTGATGATCGGCCGCACGCCCGAATACCTGGGCAAGAAACTCGATGCCCGGGAAGTGCGTCTGCTGGTCGCGACCCTGGTGGTGATGCCCATCGGCGTACTGGTTTTCTCGGCCCTGGCCGTGAGCCTGCCGGGGCCAATGGCATCGATCAGCAACCCGGGGCCCCATGGCTTCAGCCAGGCGCTCTATGCCTACACCTCGGCCACGGCCAACAACGGATCGGCGTTCGGTGGTTTCAGCGCCAACACGCCATTCCACAACCTGATGCTCGGGTTGGCGATCCTGCTTGGGCGCTTCGGCTACATCCTGCCGATTCTCGCCATCGCTGGCAGCCTGGCGGCCAAGAAGCAGGCGCCCACCGGCCCCAACAGCTTCCCGACCCATGGTCCGTTATTCGTCACGCTTCTGACCCTGACCATCCTTCTGGTTGGCGGCCTCACCTTTCTACCAGCGCTGGCGCTCGGCCCCATCGCCGATCACCTCAGCTCAGCCCTGTAAGACGGAGCGAACATGAACGTGCAAAGTCAGGCGCCGCTGCGCGCCACTCCTGTCGCCACCAGCCTTCAGGCATTGTGGCGGCCGGCATTCAAGCAGGCCTTCATCAAGCTGGACCCACGCCAGTTGATACGTTCGCCGGTGATGCTCACCGTCGAGCTGACGGCCGTGGTGACGACGGTGCTCTGCGTCATCCCGAACCAGGCGGTCAGCCCCTGGTTCACCCTGCAGATCGCCTTGTGGCTGTGGTTCACCGTACTGTTCGCCAACTTCGCGGAGGCGCTGGCAGAAGGGCGCGGCAAAGCCCGCGCCGATAGC
Organism: Pseudomonas sp. MEJ086; assembly: GCF_030209025.1. Taxonomy (NCBI): domain Bacteria; kingdom Pseudomonadati; phylum Pseudomonadota; class Gammaproteobacteria; order Pseudomonadales; family Pseudomonadaceae; genus Pseudomonas; species Pseudomonas sp. MEJ086. Next base: position 162,773 of record NZ_JARVSV010000006.1, read on the forward strand.
CTGAAATCCGGCAGCGAAGGGCTTACCGCGCGTTACATGACGGCGCACGGCTACTTCGAGCAGGTACCGGCCAGCCGGCTGCGCAAGGGCGATGTGGTACGCGTCGACGCGGGTGAGCTGATCCCCGGGGATGGCGAGGTGATCGAGGGCGTCGCCGCGGTCAACGAGGCGGCCATTACCGGTGAGTCGGCCCCGGTGATTCGTGAGTCCGGTGGGGACCGCTCGGCCGTGACCGGCAACACCCTGGTGGTATCGGACAGCCTGACGATTCGCATCTCCGTGAACCCGGGCGAGTCCACCCTGGACCGGATGATCGCCCTGGTGGAGGGCGCCAAACGGCAGAAAACCCCGAACGAAGTGGCCCTCGACATTCTGCTGATCGGCCTGACCCTGATTTTCCTTCTGGTGGTCGCCACCCTGCAGCCATTTGCCCGCTACGCCGGTGGTGATCTGCCTCTGGTCTACCTGGCGGCCCTGCTGGTAACGCTGATCCCGACCACCATTGGCGGGTTGCTGTCGGCGATCGGCATCGCCGGCATGGACCGCCTGGTACGCCTGAACGTGATCGCCAAGTCCGGGCGTGCGGTCGAGGCCGCTGGCGACGTGCACACGCTGCTGCTGGACAAGACCGGCACCATCACCTTCGGTAATCGCCGCTGCAGCGCCTTGTTCAAGGCACCTGGCGTCACCACGCCGGAGCTGGCGGATGCCGCGCTGCTCGCCTCGCTTGCCGACGACACGCCGGAAGGCAAGTCCGTGGTGGAGTACCTGCGAGCGCTGCATCCTATGCAGGAGCCTGCGCGTACCGATCTGCAGGCAGTGCCGTTCAGCGCCGAAACGCGGCTGTCGGGAGTGAACTGGAACGGCATGCAGTACCGCAAGGGCGCCGTCGATGCGGTGCTGAACTGGCTGGCCATGAGCCGGGCCGATATGCCCGAGGTGCTTGCCCGTGAAGTGCAGCAGATCGCGCAAAGCGGCGGCACGCCTTTGCTGGTGGCGAGCGACGGCAGGCTGCTGGGTGCCATCCACCTCAAGGATGTGATCAAGCCCGGCATTCGCGAGCGCTTCGCCGAGCTGCGGCGCATGGGCATTCGCACCGTGATGGTCACCGGCGACAACCCGCTGACCGCTGCGGCCATCGCCGCCGAGGCAGGCGTCGACGATGTGATCGCGGAAGCCACGCCAGAGAAGAAACTGCAGCGCATCCGCAGCGAACAGGCAGACGGCAAGCTGGTTGCCATGTGTGGTGACGGCGCCAACGATGCACCGGCACTGGCGCAGGCCGATGTCGGGCTGGCCATGAATGATGGCACCCAGGCTGCCCGCGAAGCGGCCAACCTGGTGGACCTGGACTCCGACCCCACCAAACTGCTGGACGTGGTGCAGGTCGGCAAGCAGTTGCTGGTCACCCGCGGTGCGCTGACCACCTTCTCGGTGGCGAATGACGTCGCCAAGTACTTCGCCATTCTGCCTGCACTGTTCGCAGGCATTCATCCGCAGCTTGGCGCCCTGAATCTCATGCAGTTGCACAGCCCGCAGAGCGCGATTCTGTCCGCCATCGTGTTCAACGCGCTGATCATCGTCGTGCTGATTCCGCTGGCCCTGCGTGGCGTGCACGTGCAGGCCGCGGATGCCGCCAGCCTGCTGCGCCGCAACCTGCTCATTTATGGTCTGGGCGGCATCGTCGCGCCCTTCATCGGCATCAAACTCATCGACCTGCTGCTGGTCGCTCTGGGACTGGTTTGAGGGCTCTCGCATGAACGACATGAATGTTTCCAATCGCTGGTTTTCGCACCTGCGCCCGGCTGTGGCGATGCTTGCCCTGCTGACGCTGGTCACCGGCGCGGCTTACCCGGTTTTCGTCACCGTCATTGCCCAGAGCCTGTTCGCCCACCAGGCCAACGGCAGCCTGATGCGGGACGACAGTGGCGCCGTGCGTGGCAGCTGGCTCATCGCCCAGCAGTTCGACGGGCAGCAGTGGTTCCAGTCGCGCCCGTCTGCGGGAGGTTTCGCCACCGTGGCCAGCGGCGCGAGCAACCTGTCGCCCAGCAACCCGGCGCTCGCCGAACGGGTGGCGGCGGATACCAGCCGTTGGGGGGCAACCGAGCAGCGCCGCGTTCCCCTGGCGCTGGTGACCACCTCCGGCAGCGGCCTCGATCCGCAACTGCCGCTCGCGGCGGTTCTCTATCAGGTCCCTCGCGTTGCCGCCGCACGGGGCATCACCGCGGAGGCACTGCAACGGCAGGTCGAGAGCATGGTGCAGCGTTCGCCAATCGGCCCGGCGCTGGTGAACGTGCTGGCACTCAACGCATCCCTGGCCGGGCTCGGCGCCGAGGTCGAGGTGCCATGAACAGCACCCAGCGAGCGGACGCGCTGCTGGCCGACCTTCCCAGGGAGGGGCGCGGCCGGCTGAAGGTCTTTCTGGGCGCGGCGCCTGGCGTGGGCAAGACCTACGCCATGTTGCAGGCTGCGCGCAGGCAGCTGGAGCTCGGCGTCGATGTGCGGGCTGGCATCGTCGAGACCCATGGGCGCAGCGAGACCGCCGCGTTGCAGGCGGGCATTCCCCAGCAGCCGGCGCGCGCGGTTGCGTACCGTGGCCTGAACCTGGCCGAGCTCGATCTCGATGGGCTGCTCCAGGCGCGCCCGGCCCTGGCTCTGGTGGATGAGCTGGCCCACACCAACGCCCAGGGCAGCCGGCACGCGAAGCGCTGGCAGGATGTTCAGGAGTTGCTCTGCGCGGGCATCGACGTCTACTCGACCATCAACGTTCAGCACCTGGAAAGCCTCAACGATCAGGTTTTCGAGATTACCGGCGTGCGGGTGCGGGAAACCGTGCCGGACTGGATCATTCAGGATGCGGACGAGATCCTGCTGATCGACCTGCCACCCAGGGACCTGCTCGAACGCTTGCGCGAGGGCAAGGTTTACGTGCCGGACCAGGCGCGAGCCGCCATCGAGGCGTTCTTCAGCCAGACCAACCTGACGGCGCTGCGTGAGTTGGCGATGCACACGGCCGTGGCGCGGGTCGATGCCGAGCTGGATCGGCGCACGCTGCACTCCGGTGAGGTTCTGCCGGCGGTCAGGGGGCGGCTGCTGGTCGGCATTCAGGGCGATGACTGCGCCCAGGCTCTGGTGCGCCATGCCTGCCGCGTTGCCGACCGCCGCCACTTGCCGTGGTCGGTGGTGCATGTGGACGATGGGCGGGCGGTGGATGACCGCTGGCGACAACGCCTGCAGCAAGCCTGTCAGCTTGCCGAGCGTCTCGGTGGCGAGGTGGTGACCCTGCGTGGCGAACCGGCGAGAAGCCTGGTGGAGCACGCCCGCGAACGCCGCGCCAGCCTGATCCTGATCGCCCGTGGCAGGCCGCGGCCCGGTTGGCGGCGCAACCTCTGCAGCCGGCTTCTGGCTCTTGGCGAAGGGTTGGAAATCAACGTGCTCGATGTGGCCGCCAAGGCACCCACCGCCCGGCCATCGGCCGCGCCGAAGATCGTCTGGAGGCACTACCTGCTGGCCGCGCTGGTCAGCCTCGGCGCCACCCTGGCAGCCATGCTGCTGACCCTGTTTCTCGAATTGCCCAACGTTTCCCTGGTGTTTCTTTCCGCCGTTCTGGTGGTCGCCGTGCGCAGCAGCCTCGGCCCGGCCCTCGTCTGTGCGGTGCTGTCATTCATCGCCTACAACTGGTTCTTCATCGAACCGCTGTATTCGCTGACCATCGATCGCCAGCAGGATGTGCTTTCGCTGTTCTTCTTTCTGTTCATGGCCACGCTCAGCGGCAACCTGGCTTCTCGGCAACGGCGTCAACTGCAGAGTCTGCGGGAAACCCAGGGGGAAACCATTGCATTGCTGGAGCTGTCGCAGCGCCTGGCCGCCGCCACCGATCGCAAGGCGGTCATCAGTGCGGCCCAGCAGCATCTGCAGGAGCGCCTGCCAGTGGAGGTGCAGATCCTCGATCGCGGTACCGGGCAAGCGTGGCTGAGGGAGACGGGCGGGCCAGCGGACCTTGGCGAACGCGATGCCGCTGCCGCCGATTGGGCCTGGCGCCATTACGAGCCTGCCGGCCTCGGTACCGACACACTGCCTGAGTGCGTCTGGTGGTGGTTCCCGTTGACCGCTGAAGATGGCCCGCTGGCGATGCTCGGTGCACGCCCGCGCGACGGCTCCGTGTTCCCGGCCCCGCAGCGCCGCAAACTCACCGCGCTGTGCCAGCCCATCGCCCAGGCACTGGCCCGTGCACGGCTGGCCGAGGAGCTGGAGGCAGCCCGTCTGCACGGTGAGACCGAGCAACTGCGCAGCTCCCTGCTCGCGTCCGTTTCCCATGACCTGCGGACCCCGCTGACCTCCATGCGCGGCTCCATCGACACCCTGCTGACGCTCGGCGCGGCCATCCCTGCGGCGGATCGTATCGAACTGCTCGAAGGCACCCGGGACGAAGCCGAGCGCCTGGATCGCTACATCCAGAACCTGCTCGACATGACCCGGCTCGGCCACGGTGGCCTGAAGCTTTCCAGAGACTGGGTCGCCCCCAGTGATATCGCCAGAAGCGCCCTCAATCGCCTGCGCCAGGTGCTGAGCGGGCTGGACGTTCAGGTCGACATCCCCAGTGCACTGCCGCTGTTGCACGTACACGCCGCGCTCATCGAGCAGGCGCTGGTCAACGTTCTGGAGAATGCCGCACGTTTTTCACCCGAGGGCGGGCAGGTCCGGGTGAGGGTATTCAGCGACGCTCAGGAGCTGGTATTCGCCGTCAGCGATCAGGGCCCCGGCATTCCGTCGAGCGAGCGCAGGCAGATCTTCGACATGTTCTACACAGCAGCGCGAGGTGACCGCGGCGGCAAGGGAACCGGCCTGGGGCTGGCGATCTGTCAGGGCATGCTGGGCGCCCACGGCGGCCACGTCGAGGTGTCTGACGGGCCTGGCAACCGCGGTACCACCTTGTCTCTGCACCTGCCCATGGCCCCGGCGGTCGAGAGGGATGGCAATCATGAGTGAACGACCGCGCATTCTGGTCATCGACGATGAAAAGCAGATTCGCAAGCTGCTCAGGATCAGCCTGGCCACCCAGTCCTGGGAGGCGCTGGAGGCCGCTACGGGGGAAGCCGGGCTGGCACTCGCGGCCACCCAGTCGCCCCATGTCATCGTCCTCGATCTCGGCCTGCCGGACATGGATGGCCATGACGTTCTGGAAGCGTTGCGCACCTGGTCGACCCTGCCGGTTCTGGTGCTCTCGGTGCGCAGCGACGAAGAGCAGAAGGTCAGGCTGCTCGACAGCGGCGCGAATGATTACGTCACCAAGCCCTTCGGCATTCAGGAGTTTCTCGCGCGGGTCAGGGCGCTGTTGCGTCACTCGCCAGGCGAGCTGGTGGTACAGCCTAGGGTGCACGCGGGGCCGCTGTGCATCGACCTGGCGACACGGCTCGTGACCCTGAATACCGGCGAGGTCAGCCTGACCCGCAAGGAGTACAGCGTGCTCGAGCTGCTGGCCCGCAACCCTGGCCGGGTGGTGACCCAACAGCAGCTGCTGCGAGACGTCTGGGGCGCCAGCCATCTCGAAGACAGCCACTACCTGCGCATCGTGGTCGGCAAGCTGCGCCAGAAGCTGCACGACGAACCGAACGACCCCCACCTGATCCGGACGGAGCCCGGCATCGGCTATCGCCTCATGGCGCAGGCCTGCTGAACGCTGAGGGGGCTGCGGGCCAGGCTGCCTGCCGTGCAGGCCATGGCACCGATGAACCGCGCTGGGCAGATGGGAAGCCCTTGACTGTCTCGTGGTTGCCCTAGAGCTGGCGGGTGATCATCGCCACCGACTGCTCAGGGGAGGTCAGCGCCGTGTCTATCAGCAGCGCATCACCCTGCCAGGGCTCGTAGTCGTGATCCAATACCGACTGCCAGGTGGGTGGGGTCAGGCCGGGGATATCGATGGCTCTGCTTTCCACCCGGCGCCGGTGCTCGTCTCTGTCGGAGCAGATGACCTGAACGTCGAGCAGGCGAGTGCCAGCCTGCGCGGCGATAGTGGCCCACGCCTGGCGGCTCTCGGCGACCGGATTGACGCAGTCGACGACGACCCGGTTGCCGAAGCGCAGGTTGCTCAGCGCCAGCTCGTTGGCGACCAGGTAGCCGCTGCGCCCCACGTCTGCCGCCAGCACCTCGGCCTCTCTGATCGCCTGCTCGATGCTGTCGATGCGCAGGTACAGCGCACCCAGCCGTTCGACGAGGCGCCGTGCCACGGTGGTTTTCCCGGTACCCGGGAGGCCGCTGAATACGATCAGCATCGGATGTCCTCTGTGGATGGTTCGTGCCGGCCCAGTCGGTTGTTTGTCGTGCGCCTACTCCGGCAAGTACTGCGCCCTCGCGGCCTGCACCTTTTCATGATTATCCAGCGCCCAGAGCGCCAGCGCGCCGAGGTGGGGTAGCAGGCTTTGGCCCAGCGCGGTCAGTTCATAGGACACACTGGGAGGCTTGGTGGGAAAAACCGTTCGGCTTAACAGGCCGTCCTGTTCGAGGCTGCGCAGGGTCTTGGCAAGCATGCGCCGGGAGATCTGCGGTATCGCTCTGGCCAGCGCCGAGAAGCGCAGCGGCCCTTCGTCCAGCGCGCAGAGTATCAGCGAGCTCCAGCTGTCGCCGACGCGATTGAGCAGCTCTCGCACGGGCTTCTGAATGGCCTCGTCGCCATAGAACTTCATGCAGATGGTTACTCCGGAGTAACAACGTGACTGGAAAAACCCGTCTTGTGGGCCAGACAGCATGACGGTTATACAGGGTTACCAACGATAACCATGGTGCAACGCGTGAAAAAAGTCATCGCGATATTCGGTGCTGGTTCTGGCCTCGGCGCATCCGTCGCGCAGCGTTTCGGCCGCGAGGGCTATGCCGTTGCGCTTGTCGCCCGGCGGCGCAACAACCTGGAGAGCCTTGCCGACGAGCTGCAGGGCAGAGGAATTACCGCGCTACCGTTCACTGCCGACCTTGGCCAGTTGAACGAGGTGGCGCCGCTGATCGAAGCGATCAGATCCACCCTGGGACGCATCGACGCCATCTACTACGCCCCGGCATCCACCGAAGCGTTTTTGCCCGCTTCGCAAATGACCGTCGAGATGATGCGCACCCGCACGGACTACCTCTTTCTGGGGCTGGTTGCCGTGGTCAACGAGGTCTTGGCCGACTTCAGGCAACACGGGGAGGGTGCCGTGCTCGCCGGTTTCGGCGGCTCCGCTGCGCAGGGCATCGCGTTCATGTCCGGGCCCGCGCCGGCCCAGGCAGCGGCACGCAACTACCTGATGTCCCTGCATGGCGAGCTGGCGCAGGAAAATATCCACGTCGCCATGGTGACCATCTCTGCGGTCATCGAGGGCAGTGCCTACCACCTGAGTGTCGAGAGCAGCGAGTCCGATGCCCCGGACGACTTCGAGATGCCGGTGGTCGATCCCGATGTACTGGCCGAGCAACTCTGGGAAGCGGCCAACGGGCGAGGCGAGGTGGAGTTCGTGGTTCCCTGATGTGTTCAGGGGGACTGACGTTTCAGCAGCGTTCACGCCTCGCAATGTGGCAATGGCCTTTTGCGGCTTTGCCGGCGTACCATTCTCGTTCCGTTAACCAGGCGGCCTGAATTGGCTTCCGCCCCGAGGCGCCACATCGGACATGCTATCTGCCGAGCTCAAGTCCTTCCACATGGTCGCCCGTCTGGGCAGCATCACCCATGCGGCGAAGAAACTCGGTCTCAGCCAGCCTACAGTCACTACCCAGATTCGCAATCTGGAGGCGCAGTATGGTGTCGAACTGTTCTACCGAGGTGGGCGGCGGTTCACCCTGAGTGAGGATGGCGCGCGCCTGCTGCCGATGGTGCAGGCACTGCTGCAGCAAGAAGCCGATATCGAATTCTACCTGCGCAATTGCGGCCAGGTGCAGGGCAGCCTGCGCATCGCCGCGACCGCTCCCTATTACGTGCTCGACCTGGTCCGGCGCTTTCGCGAGCGCCTGCCGCAGATCCAGGTGACGCTGGAGATCGGCAATTCACTGCAAGTGATCGAGGCGCTGGAAGAGTATCGAGTCGATCTGGCCGCCTCCTCACAGCTGGAAGAGGATTCGCGCTTCACCCGTTTGCTGCTCGGCGAGGACCCTCTGGTACTGGCCGTGCACCGCAGCCATGCGCTGGCCAACCACAAGAGTTTGCCGCCCTCGGCGCTGGCCGGGCACTGTCTGTTGATGCGCGAAGTGGGTTCGACCACGCGCCAGCTCACCGAGCAGATGCTGCGTGAGGCCGGTGTCGCCTTGGGGCCGTTACTGGAAATCGGCAGCCGCGAGTCGATTCGCGAGGCAGTGCTGCGCAATATCGGCATCAGTGTCATCGCCCGCCACGAGGTGCCGGACAATCAGGAACTGCGCGTCATCGCCCTGGATGGTGCGCCGCTGATCCCGGAATACCTCTACTGCCTGCGCGAACGCCGCCAGGCGCGTCTGCCGGCGGCCTTCCTGGCCATCGCCCGGGAATCCACCGACGCCTGATCAGGACCTTGTCTTCATAAAAACGCTGATAGCACTATCGGCGGCTTTTGCCCTACTGCCACAAAGCCTTCGCATGCCGACCCCAAGATGACACTCGTTCGATTCCAAACGAGGTTCCTGGCATGGCTACCGTCGACCTGCAACTGCGCGACATTCATAAAGGCTTCGGCACCTTCAAGGCGCTGGATGGCGTATCGCTGGACGTCAACGCCGGCGAGCTGGTCTGCCTGCTCGGGCCGTCCGGCTGCGGCAAGACCACGCTGCTGCGTTGCATCGCCGGCCTGGAGCGTCAGGAGCAGGGCAGCCTGCACTTCGCCGGGCGAGACGTTTCAGCGCTGCCGCCCCAGGCACGTGACTACGGCATCCTGTTCCAGTCCTATGCGCTGTTTCCCAACCTGACGGTCACCCAGAACATCGCCTATGGCCTGTCCGGCCGTGGGCGAGATGAGGTCCGCAGGCGCGTCGAAGAGATGCTCGAACTGGTCAGCCTGAGCGGCAGCGGGCACAAGTACCCGGCACAGCTCTCCGGCGGCCAGCAACAGCGTGTTGCATTGGCCCGCGCCCTGGCGCCGAGCCCTTCGCTGTTGTTGCTCGACGAGCCGATGTCGGCCCTCGATGCCCAGGTACGCGAGCACCTGTGCGGCGAGCTGCGCAGCCTGCAGCGCCAGCTTGGCATCACCACCCTGATGGTCACTCACAATCAGGAAGAGGCCATGTTGATGGCCGACCGCATCGCGGTGATGAATCAGGGGCGGATCGAGCAGTACGCCACCCCAAAAACCATCTACAACGCACCGGCAACGCCTTTCGTTGCCGAATTCGTCGGCCAGGGCAACTGGTTACCATTCGAGCGAGATGGTGGTCATGCCCGTGTCGGCCAACTGAGCATACGTCTGGCAGACACCGGGCAGGGAGCGGGCGGGCGCCTGTTCTGCCGACCCGAAGCGATCCTGATCAACCCTGAGCTCGAGCAGGACAACCTGTTCCCGGCGCATATGCGCGAGCTCACCTTCCTCGGCAATCGCTGCCGCCTGAGCTTCGAACTGGACGATCTGCCGGGCCATGCACTATTGGCCGAAATGGCTCCCGAAGCGCTGCCTAATTTGCACGGCAAGCAGATTCGCGTGGCCTTGCCGCCGCGCAGCCTGCAGGTGTTCGCCTGATGGAACAGGTCGTGACGGCGCAGCGTGTAGCGAAACTATCGCAGCGCTCGACGGATACCGCCGACCGGCTGTTCGTATTGGGCGGGCAATGGCTGTTGCTGGTGCTTCTGGTGCTGGCCGTGCTCCTGCCCTTGCTTGCCATGCTCTGGCGTGGGCTGGCAGGCGATCCGGGGCAGGGCGGCGGCCTGGCGGCTGCTGGAGAGCTATTCGGCAGTGCCAATTTTCGCTGGCTGCTCGGCAACAGCCTGACCAGTGCCCTGGCTGTGGTGATGATCGTGCTGCCACTGGCCTATGGCTTCGCTTACGGTCTGCTACGCACCTGCCTGCCGGGCAAGGGACTATGGCGCGGCATATCGCTGCTGCCTCTGCTGGCGCCCTCGATGTTGCCGGGTATCGCTTTGATCTACCTGTTCGGCAATCAGGGCATGCTGCGTGACTGGATACCTGACAGCATCTACGGCTTCTGGGGCATCGTGCTGGGCCAGGCCATCTACACTTTTCCCCATGCCCTGATGGTGTTGCTCAGCGCTTTGGCGCTGGCTGACGCCCGCCTGTTCGACGCCGCTTCGAGCATGGGCGCCTCGCCCTGGCGCGCTTTTCGCAGCATCACCTGGCCAGGTAGCCGGCAAGGGGTCTTCGCCGCTGGCTGCCTGGTGTTCACCCTGTGCATCACCGACTTCGGCGTGCCGGTGGTGGTCGGTGGCGACTATCAGGTGCTGGCGCTGGAAGCCTACAAGGCGGTGCTCGGCCAGCAGCAGTTTGGCCGTGGTGCTCTGATCGGGCTGTTCCTGCTGCTGCCGGCGCTGTTCAGCTTCGCCGTCGACTTCTGGTTGCGCCGCCGTCAGCGCGATGCCATGGGCGGTCGTGCCCAGGTTTATCACCCCCAGCCCCGGTCGGGTCGCGACAGCGCCTTTCTGCTGCTGGTGGTACTGGTGTGTACGGTTCTGCTCGGTGTGTTCGGCATGGCGGTGTACTCGTCGCTGGTCAAATTCTGGCCCTACGACCTGTCGCTGTCGCTGCACAACTACGCGTTCTCGGATCTGCCCGGTGGCTGGCTGGCCTATCGCAACAGCCTGTTGCTGGCGACTGCCACGGCATTGTTCGGCAGTGTGCTGATCTTCACTGGCAGCTACTTGCTGGAAAAGACTCGGCAAAACCCGCTGACCCAGGTGCTGCGCCTACTGTGCTTCATCCCTATGGCCGTGCCCGGATTGGTGCTCGGGTTGGGCTACGTCTTTTTCTTCAACCTGCCGGCCAATCCGCTGCATGGGCTTTATGGCAGCCTGGCGCTGCTGGTGGTGTGCACCGTGGCGCACTTTTTGACCACTGCGCAGATGAGCGCAGCCGCCGCGCTGCGCCAGCTCGACGGCGAGTTCGAGTCCGCCGCGCTGTCGTTGAAGGTGCCGCTGCTGCGCCACTTCCTGCGGGTGACGGTGCCGATCTGCCTGCCGGCGCTGCTGGATATCGTCCGCTATCTGTTCGTTTCGGCGATGACCACCGTCTCGGCGGTGATCTTCCTCTACAGCCCGGACAGCGTGGTGGCGTCCGTCGCCGTGCTGAACATGGACGATGCCGGCAACGTCGGCGGTGCCGCAGCCATGTCGACCCTCATTCTTCTCACCTCCGCCAGCGTATCGCTCCTGCTGGCCTGGGCTTCGCGCGGCTTGCTGCGAAGCTCCCAGGCCTGGCGTGCTGCGCCTGGCCTTTGATCTCCCGGAGCATCCATATGCGCTACCAGCACCCCGATCATCTGCAGGCCGTTATCCTCGACTGGGCGGGTACCGTGGTCGATTTCGGCTCCTTCGCCCCTACCCGCATCTTCGTCGAGGCGTTCGCCGAGTTCGACGTACAGATCAGCCTCGCTGAAGCTCGCGGCCCCATGGGCATGGGCAAGTGGGATCACATCCGTACCCTGTGCGACCAGCCCGCTGTGGCTGAGCGCTTCCAGACGCGTTTCGGGCGCCTGCCGAGCGATGCCGACGTGACCGCCATCTACGAGCGATTCATGCCTCTGCAGATCGCCAAGGTCGGTGAGCATTCCGCGCCGATTCCCGGTGCTCTGGACGCTGTGGCGACCCTGCGTGGACGGGGCCTGAAGATCGGCAGCTGTTCAGGCTACCCGAAGGTCGTCATGCAGCAGGTCGTCGAACTGGCAGCGGCCTCTGGTTATTGCCCGGACCATGTCGTGGCTACCGATGAAGTGCCTAAGGGCCGCCCGAGCCCTGCTCAGGCACTGGCCAACGTGATCGCTCTGGGGCTCGACGACGTGGCCGCCTGCGTCAAGGTCGATGACACCGAGCCCGGCATTATCGAGGGCCGTGGGGCCGGCATGTGGACGGTGGCACTGCGCTTTTCAGGCAACTTTCTGGGCCTGACCTGGGAGCAATACCAGGCGCTGCCCGGCGAGCGCCTGGAGACCGAGCGTCAGCGTATCGATGCGTTGTTCGCCGCTAGCCAACCCCATTACCTGATCGACACCCTGGCCGATCTGCCGCCGGTCATCGATGCCATCAACGCGCGTCTGGCTCGCGGCGAAAGCCCGCAAGGCTGCTGAGTCCGTCTTCCCCATTCGTACGCCCATCCCTCGCACACAGGATCCACACCATGTTCAAGCGCATCGCCCTTGCCACTGGCCTGCTCGCCGCTGGCGCCCTGCATGCCCAGGCCGCCACCGAACTGACTGTCTACAGCGCTCTGGAAGTCGAACAGCTCAAGCCTTATCAGCAGGCATTCGAGAAGCAGCACGCCGATATCCGCATCAAATGGGTACGCGATTCCACCGGGATCGTCACTGCCAAACTGCTGGCCGAGAAGGATCGCCCACAGGCCGATGCCGTCTGGGGCCTGGCGGGTTCCAGCCTGGCTATCCTCAAGCAGCAGGGCATGCTCGAAGCTTACGCACCGGCCAGCCTGGACAAGATCGGCGCCAACTACCGCGACAGCGACAATCCGCCGTCCTGGGTGGGCATGGACGTGTGGGCCGCGAGCATCTGCTTCAACACCATCGAGGCCGAAAAACAGGGCTTGCCGAAGCCGACCAAGTGGGAAGACCTGACCGATCCGGTCTACAAGGGCAAGATCGTCATGCCCAACCCGGCGTCTTCCGGCACCGGCTACCTGGACGTCAGCGCCTGGCTGCAGATCTTCGGCGAAGACGGCGGCTGGGCCTACATGGACAAGCTGCACCAGAACATCGGCCAGTACACCCATTCCGGTTCAAAACCCTGCAAGCAGGCCGCCGCCGGCGAGTTTCCCATCGGCATCTCCTTCGAGTACCCGGCCGTTCAGCTCAAGCGCAAGGGTGCGCCGCTGGCCATCGTGCTGCCCAAGGAGGGCCTGGGTTGGGAGATCGAGGCGAGCGCGATCATCAAGGGTACTCAGCACTTGGATGCAGCCAGGAAGCTTGCCGACTTCGCTGCCAGCCGGGAGGCCATGGAACTGTACAAGGCCAACTTCGCCGTACTGGCTCAGCCGGCCATCGCCGAGCGGTTTCAGGAACTGCCGGCCGACTACGAGCAACGCCTGATCAACAACGATTTCAACTGGGCCTCGGAGAACCGCGAGCGGATTCTCGCCGAATGGCGCAAGCGCTATGACGGCAAGTCCGAGCCGCTCAGTCAGTAAGCCGCACGGGCTTTTACTTGCAATCTGCTGGCCGCTCTGGCGGCCACTTCCCTTCTCGAGGAGTTTTCCATGAGTCAGCACGACTGTGACCTGCTGATCGTAGGTGCCGGCATCCTGGGCCTTGCGCATGCTTGGGCGGGTGTGCGCCGCGGCCTCAAAGTTCGCGTATTCGAACGCAGCCATACGCCTCTGGGTGCATCCATTCGCAATTTCGGTCAGGCCCTGGTGACGGGCCAGGCGCCCGGCCCGATGCTCGACCTGGCGCGCCAGTCCCACGGCCTTTGGGCGCACTTGGGCGCGGCCGCCGGGCTGTCGATGAAGAAGCAGGGTTCCTTGGTGCTGGCCCGCACCGAAGCCGAAGAGGCCATGCTGGAGGCATTCTGCGCCGGTCGTGCCCAAGAGTTTGGCTACCGCACCGAACTACTGCGCGGAGCAGCCCTCGATAGTCTTTATGACGGCCGCTTCGCTCATCACCGCGCAGCCCTGCATGGCCTGGACGACCAGCAACTGTTCTCCCGGGAAGCGCTGCCACAGATCATCGATTACCTGGCCGGCCAGGGCGTTGAATTCCACTTCTCGACGCTGGTGCGGGACGTCGAGCCTGGCAGTGCCCTGACGACCACGGGGCGCTTTTCGGCGCGGCACATCGTCGTCTGCTCCGGCCACGACTATCAGACCCTGCTGGCCGAGCCGATGGCCAGGTTGCAGCCTTCGGTGTGTCGCCTGCAGATGCTGAGGGCTCGGCTGGCGCAGCCGCTGGACCTGCAGCACGCCGTGCTCACGGGGCTGAGCTGCGTGCATTACGGCGCATTCAGTGACCTGCCCGAGGCCGAAGCGATTCGTACGGAGATACGTCGCGATTACCCGATATTGGAAGAGCGCGGTATTCACCTGCTGATCAGCCCCACGCCCTACGGTGAATTGATCATCGGTGATTCCCATGACTACGGTAGCGATGCCGCGCCGTTCAACGAGGAGGGAGTGGATGATCTGCTCATCGGGCTGGCTGAGCACACCCTCGGCGGACGCCTGCAGGTGCTCGAGCGCTGGCAGGGCGTATATGGCACGCGCGGTCCAGGCCCATTCAGCGTATTGCCTGCTGCCGATGGGGTGACTGCCGTGCTCATGCATACCGGGCTGGGCATGAGCGTGGGCCTCGGCCTGGGCGAGCGAACCGTTGCCGCGCTGCTTGGCGAGAGCGAGTGGCCCGAGGCGCACGCGGTGTAACAGCTGAGCCAGGAGTGGTCCGGCAGCGTGTTCCAGGTCCCGAGCTGATCTTCCGGCTCGGGCCTGATACTACGGGCGCGAACCCTGCTCCGGGCCGGGCGAAAGGTGCGGTACTGAGTGAATCACCTGGAACATGAGTGCGTGACGCACAGCATCGACCTCAGCCAACCTCGACCTTGAGCAGGCTCCTCTCGCCGTGGGTCCATAACTGCTGTCTCCAGTTATTGTCCCAGTTCCTCTGGTGCGCACCGCTCGCGGAGTCGGAACGGGAAGCATCGCGAGCCCCGGCTCGGGCCAGCAGCTCGGCACCGATATCGATGGTCCGCGCATAGTTGTCGCGATCGAAATCGATGCCAAGGCTGAAGTTCTCGACCTTGAAGAGCGCGATCTGCGCATCGGCCAGCTCACCGGCCTGCTTCACCAGATCGGCAGATGCATTCAGTGCGTGGTCCAGCCAGGCAGCCTGATCGCTATCGAGGCCCTCGATGTTGGTGAGCGTGAGCCGCCCACCGGCTTCTACGCTGAAACCGAAGGATGCGTCTTGCAGGTCCGGTCGCTCTGCGTGGATAGCTTCGAGGAGGTCGGTATAGGTCTGCTCGATCTGTCGAGATGTAGCGCCAAGCACGGCATTCGCGGCATTCATTTCCTGCTGCTGACGTTCCACGAGGCCCAGCCGGTCGATGGGCAGGTTGGCGAGAAAGGCTTCGCTCTCTTCTGCGCTGAGCCCACTTGGGTTGTGAATCCTGCCGGCCACGGAAAGCGCCACGCTGTGGCTGACGCTGCCGGCCCTCAATGCCGCTGCGTAATCGTGGTATTTGCGCAGCGACTCCTCGCTGAGCTGCACGCTATTACCCTGCGCCAGCGCAGCGGCGTTGCTGCCGCCAGCACTCGCACCGCCAGATTTCTCCGCAGGTTCGGCAGATACCCGCCAGGCTTGGTTGGTTCGTGGAGCAATGGCTATGTAGGCGCTCAGTGCCGGCATGTCACTCATCTCACCCATCCCTATTCGTCTCTATCCCTAAGTCCTGGCGCGACGTGTCGGTGATGGCGCCTGGGGCAAGATGCTCAGCCCATCGCTGGGCGAGCGTTGGCATCGATAGCCTTGTGCCTGATTAACGGCTGCTTCGTGTGATTCTTTAGGCAATGGGGCTGCTCCGGAACGCCATGCTCATCTGCACCTCGATGCGCATGCGCTTGCAACGGCTGTGCGTTGATCGCACACAACTCACACTGTCGATCTAAAGTTTTCACCGCTGCGTTGGATACCTCTAGGCATTCGAGCCCGTCTTGGGCTCCTGCCTGGAGCGATTGCCATGTTTCCTCACCTGAAAGTCCGCACCGGAATGGCTGCGGTGCTTGTCGTGTTCGTCGTCGCGCTGCTGTTTTCGGTGGTCAACAACTGGCGATCGGCCGAGCTCAGTCACGAGCAGATCAGCGAGCTGAACCGCGCCACCCGGCAGATCGACGGCATCAACAACGCTCTGTTGCTGGCCATCCGCACCAGTGCCAACGTGTCGTCTGCGTTCATCGAGTCGGTGGGTGGGCATCAGCAGGATTCCGAGGCCCGCCTGGTACGCAGTGAGGGCATCTGGAAAGAGGCGATCGCCAAGGTCGAGTCCGCCACTGCCGACATCACCGACCCGGTATTGCAAGGCTATGTCCGTGAGTTGAAGGCGGCCTTCACCGAGTACGGCGAGGCCATCGTCGGCCAGCGTGCGGCTACCCGCTCGCAGTCTGCCGCTGATTACTTCCAGGTGAATATCGCTGCCGGTAATGGCATGACCAAGTTGCAGGCGGTGCGCGTCAAGCTGGTCGACGAACTGGATGCACGCAGCAAGCAGATCATCGCGCAGTCGGCGCAGCGCCTGACCCTCTCGCAGACCCTGGCGATCGCTCTTGCCGTGGTGACGCTGGTGCTGGCCGTGCTGTGCTGGGGCTTCATCGCTGGCCGCGTGCTGCGCCCTCTGCGCGAGGCGGGCGAGCATTTTCGGCGCATTGCCGGGGGCGACCTGACCCAGCCGGTGTCGGTGCCCGGGCGCAACGAAATCGGCGAGTTGTTCGTCGAGCTGCAGCAGATGCAGACCAGCCAGCGCGACACCCTGAACCTGATCGCAGGCTCCGCCACCCAGTTGGCGTCCGCGGCAGAGCAGCTCAACGTGGTGACTGAAGAGAGCAACCGCGGCCTGCAACAGCAGGACCAGCAACTCGAACAGGCCGCCACGGCAGTCACCGAAATGACCAGTGCGGTGGAGGAGGTGGCGCGCAATGCCGTGTCCACCTCCCAGGCCGCCACGGCCTCCGACGGCCTGTCGCAGAAGAGCCGCGAGCAGGTGCGGGAAAACATTCAGGGCACCCATTCGATGGCCACCGAGATTCAGGACAGCGCCGAGCGCATCCAGAACCTGGCCAGCGAAGTGCAGAACATCAGCACGGTACTGGACGTGATCCGCTCGATATCCGAGCAGACCAACCTGCTGGCGCTCAACGCCGCCATCGAAGCCGCACGCGCCGGTGAAGCAGGGCGTGGCTTCGCCGTGGTGGCCGACGAGGTGCGCACCCTGGCGCACCGCACCCAGACCTCGACCCGGGAAATCGAGCAGATGATCGCCACGGTGCAGAACAACGCCGAGCAGGCCGCCAGCGTCATGCGTTCGAGTACCGAAAAAGCCCAGGACACCCTGAAGATCACGCAGGCCAGTGGCGAAATGCTGGAAGAAATCTTCTCCGCCATCGGGCAGATCAACGAACGCAATCTGGTGGTCGCCAGCGCTGCGGAAGAGCAGGCCCAGGTGGCCCGCGAAGTGGACCGCAATCTGGTGGCCATACGCGATCTCTCGGCTCAGTCAGCGGCTGGCGCGCTGCAAACCAACTCGGCCAGCCACGAGCTGTCGCGCCTGGCGGTGGAATTGAGTGCGCTGGTGGGGCGTTTTCGTATTTGAGGGCGGGGTTGCCACCAGAAGGGGAGCGAGCCACTCCGTCAAGCTGGGTCGCTATCGCTTTCTATAGGCATCACTGCCGTGGCCGACAACGACCCCGACAGTGATGCCCTGTCGTTTACCGATAAGGTTGAGGTGCTTGTGATATCCCTTGAAGCCGCGTCAAGGGCGTTCGCTGATGCAAGGCGCCATTACCTGTGGCATTGGCGGGAAGCATCGTGATATCGCCTCTAAACATGCCCACTGCCTCCCTGCGCCTCGCACAGCGCCTGGCGATAGAGCACCACCATCTCTTCGAGCAGGTCCTTTCCGAACAGCGCGGCGGCGTGCACTAGCAGGCCTTCGGGGTGTTCGCCTTTCTTGCGGATCAGTTCGTCGAATATGTCGGCCAGCAAACTGGCACGCAGTTCGGCGTCACCCTGAGTATCGCGAGGGGGTGGTGGGCAGGTTTTCGGAATGGGGCTTTGCCGTCTGGGGAAACGAATGACCGGGCTGCGTGGTTCAGCCATGGCGCACCTCCTGGCTGGAGGCGAAGGGTGTCAGTGTGCAGGTAGGGTGGTGCCCTGGCGTAAAAGCTGGATGGCGCATTTTCCTTATGCTCCCTGGTTTGCTTAAGGAGCCGCCACCGCCGTTGCTACGCGGTTATGGTGGCGGACCGTACAGGGGTAGCAAACCGGAAACCAAGGGAACCGGCCAGGCCGAAGCCTGCCCCGTACGGGCCGCCATAGAAATGCAGTAGCACGGCACCGAGTACCGACTATGCAAGTGCGACGCACCGCGTCTTGGTTTTTCAGGTTGCTACACCCGGTCACGGCATCGACCGTGACCGGCGCACTCTAGCTCGCAGGTTTGGCGATGGCAACCTGCCGGAGCGTTGCAACGTGACTGCCTTGATTCACGGGGTGGTCATGACCCGCCTCCCGTGTGGCAGCCTGCTCTGCCGTTGTTCTCCTGGTTCGCTGCAGCGCGTGAGCAGAATCGCTCTTTGGCTGCAGCCACATGGGGCGTCACGTGTCGGGGGGTGATTGCAGTCGGTAACGAGGGTGAACAGCATTGTTCGAGGCTGGTATGGGCCCGGCGAGAAACGAATTGGCCTGGCGATCTATTTACGTGATCTCACGTTACCGTGCCGTACCTCTTTCGAGGGCGAGTTACCGAAGTAGGCGGCGTAGCATTTACTGAAATGGCTTGGCGAGGCGAAACCGCAGGCGACGCTGACATCTAAGATAGGTAAGTCGGAGTACTGGAGCAGGCGTCGACCTTCGGTGATACGAAGCTCCAGATAGTAACGTACCGGTGTGGTACCAAGTTGCTGCTGGAAGAGCCGCTCGATCTGCCGCCGAGAACGGCCAGAATATTGGGCTAATTGCTCGGCACTCAGGGGCTCTTCGACATTCGCGCTCATCAAACTGATCACATTACGCAGCGGTTCGCTCATTTTGGCGTGCAGAGCCGGACGGACGCGCCTAAACCGAGACTCTTCGAAAGCCAGGATATCTACGATCCCTTCAACCAGATCGCGGCCATGGAGTTTGTTGATCCACTCCAGCACCATGTTGAACGCACCGGTAGGGCTAGCGGCCGTCAACCTGTCGCGATCGACCATGAAGCTTTCCGAGGTGACTTGGCTGTTCTTAGCGATCTCCGCCAGGGCAGATCGATGTTCTGGGTGGATCGCACATTTATAGCCGTCAAGCAGTCCTGCTTGTCCTAGAAACCAAGCGCCGCTCCACAGGCCTGCCAAGGCGATTTGCTTTTCACTCGCAGTGTGGAGAAGTTGTTTCAGAACAGAAATCGGGCGCAAGTTGGTACGCAATCCGCCGCAGACCACCAGCAGGTCGAGTCCAGCAAGGTGGCTCACGTTCAGTTCAGCACTTGGACAGATGGTGATGCCTAGATCACTGACTACCGCTTCCCCGTTCAGGCTGAATGTTCGAGTCGCGAATACGTTAGCGCTGATCAGGTTGGCCGTTACCAGGATATCCAGTGCCTGAGTGAAGGCAGGCAGGGAGAAGTGCTCCAGAAGCAAAAAACCGACATTAGCTTTTTGTAGGGTGAGGCTCTTATCACCTATAAACCGAAGGTTTTGCCCCTGTAGCAGCTCACTGAAGCTTCGTCTGTTCGGCATATTATCGATCTCATTCTTGTCGAGTCGGCGCCAATACCTTCTCTGATGCGGTTTAAATCAACGAAAAGTAGGCAGCCAAAAAACAATCTTGCTGATTTTGAGGGCAGGTCAAGTTCTGAAGCGCCCCACCAGACCATTCAATTCGCCGGACAGCGACTCCAGGCGCTGTGAGTCGCTGCGCGCCGAATGCGCCAGTTCCTCGACCAGTTGTGCGTCGGTCTGAATCTGCGCGATGTGCCGGTTGATGTCTTCGGCCACGTGGTGCTGTTCTTCGGCTGCGGTGGCGATCTGATTGTTCTGATCGCGGATCTCGTCCACCGAGGTGCGGATCTGCTCGAAGCTGTCGCGAGCCTGCTGAATCCGTTCGACGCTCTGCTGCG
>NZ_JARVSV010000016.1:0-164785 GCF_030209025.1 Pseudomonas sp. MEJ086
TTAACCCACAAGCACCCACACGAATTGCTTGATTCAGTTGTTAAAGAACGTTTGGTTAAGTCTTTCGTCTCAACCGAGGCGCGCATCTTACAGCAGCCTCATTTCCTGTCAAGCTGTTTTTGAAGAACTTTTTCTTTCTTCTCAACACCTTGCAGCGCCCCACCAGATCATCTTCTCTCCAGCGGGAGGCGCATTCTACAGCGTTACAAACCGCTGTCAACACCCTCTTTACCGCCTTCGATCAAACCTGATCGAACCATCAACAGAACCACTCAAACCACCCTGTCGATGCCGGCGCATTCTACTCGAATTCGCCGTCCGTGCAACCTTTATTTTCATCTAACTCCTTGTTTAGTAAGGAGTTTTCAGATCAGGCCGCGCCGGAAGTGGTGCGCATTATAGGCCCCCACGAAATCAGGTCAAGGGGTTATTTCAGGTTTATTCGAAGTTTCCGCCCTTCTCCCCGCCAGGCGCGGAATTCGGCGCATTACCGGCGGGATCCGCAGCATCAGCAGCAACCCGCCCATGACGGCATAAACCGCCCATTCTTCGAGGTCGGCCCGCACGACCCACAACATATGCAGCAAGCCGAGCGGCAGAATCAGGTAGATGAGGCGATGCAGCTTCTTCCAGGATTTGCCGAGGCGCCGCTGGCTGTAGCGATTGGAGGTGACCGCCAATAGCAGCAGCCCGAACAGGGCGATAGCGCCGACGATGATATAGGGCCGCTTGCGCAACTCGACAGCCAGTTGCGACCAGTCCAGGCCGAGGATGAAAACCGCGTACGCAATCAGGTGCAGCACGCCATAGGCGAAGCACCAGAGACCGAGCTGACGACGCACGGCCATCCACCCGGACCAGCCGCTGAGTTTCTGCAGCGGCGTCATGCTCAATGTAATGAGCAACAGGATCAGCGTTCCCAACCCCAAGCGTTCGACCAGCACCTTGCCAGGATCCGGCCCCAAGGCGAAGAGCCAGGCCTGGTACAACCAATAGAGCGGCCAGACCGCAACCAACAGGAACACGCAAAGCCGCCATACCGGATGCCGCATCAATAATTCTTCCGTAGATCGAGGTTGCTATAAAGGCTGGCGACTTCATCGGAGTAACCGTTGAACATCTGAGTCTCGCGAACGTTGGGACTGAACAGCCCACTGGGCAGCCGTCGCTCACGGGCCTGGGTCCAGCGAGGATGGTCGACGGTCGGGTTGACGTTGGCGTAGAAGCCATACTCCTGTGCAGCGATGCTTTGCCAGGTGGTCTGCGGCTGCTCGCTGACCAGGCTGATGCGCACGATGGACTTGATACTCTTGAAGCCATACTTCCATGGCACCACCAACCGCAACGGAGCGCCGTTCTGGTTGGGTAGTTCGCGGCCGTACATACCCACGGCAAGAATGGCCAGCGGATGCATCGCTTCATCAAGCCGCAACCCTTCCACGTAGGGCCAGTCGATCAGGCCGAAACGCGAGCGCTGCCCCGGCATGCTGTCGGGATCCTCGAGGGTTTCGAAGCGAATGAATTTCGCGGCGGAGGTAGGCTCCACCTTATCGAGCAACGCGGAGATGGGGAAACCGATCCAGGGAATCACCATCGACCAGGCCTCCACACAGCGCAGGCGATAGATGCGCTCCTCCAACTGATAGGGCTTGATGAAGTCTTCCAGCGCATAGCGACCCGGCTTGCCGACTTCACCGTCGATCACCACGGACCAGGGTTCGGTTTTCAGGCTGCCAGCATTCGCGGCGGGGTCCGACTTGTCGGGGCCGAACTCATAGAAGTTGTTGTAGTGGGTGGCATCCCGAAAGGGTGTCAGCGCTTCGTCCTTGACGGTCACCGCCTCCCACTTGGTGGCAGCGATGCGCTCGCTCAGCCAGGCCGGCGCCTGCCCGACCTCGACATCCGCGTAGCGCTCGGCAACCGATGCCTGTGCCCACGCAGGCACACTGCCCAGCGCCACACCGGCGGCGGCAGCGGACATGAAGGTACGACGGGAGAGGTAGATGGACTCGGGAGTGACATCCGACTCTTTGCATTCGGATGACGGGGGGAGCTTGATCAGCATGGTGACTCCGCAGTATCGGGACAGGCTTGCCCAATAGACTACGGAGTCTGCAGGAAATTACATCACTCGTTGGTCTGGCGACGACGCAGACGCAGCAGGTACTGGATCGGCCCCGAAGCCGCGTAGGCGAGGAAGATCAGCAGCAGGATGCGCGGTGGATCGCTGAACACCACGGCGAACACCAGTACCACGGCAAGAATCGCCACGAACGGCACACGGCCTTTCAGGTCGAGGTTCTTGAAGCTGTTGTACTTGATATTGCTGACCATCAGCATGCCTGCCGCGGCAACCAGGATCGCCACCACGAAGGACATGTTGGAGCCCTTGATGCCGAAGTCACTGAACGCCCACACCGTACCAGCCACCACGCCGGCGGCGGCCGGGCTGGCAAGACCGATGAAGTAGCGTTTGTCGACGCTGCCTATCTGGGTATTGAAGCGCGCCAGACGCAACGCAGCGCCCGCTACATAGATGAAGGCGACCATCCAGCCGACCTTGCCCATGCTGCCAAGTGCCCACTCGAAAGCCAGCAACGCCGGTGCCACACCGAAGGCGACCATGTCGGACAGCGAGTCGTATTCGGCACCGAAGGCGCTCTGGGTATTGGTCAGACGCGCGACGCGACCGTCGAGACCGTCCAGCACCATGGCCACGAACACCGCGGCGGCGGCCACGTAGAAGTTGCCGTTCATCGCGTTGATGATGGCGTAGAAGCCGGCGAACAGGTTCGCGGTCGTGAACAGATTGGGCAACAGGTAGATGCCGCGGTGGCGAACCTTGCGCCCCTCGTCGTCGTGCCCTTCCTCAATATGTTCGTCGATGGGCAGTAAGCTTTCATCGTCCTTGGACGATTTTGGCTCTTGCGGACGCTCGCTCATGAACAACACCTTGTCGCGGATTTGAATTTTCGACCGAGTCGCCGGGCAAGCGTTCGCCCTAACGTCGGCATTGGCGTCCGGGCTTTATACCAGAAGCCTGCCCCATAACGAAAAAACGCGGCCAGGGCCGCGTTCTTTCTTGATCGAATCCGACTCAGTTCTTGGACTTGTCGACGATCTTGTTGGCACCGATCCACGGCATCATCGAGCGCAGTTGCTCACCGATGATTTCGATACCGTGGGCGGCGTTGTTACGGCGCTTGGCGGTCATCGATGGGTAGTTGGTGGCGCCCTCGCTGATGAACATCTTGGCGTACTCGCCGTCCTGAATGCGCTTGAGTGCATTGCGCATGGCCTGACGGGATTCGGCGTTGATGACTTCAGGGCCGGTCACGTACTCGCCATACTCGGCGTTGTTGGAGATCGAGTAGTTCATGTTGGCGATACCGCCTTCGTACATGAGGTCAACGATCAGTTTCAGTTCGTGCAGGCACTCGAAGTAGGCCATTTCCGGCGCGTAGCCAGCTTCGACCAGCGTTTCGAAACCGGCCTTGACCAGCTCGACGGTGCCACCGCACAGAACGGCCTGCTCGCCGAACAGGTCGGTTTCGGTCTCGTCCTTGAAGGTGGTTTCGATGATGCCGGTACGACCACCGCCAACGCCCGAAGCGTAGGACAGGGCGACGTTCTTGGCGTTGCCGGAAGCGTCCTGGTAAACAGCGATCAGGTCAGGGATACCGCCGCCCTTGACGAACTCGGTACGCACGGTATGACCCGGCGCTTTCGGCGCGATCATGATCACGTCGAGGTCAGCGCGCGGAACGACCTGGTTGTAGTGGATAGCGAAGCCGTGGGAGAAGGCCAGCGTGGCGCCTTTCTTGATGTTCGGCTCGATTTCGTTCTTGTACAGCTGGGACTGGAACTCATCCGGAGTCAGGATCATGACCAGGTCGGCGCCGGCAACGGCGGCAGCAACGTCGGTCACTTTCAGGCCATGGGCCTCAGCCTTGGCAACGGTGGCCGAGCCTTTACGCAGACCGACAGTGACGTCCACACCGGAGTCCTTCAGGTTGCACGCCTGAGCGTGGCCCTGGGAGCCGTAACCGATGATGGCGACTTTCTTGCCCTGGATGATGGAGAGGTCACAATCTTTGTCGTAATAAACTTTCATGTTCTTGGCTCTTTTGAATCGAAAGGGATGGGGTGCTAGCACCGCGACGGAGCCACCTTAAGTGATCCGCCCCATTGCGTAAAATGATATATTTGCAACACAACATGCCGATATATGAAACATCAATGGATAGCCACGCACTCAAGCTCTTTCTCTCTCTGGCAGACAACCTGCACTTCGGCAAAACCAGCCGCGA
This sequence comes from Pseudomonas sp. MEJ086, assembly GCF_030209025.1. Lineage (NCBI taxonomy): Bacteria > Pseudomonadati > Pseudomonadota > Gammaproteobacteria > Pseudomonadales > Pseudomonadaceae > Pseudomonas > Pseudomonas sp. MEJ086. The sequence goes on from NZ_JARVSV010000016.1 coordinate 4,311, forward strand.
GCAGCACGTCAGCGCCTCCGCGCTAAGCCGCAGCATCAAGCAACTCGAGGAGGAACTCGGCGCCCCTCTGTTCGTGCGCGACAACCGCTCGGTTCGACTGACCCGCGAGGGGCAGCAGTTCCGCGAGTACGCCAGCGATGTGATGAACGGCTGGCAGGCCATTCGTCAGACCTTCAAGCAGGATCAGCTGGTCCTGCACGGAGAGCTGTCCCTGTATTGCTCGGTGACGGCGAGCTACAGTTTTCTCTACGACATCCTGAGCAGCTTCCGCCAGGCCTACCCGCGCATCGAGATGAAGCTGCACACCGGCGACCCGGCCAAGGCCGTCGAGCGCGTGCAACTGGGGCTGGAAGACCTTGCCATCGGCGCCCTCCCCGACAGCGTGCCAGCCGGCATCGTGTTCCAGTCGATTACCCGCTCGGAGTTGCGCTTCATCGGTCCGCAGTCCCCTCAACTGTTGAGCGAAGAGCAACTGAGACGACCCGGTGCGCAAAGCTGGGAAGACGTGCCAATGATTCTCTCGGAAGAAGGCCTTGCCCGCACCCGCACCGACAGGTGGTTGAAGAGCCACAACATCAAGCCGCGGATCTATGCCCAGGTCAGCGGCAACGAAGCCATCGTCAGCATGGTGAGCCTGGGGTTCGGCATCGGCGTGGTCCCGCAGATCGTGCTGGACAACAGCCCATTGGCCGCACGCATCCGCATCTACGATATTCAGCCCCCGCTGACCGCTTACGACATCGGCCTGTTCGCGCTGGAAAAGCGCCTCAAGGATCCGCTGATCGCCGCCTTCTGGAACCGCCAACGGTAAATTCCAGGCAAAAAAAACCCCCGCACGTGGCGGGGCATTTTCAATGCTGCGATCAGATGCTCAGTACCTTGTCGCCACGGGCGATACCGGTGACGCCGCTGCGCACTGTCTCCAGGATCAGCGCGGTGCCGATGGCCTGGATGAAGCTGTCCAGCTTGTCGCTGGTACCGGCGAGCTGGATGGTATAGACGCTCGGTGTCACATCGACGATCTGCCCACGGAAGATGTCGGTGGTGCGTTTCACCTCGGCGCGCTGGGCGCCAGTGGCCTTGACCTTGACCAGCATCAGTTCGCGCTCGATGTGAGCGTTTTCCGACAGGTCCACCAGCTTGACCACTTCGATCAGCTTGTTGAGGTTCTTGGTGATCTGCTCGATCACGTCATCATGGCCAATGGTGGTCAACGTCAGACGCGACAGGGTCGGGTCTTCGGTCGGTGCCACGGTCAGGCTTTCGATGTTGTAGTTGCGTTGGGAGAACAGGCCGACCACACGCGACAGCGCTCCCGGTTCGTTTTCCAGCAGCAGGGAAATGATATGACGCATGTCAGGTACGCTCCGTCTTGCTCAGCCACATGTCGCGCATCGCCCCACCCCGAATCTGCATCGGATAGACGTGCTCGCTGGTATCCACGGCAATGTCGAGGAACACCAGACGGTCCTTCATCGCAAAGGCCTCTTCCATCTTCGGTTTGAGGTCTTTCAGGTCGGTGATGCGGATGCCCACGTGCCCGTAGGACTCGGCCAGCTTGACGAAGTCAGGCAGCGATTCCATGTAGGAGTGCGAGTAACGGCTGCTGTACTGCATGTCCTGCCATTGGCGAACCATGCCCAGCGCGCCATTGTTGAGGTTGACGATCTTCACCGGCAGGTCGTACTGCAGGCAGGTCGACAGCTCCTGAATGTTCATCTGGATGCTGCCCTCACCGGTGACGCAGGCCACGTCGCTGTCCGGGAAGTTCAGCTTGACGCCCATGGCCGCCGGGAAGCCGAAGCCCATGGTGCCCAGACCGCCGGAGTTGATCCAGCGGTTCGGCTTGTTGAAGCGGTAGTACTGCGCGGCGAACATCTGGTGCTGGCCGACATCGGAACTGACGAAAGCATCACCTCTGGTGACTTCGCACAGGGTCTCGATCACGGTCTGCGGCTTGATGATGCTGCCGTCACCCTCGTTGTAAGGGAACAGGCGACCACCGCCGCGCCATTCTTCGATCTGCTTCCACCAGGTGGCTTGCGATTCGCCGTCCGGACGCTGCTCGATTTCCTTGAGTGCGGCGACCATCTCGCTCAGCACGCTGTCGACCGGGCCAACGATCGGAATATCGGCCTTGACCGTCTTGGAGATCGACGCCGGGTCGATGTCGATATGAATGATCTTGGCGTTCGGGCAGAACTTGGCGGCGGTTTCACCATTGATGACCCGGTCATCGAAGCGCGCACCGACTGCCAAGATGACATCGGCGTGGTGCATGGCCAGGTTGGCGGTGTAGCTGCCGTGCATGCCCAGCATGCCGACGAACTGACGGTCGTCGCCCGGGTAGGCACCAAGACCCATCAAGGTGTTGGTGACTGGAACGTTCAGCGCGCGGGCCAGCTCGGTCAGTTGTGCCGAAGCACCACCGAGGATTACGCCGCCACCGGAATAGATGATCGGGCGCTTGGCCGCGATGAGCATTTCCGCCGCTTTGCGGATCTGCCCCGAGTGGCCACGAACCGCCGGGCTGTAGGAACGCAGCTTGACCTTCTTCGGGTAGCTGTATTCGAACTTCTGGGTCGGATCGCCCATGTCCTTGGGAATGTCCACGACCACAGGGCCCGGACGACCGGATTCGGCGAGGTAGAACGCCTTCTTGATCACTTCGGGGATTTCCGAAGGATGCTTGATGATGAAGCTGTGCTTCACGATCGGGCGGGAGATGCCGACCATGTCGACTTCCTGGAAGGCATCGGTGCCAACCACGGTACTGGCCACCTGACCGGAAATGATCACCATCGGGATCGAGTCCATGTAGGCGGTGGCGATACCGGTAACGGCATTGGTCGCACCAGGGCCGGAGGTCACCAGCACGACACCGGCCTTGCCGGTGGCGCGGGCATAGCCGTCCGCCATATGGGTCGCCGCCTGCTCGTGGCGAACCAGGATGTGGGTCACTTCCGGTTCTTTGAACAAGGCATCGTAGATGTGCAGGAGGGCACCACCCGGATACCCATAGATGTACTTCACGCCTTCGTCACGCAACGAGCGGACGACCATTTCAGCGCCGGATAAAAGCTCCACGTTGTTCACCTCTATAACGCCAGAAAACCGCCCTTTTGCAGGTACGGCCCGAGTAGGTTTACTGCCAGCAGAGCATGAGCGACTGTGGTCGCCGACTACGTCAGCTACAACTGAGCAAGTATTGGGAACATCCCTGGTGTGCTTCGGGATTTCCCACCCAGCGCGAGGTAACGCGTTGCGGGTGTAACGAAAGGTCGGCGCGGGTAGCACCTCATGTCTACTGAGCTGAAGCAAGCTTGCGGCTTACCCCACTACAGAGAGCATTCGATTGTTGTTATTCGAAGACGGCAAGTCAAGTGGTCCGTGATGGAATATGCATTTGGCAGGCATATCCACCCTCGACGGAGAAATACAGCGCCCTGTGCCGTGAAAAACCCGTGCCGATGTGAAGCGGCGCAGGATGAACGGGCAACCGATTTGGTTATAGTAATCGGCAGAGACTCCGCGCTGTCGCCAAGAGCGTGCACACTGACCCTGAAATCCCGTTCCGGCCCTGCAAGGTTCGGCAAAACTGCCCTAAAAGGAATTCCCATGCGCCGCATGATCCTCACCACCAGCCTGGCGCTCGCCCTGAGCACAACCGCCATGGCCGGCCAGGTATACAAGTGGGTCGACGCCCAGGGCGTCACCCATTTCAGTGAACAACCGCCGCAGGACCAACAAGCTACCACCGTCAACAAGGCCGCACCGCCACCACCGTCCACGGAGTCGAAGCCAGCGCCGACCTTCAAGGACATCGCCGACCCGGAACAGGCAGCCGCCGACGCCAAGGTCAAGAAGGAAGTGGCCGAACAGCAAGTGCAACTGCGCAAGTACTGCGAGACCCAGCGCAACAACCTCGCGCAGCTGGAGAACAACCCGCGGGTGCGTGTGGAAGATGGTGGAGAAGTGCGCCGTCTCGGCGAAGACGAGCGTCAGAAGCGTATTGCCGACAGCAAGAAGGCGATCGCCGAGAATTGCAAGTAACGAGAAAGGCTGCGGGCTTCAGCCCGCAGTGATCAACCGGTCGAAGTCGCCCAGTGCCTGGAGCAATTCGGCCGCCGCGCGATTGTTCGCGCCGTAGACGTGCTCGGCCATGGGCAGAATGCCAGATACGGCGGGCAGATCGGCACCGGCTTCGATGATGGCCTTCATGCGTGGCAGGAAGATCCATTGCAGCCACTGAGCGAAGTCCAGCGTGTCCACGCAGAACGGCTCCTGACTGGCGAGTGCCTCCTCACTCGGCGGCGTTGCGTCCCACCAGCCCTGTAACCGCAACGCGCGCTCGACCAGCAACAGCTGGTCGGCGATTTGGGTTATCGGGGCAGCCGTCACAGATTGACCCGCGCTCGCTCACGAGCCTGTGCCGCACCTGCTGCGTCACCCTGCTGCTCACGAGACTTGGCGATCAGATCCCACAGGCTGGCCTGCAGAGCCGGACGACCACTGGAGTAGCTCAGACCACGACGGGCGAACTGCTCGGCCTGGGCAGCATCGCCCTGGGCCAGACGAACCTCCGCCAGACGATAGAGCACCTGCGGTTCGCGCGGGGCGATGCGCTGTGCACGCTCGAGGCTGGAAGCCGCGCCGTTGAGGTCGCCGCCAGTCTGCTGCTGCTGGGCGCTGGTCAGCAGCGCCAGCACCGGACCATCGAGTTGCTCATCGGCAGCCAGACCGCCACTGTTGCCTCGCGGACTGCCACTGGGAATCGAAGGCTGCTGAGGCTGGGACTGCGGTGCACTGCCGTAGCCTGGCGAGCCCAGCGGTTCGCTGCTCAGCGGCGGCTCGTCGAAGGTCAGGCCGCCACCACTGGCGGGCGCCCCCGCTGGTGCGGCATAGGTATCGATTGGCGCCGACGGATTGCCGCCGCCTGGCACCATGACCACCACACCGGAATCATCCGACGACGGCTGAGCCTGTTGCTGCGGCTGCACAGGCGCATTGCTATAGCCATTGCCCGGGCGGTCTTCCTGCTCGTAGGCAGACGTACCGGAATCCACGACCGGAATGGAACCACGCGGTACGCTGGCACAACCTCCCAGCACTACCGAGGCAGTCAAAACGGGAATCAACCACTTACTCACGTCAAACCTCTCTTATTCCAACCAGCCTTTTACCCAGTCCATCACCGAGTCGACGGGGGCCTGGATACCACAACCTGGCCCGGGAGCCGGCTCGCTGCCGCGAATATACGGCATCTGTACGGCACCCGGACAATTCTCTGCCGAGCCCTGCCCGGTCGCCGCATCCACCCATGCCTGCACCACGTTGTCCGGCATCGGCATGTCCAGCGGCAGCGGATCGGCCCGGCGCATGAAGCCGGTCCAGGCCTGCAACGCACCGGTCGCACCGGTAAACGGAGTCGGCCCGTTGTCGTCACGGCCCATCCACACCACGGCCAGCAGATCCTGACTGAAACCGGCGAACCAGCTGTCCCGTGAATCGTTACTGGTACCGGTCTTGCCGGCCAGCGTCAGCGAACTCGGCAACTGGCTGTAAACCGAGCGACCGGTACCTTCACGCATGGTGCGCTGCATGGCGTTCTGCAGCAGGTAGATGGAACCGGCGTCGAAACGCTGCTGAATCTGATACGGGTAGCGTTTGAGCGGCTCGCCTTCGGCGGTCAGCACGCTCCGGATACCGCGCAACGGCGTATTGAAGCCACCACTGGCGAGGGTCTGGTACATGCCCGTCACTTCCATGGGCGTCAGCGCACCGGCCCCCAGCAACATCGACGGGTAAGCTGGCCACTGTCGCGACACCCCAAGGCGCTCAAGGGTTTTGAGCACGTTCGGCACACCCAGTTCCAAGCCTAATTTGGCGGTGGACAGGTTGTAGGAGTGGGCCAGCCCCTGATACAGGTAAATGCTGCCGTGAGCCTTGCGGTCGTAGTTCTGCGGTTTCCATACCTGACCATCCTGGCCCTTCACCGAGAACGGCTCATCCAGCACCCGACTGGTCAGGGTGTACTGGCTGGGGCGCTCGAGGGCGGTCAGGTAGATGGCCGGTTTGATCAGCGAGCCAATAGGACGCACCGCATCCAGCGCACGGTTGAAGCCGGCGAAGCGCGGCTGGCGGCTGCCGATCAGCGCCTGAATTTCCCCGGTTTCCGGATTGGTGACCACCATGCCCGCCTCGACCTGATCGGACCCCTTGCGCCCGGCCTGGCGTTTGAAGGTTTCAGCCAGGGCCTCCTCGGCCTTGAGCTGCAGGATCGGGTCGAAACTGGTGAAGATGCGCAGGCCTTCTTCGGTCAAATCCTCGTCGTGGTAATCCTGACGCAGCTGGCGCTTGACCAGGTCGAGGAAGGCCGGGAACGAACCATTGGCCATGCTGCCACGCTGGGTGACGCCAAGCGGACGCTCCTTGGCGGCAGCGGCTTCTTCCGGTGACACCACACCCTGCTCGGCCAGCAGGTCGAGAATCATGTTACGACGCGCCAGCGCCCGCTCGGGGTTGCGGCGCGGGTTATAGAAGGTAGGCCCCTTGACCATGCCCACCAGCAGCGCGACCTGGTCGAGCTTGAGTTCGGACAGCGGCTGGCTGAAGAAATACTGGCTGGCCAGCCCGAAACCGTGCACGGCACGCTGGCCGTCCTGGCCGAGGAACACCTCGTTGAGGTAGGCCTCGAGAATCTCGCGCTTGTCGTAATGCAGCTCCAGCAGCACCGCCATCATGGCTTCGGTGATCTTGCGGGTCAGGCTGCGCTCGTTGGTCAGGTAGAAGTTCTTCACCAACTGCTGGGTCAGGGTACTGCCACCCTGGCGCAGTTGGCCGGCGGATGCGTTGACCCACACCGCACGGGCGATGCCCTTGGGCGATACACCGAAATGGTCGAAGAAGTCACGGTCCTCGACAGCCACCAGGGTTTCCACCAGATAGGCAGGCACCTGATCGAGCTTGATCAGCACGCGGTCTTCCTGATGCGCCGGGTACAGGCCACCGATCAGCATCGGCTCCAGACGCGCCACGGCCAGGTCCTTGCCGTCGGCCTTGGTCAGCGAGGCGACGTAATCGCCCGAGAAGCGCACGTTGACCTGTTGCGCCTGCTCGACGCTCTCGTAGAACTGGAAGCCGCGCGAGTGCAGGGAGATGTTGTTACCCGACACGGCAACGGCACCCGGACCATTGGCCGTGCTTTCGCGGCGGTAGCCGAGGGCGTCCATCTCCTTGAGAAGGTCATCCTTGGCCAGTTTCTGGCCGACGAACAGTTCGAGCGGCCTGGCGTAGACCTTGGCCGGAACGGTCCAGCGCTTGCCGGAGAATTTCTCCTGGACGATGGCATCGAGGTAAACCGCAAAACCAGCGAACAGCACCAAGCCGACCAGGCCAAGCTTTACAGCCCAGCCCAGCAAGGGGCGCATGCCACGGGGGCGGCGTTTGGAACGGGAGCGGGAAGATCGGGTACGAGTCATGGCGCGGCATTATACGCACTTTGCGAAGCGTCGGCAGGCACTGCAGAGAGGCTGTTCACGTTTCGCTACAACCCTGTGGGCGGCGCTGAAAGGCGATTGTCCCCTGGCGATTTGCACCCCCGCGGAGAGGGGTCATAATGCGCGCCTGTCATCTTTCCATACACGCCAAGGATCACCCGTGAGCCAAGCCCTGATTACCGCCTTGCAGAACCCGGCCCTTTATCCGCATCCGGTGGACGGTTTCAGTGTCATCGAGACCCATATTTCCTGGGTCCTGCTGACCGGCCCCTATGCTTACAAGATCAAGAAGCCAGTGAACTTCGGCTTTCTCGACTTCACCTCCCTGGCGTCACGCGAGCACTTCTGCCAGGAAGAGCTGCGCCTCAATCAGCGCCTGACCCGGGATTTGTATCTGGAGGTATTGCCGATCGGCGGCAGTGTCGAAGCTCCGCGCCTGGATGGCGAAGGTTCGGCTATCGAATACGCCCTGAAAATGCGCCAGTTCCCCCAGGAACAATTGCTGGCCCAGGTGCAGACACGGGGCGAACTGAACGAAACGCATATCGATGCCCTGGCCAAGCAGATCGCCGATTTCCATCTGCACACCCCAACGGTCGCGTCCGATCACTCGCTGTGCAATGCCACCGCCATCGTCGCCCCTCTGCGCCAGAACTTCGAGCAGATTCGCCCGATGCTCAGCGACAAGGCAGACCTGCAGCAGCTGGACGCTCTGGAAGCCTGGGCTGAAACCAGCCTCGAGCGACTGTGGCCGGATCTGGAAGCCAGAGCCCGAGACGGTTTCATCCGCGAATGCCACGGTGACATCCACCTCGGTAACGCCACCTTGCTGGATGGCCAGGCCACGCTGTTCGACTGCATCGAGTTCAACGAACCCTTCCGCCTGACCGACATCGCCCTGGATACCGCCTTCCTGGTCATGGACCTGGAGGATCGCGGCCTCAAGTGCCTGGCACGCCGCCTGCTCAACGGCTGGCTGGAGCACACGGGCGATTACGGCTCACTGAAGGTGTTCAATCTCTACAAGGCGCACCGCGCCCTGGTACGTGCCAAGGTCGCGCTGTTCCGCCTTGGCCAGGAACAGGATGCCGTGCAACGGGCGGTGATCCTGCGCCAGTACCGCGGTTACGCCAGCCTGGCGGAAAGCTACAGTGCCATTCCGGTTCGTTTCCTGGCCATCACCCGCGGCGTTTCCGCGGTCGGCAAGAGTCAGGTTGCGCTGCGCCTGGTCGAGGCACTCGGCGCAATACGCATCCGTTCTGACGTCGAGCGCAAGCGCCTGCTGGGCGAACAGCAGGTGAATGCGGGCGACCCGTTGAATGCCGGCATCTATAGCGACGAAGCCAGCAAGTCGGTGTACGAGCGCCTGAATGAACTGGCCGATCTGGCCCTGCACGCGGGTTACCCGGTAGTGCTCGACGCCACCTACCTCAAGCGTGCGCAGCGCCAGGCAGCTCTGGGTATCGCCGAAGAGACCGGGGTCCCCTTTCTGATTGCCGACTGTCAGGCGCCCGATTCGGTCATCAACAGCTGGCTTTTGCAACGTCAGCAACAGGGCGATGATCCTTCCGACGCCACGCTGCAGGTGATCGAAGCACAACGCGCCGGGCAGGACGCCCTCGACGAAAGCGAGCTGACGCATAGCAAACGTGTGGATACCCACGACAGCGCCAGCCTCAACGAACTGGTCAGTACCATTCGCCAGCGCTTCCCAAACCTGTAAAGCGGGCAAGCAGGGCGGCCAGGCCGCTCTATACTGGCAGTGAGCCCCCTCCCGGATCACTGCCATCATGAGCCAACCACGCCAGCTGGACACCCCGCTCTACCGCCTGTTGCACAACGATGATGTCGCCGCGTTCAATGCGCAGCGTCCACAAGGCGCCGGCATCGATCTGAGCGGCGGCGACTTCCGCGGCCTCGACCTGCGAACCCTGGACGCCGAAGGCATCGATTTCCGCGATGCCTACTTTCGCGGTGCCGACCTGCGCGGGGTCGACTTGCGCACCGCACAGCTGGAGGGCGCCAGCATCGCCCATGCGCAGATATCCGGCGCCTACTTCCCGGCCGAACTGAGCGCTGACGAAATCCTCATGTCGATGAATTTCGGTACACGCCTGCGCTATCGCACCCACCCCAACCACCTGTAGCAGTGTGTAACGCTCCATCCGGGCGTCGCTGCTCAAGGCCGCTACACTTTCTCCCAATGCAGCGGCCAGCCAGCATCCACCTGCAAAACGGCCGCGAAAAGGAGATTCCGTGAACGACGAATTGCAGCACCTCAAGAATCTGGGCAAGACCTCGTCGCAGTGGCTTCACGCGGTGGGCATCCACAACGTCAGCGACCTGCGCCGACACGGCGCGGTCGACGCCTACCGGGCCGTCCGGGCACGGGGATTCAGGGCCTCCAAGGTCCTGCTCTACGCCATCGAGGGTGCACTGCTGGACATTCACTGGAGCGAGCTGCCGCCAACGCGCAAGGAAAGTCTCAACCTGCAGCTCGAAGAAGCGGCCAACGACGACCGGATCTAGTCCACACGGATTACCCGTCACAGAACGCCTGACACCACGGATAACGGGGGCTCGGCCGCGATTGCCCGGAGGCAGAACACGCCTTGGTTCACAACCTCCAGCGAGATCGATTTACCTGGAGCGCGGCGGAGATTATCGTTTCAGGGATTTTCGTGCGCATTCGGCATGAGCAGCTCAAGGAACCATCATGTATCTACTCGGGGAACAACCGGCCTACGCCGACCAACTGATCAGCCGATTGCAGAGCATCCCCGGGCAACTACTCGATGGGCTCAGCCCATGCGGCGCTGCGCTGCACGTGGAGCGCAGCGAGAACCTGGCCGCCCAATTGCCTGGCAATCAGCTATTCATCATCGACAATGGCCTGCTGCATGCGCTGGTCGACGAGCGCCCGCTGTTCTATCTGCAGGAAGGCGATCTGGTCGGCCTGCGCCAGGGCATCGACCTGCCGACATGCCGCTACACCAGCGATGAACCGATCACCCTGATTCCCTATTCGCGTAGCGAGGTGTTCAAGCACATCTACGCCAGCGAATCTCGTCAGGAACTGTTCATCCAGTACCTTGTGGGCCACACCGCCCTGCTTTCCGACGCCCTGGCACGCATCAAGCAGCCGGAAGTACGCCCCGCCACCGGTTTCAAGCACTTCAGCAAAGGCGACTCGCTGATCCATCAGGGGGACGACGCCGATCACGTGTTCATCATCATCGAAGGGCATGCCGAAGCCTTCGTCGATGGCGTGAAGGTGGGCGACGTGCAGAAAGACGAGATCTTCGGCGCCATGGCCGTGTTCACCCATGAAAAACGCAGCGCCACCGTGGTGGCCAGCGAGGCCTGCACGGTGATGGTGATCCCCAAGGATCAGTTCCTCAACCTGATGGAGAGCAACCCGCGTATCGCCCACAGCCTGGTGGAGAGCATGGCGCGGCGCATCGACCTACTCAACAAGGAAGTCACCGGGCTGCGTCAGCCTGGTTGAGCCGACAGTCCGCCACCGGACCCCGGCCATGTGCCGGGGTTCGTCGTTTCAACGGGCAGCTGAACGCTATGGCCGCCATGAATGAAAATAATTTCCAAATAGCTGTTGACTATGAAATGAGAATTGCTATTATTTGCATCAGCTGGTCGCGAGATCAGCCGATAACCTAAAGAGACCTTAGGTCGGACTCTTCAGATTATCTCCTCATCAGGCTAATCACGGTTATTGACCCGGCTCTTTGCCGGGTCTTTTTTTGCCTGCAGGAAATGCTTCTGCCACGTTTCCCTCGCCGAGCAGTGACGTCCGTCGCCTCGTTGATCTGCATCAGAGCAGTTCTCCCAGTTGCGGCTAGACTGTCCGCACCTCACTGGGAGTCACCCTCATGGATATCCGGATACGTGCGCTGAAAGGCCCTCTCGGCATTCACTGGCAAGTGAGTCTCGGCAGGCATCAGGTGAGTTTTCGCAGCGAAGCCGAGGCACGCCAGTTCGTGGCAACGCTCGAAGCCAGGGTGCAGGCACCCCACGCGCTGCCGGAAAGGCAACGCATGGCAGGCTGATCCTCGGGTCAGCCGAGAGGGTGCCCGGCGCGCTTCTCCGCCCAGCGGGTGAAGCGCGAAGCCAGCACCGCCAGCACCCCGCAAGAGAAGATGACCAGCGCCATCGGTACGGCGCTGCCGTCATGCAGCACGCCAACCATGGACGCGGCAGTCGCCGCGATGGTGAACTGCAGGCTGCCCATCAGTGCCGACGCGCTTCCCGCATGACGCCCCTGCCCTGCCATGGCGCAGGCGGAGGTGTTCGGCAGCAGGATGCCCAGCGACGCGATGCAGCCGAACAACGGCACCATCAGTGGCCAAAGCGACTGGGTATGCACCCACGACAACAGCAGCAACAGCATGCCGCAGCCCAAATAGAACCAGACGATGCGCCTGGCCCAGTAGGCCGGCCCCTGGCGTGACACCAGCCATGCATTGACCTGCGCCGCCAGGATGAAGCCAGCGGCGTTGGTGCCGAACAACCAACCGTAGTGTTCCGGCGCAATGCCATACAGCTGGATGAACACGAAGGGCGAACCGGCGATGTACGCGAACATACCCGCAATCGCCAGCCCTCCCGTCAGGGCATGGCCGATAAAGGGCAGATCGGCGAACAGCCGGCGATATTCACCGATCGCCCCGCGCAGCGGAGCCGGCTCGACGTCGGGGTTCAGGGTTTCCGGCAGCCAGCGGTACAGGGCAACCAGGCAAGCCGCGCTGAACAGCGTCAGGCAGACGAATATCGACGGCCAGCCGAACAGGTTGAGCAACAGCCCACCCGCCACGGGCGCGAGGATCGGCGCCAGCCCCATCACCAGCATCAGTTGCGAGAACACCTTGGCCGAGCTGATCGGGTCACACAGGTCGCGCACCACGGCGCGCGACACCACCATCCCGGCACAACCACCCAAGGCCTGCACGAAGCGCGCGACGATCAGCCACTCGAGGCTCGGCGCCACGGCACAGGCCAGCGACGCCAGGGTGAACAGCGACACCCCGACGAGCAGCGGAATGCGTCGCCCGAACCGGTCGGCCAGCGGGCCATAGAGCAATTGCCCGATGGCCAGCCCGGCGAAGTAGGACGCCAGGGAGAGCTGGACGTGCTCGGTGTCGGTATCGAAGGCCAGCGCCAGGGCGGGGAAACTGGGCAGATAGAAGTCGATGGCCAGCGGGCCGAAGGCACTCAGTGCCCCAAGAATCAGTAACAGGCGAAGCGTCATGTGCACGGTACTCGACGAGTGTCTCCAGCCTTGGCTGGATCAACGGGCGGAGCGCTGGAGGCCCCTGAAAGAGTGGATGCCGACAATTACATACAAGTTCGTCTGTAAAACAAACCTTAAGGCGAAAAAATAATTACACTCGCCATTCCCGAACCGATTTGATTCCTGTCGTATGCGTCGAACCAAAGAACAAGCAGAGCAGACCCGCACCACCATTCTGGCCTCCGCCGAGATACTGTTTCTGGAAAAGGGTGTCGCCCACACCAGCCTGGAGCATATCGCCAAGCATGCGGGGGTGACCCGTGGCGCGGTGTATTGGCACTTCCAGAACAAGGCCCACCTTTTTCACGACATGCTCAGCCAGGTCCGCCTGCCCCCTGAGCAACTGGCCAGGCACCTGCAGGAGAGCCAGTCGGGCGACGGCCTGCAGTCACTGCGCGAGCTTTGCGTGGCGGGTATCGCCGGTATAGCCCTGGACGAGCAGAAGCGGCGCATCTTCACGGTACTGCTGCACCGCTGCGAGTTCACCGAAGAACTGCGCGAGGCCGAAGAGCGTCATGAAGCGTTCATCAACCAGTTCATCGACCTCTGCGAGGCGATCTTCGCTCACCCGACCGCGCAACCTCGCCTGCGCCCCGGCATGACCCCACGCCTCGCGGCGCGCACCATCCACGCGCTGATCGTCGGCATGCTCAGCGACTGGTTGCGCGACAACACCCTGTTCGACCCGCAGAGCGACGGGCCGGTGATGATCGACGGACTGTTCCGCGGCCTGATCAGCGACTGGTCTTAGCCGCGGGTACCGCCTCTGCCTTGTAGCCTTCATTGATGATCGCTTCGAGCACCTGATCGACCGGATGCGAGGTCTGCACCCTGACCTCGCCTGCGGCCAGATCCACCTGCACCTGAGCCGACGCATCGATCGCCTGTACGGCACCGGTGATGGCCCGCTCGCAATGTGCGCATGTCATGCCGCCTACCTTGAATATCTGCATCGTCATCTCCTCTGCCCGCCTGGGCAATCAGTGGATTGCTGAAAAAAGTATCGAGCTTGCCACAGGGTCAAGGTCAACCCTCGACCTTGTTGAACCCGCCAACCTCGGCCAAGCTCAGCAAAACTCCATAGCCATCTGGTCTGACCATGTCCCGCCTACTCTTCTCACTGTTTCTCGCTTTGCCCCTGCCCGCCCTCGCCCAGGTACTGCCCTCGCATACCACCATGGGCGATGGCTACGCCGTGCTGATCATCTCCCGCGAGCGCCTGGAAGTGGCATCGCCGTGCGAGTTCGGCGTCTACCTGCAGGACCAGCTGGCCGCACGGCTGTTCCAGGGCCAATCGGTGTCCTTCAACCTGCCGCCCGGCGATGTGTCGGTGCGTCTGGGCATGATCGGCACCGAAAGCTGCCAGGCGGGCATCACCCCGCTCGACAGTCAGCGGCTGAACCTGACTGCCGGCGAAATTCGCCGCTACCGCATCGGCCTCAGCCCATCCGGCCCCTACCTGACACCTGCACCGCCAAGCCAGTGACGCCTAATCGCTCCGGGACTTGACCTTACCCATGGGTCAGGGTTGATCCTGTGGCTTGCCACTAGGATCAACCGGAGATGACCATGCCCACGCCGCCCACCCTCGACCTGCCGATCAGCGGCATGACCTGTGCCAGCTGCGTCGGTCGGGTCGAGCGCGCCCTGCGAGGGGCACCGCAAGTCGATGCAGTCAGCGTCAACCTGGCCAGCGAGCGCGCTCGTGTCGAGGCGCCTGTCGAGCAGTTGCCAGCGTTGATAGCGGCGGTACGCCAGGCGGGCTACGAAGTGCCCAGTGAAAGCCTCGATCTGGCCATCTCCGGCATGACCTGTGCCAGTTGCGCGGGCCGCGTCGAGCGCGTGCTGCGCAGACAGCCTGGCGTGCTGGCGGTCAACGTCAACCTGGCGACCGATCAGGCCCGCGTGCAGGTGGTCACGGGGGTCGATACCCAGGCGCTGCTGGCTGCGGTGTCGACTGCCGGCTACTCGGCCAGCCCCATGGATGCACCGCAAGTGACGGGTGACGCCAACGATCGCCGCCTGCGGGCCGAGCGCTGGCGACTGGCCCTGGCATTGCTGCTGGCCACGCCGCTGGTCCTGCCGATGCTGCTGGCGCCCTTCGGCTTACACCTGATGCTGCCGGCCTGGGCACAGTTCCTGTTGGCCACACCGGTGCAGTTCGTCCTCGGCGCGCGTTTCTACCGAGCCGCGTGGAGCGCCCTGCGCAGCGGCTCCGGCAATATGGATCAGCTGGTCGCCTTGGGCACCAGCGCCGGTTACGGACTGAGCCTCTACCAATGGGCGATCACCCCGGCGGGGCACACGCCACACCTGTATTTCGAAGCCTCCGCGGTGATCATCGCCTTGATCCTGCTCGGCAAATACCTGGAAAGCCGCGCCAAGCGTCAGACCACCAGCGCCATCCGGGCCCTGCAGGCGTTGCGCCCCGATGAGGCCACGCGCCTGCAGGGCGGCATCGAGCAACGCGTGGCCGTCAGTGCGCTGAGCCTGGGCGACCGGGTACTGGTCAGGCCGGGCGAGCGCTTTCCGGTCGACGGCAAGGTGCTTGAGGGCGACAGCCACGCCGACGAGGCACTGATCAGTGGTGAAAGCCTGCCGCAAGCCAAGGCACCGGGCGACTCGGTGACCGCTGGCGCGATCAATGGCGAGGGCCGTCTGCTGATCGAGACCACCGCCCTGGGGGCAGAAACCGTGCTGTCGCGGATCATCCGCCTGGTCGAGGACGCCCAGGCCGCCAAGGCACCGATCCAGAAACTGGTGGACAGGGTCAGCCAGGTCTTCGTGCCGGTGGTGCTGTTGATCGCGCTGCTGACCCTGATCGTCTGGCTGAGCCTGGGTGCAGGCCTGGAAAACGCGCTGCTCAATGCCGTGGCCGTGCTGGTGATCGCCTGCCCCTGCGCCCTCGGCCTGGCAACGCCCACGGCAATCATGGCCGGCACCGGCGTGGCGGCCCGGCACGGCATCCTGATCAAGGATGCCGAAGCCCTGGAGATAGCCCATGGCGTGAAGGTGGTGGCGTTCGACAAGACCGGTACCCTGACCTCCGGCGCACCACGTATCGCCCACCTGCAAACCGTCGACATCGATGCCGACCAGGCACTGCGCCTGGCCGGTGCGCTACAGCAAGGCAGCGAGCACCCTCTGGCCAGGGCGGTGTTGCAGGCCTGCCAGGAGGCTACCCTCATCCTTGCGCCAGTCGCCGCCAGCCAGGCCTTGGCCGGTCGCGGCATTGCCGGCCTGGTCGAGGGCCGATCGCTGCAGTTGGGCAATCGTCGCCTGCTACAGGAAAGCGGCGCCAGCGAGCCGGACGATCTGGCCAAAGCGGCTCAGGCCTGGGAAGTCGAGGGGCGTACCTTGTCGTGGCTGATCGAGCCGGGCTCCCCAGCGCGGGTGCTGGCGCTGTTCGCCTTCGGCGACACCTTGAAAGAAGGCGCCCGTGAAGCGGTCGCCGCGCTGGGCAGCCGGCATATCGTCAGCCACCTGATCAGCGGCGACAATCAGGGCAGTGCACAGGCTGTCGCCAGGCAATTGGGCATCGGTTCGGTTCACGCTCAGGTTCTGCCTGCGGACAAGGCGCGTATCGTCAGTGAGCTGAAAGCCGCTGGTGTCGTGGCCATGGTCGGTGACGGCATCAACGACGCCCCTGCTCTGGCTGCGGCGGATGTCGGCATCGCCATGGGCGGCGGCACCGATGTGGCGATGCAGGCGGCCGGCATCACCCTGATGCGCGGCGACCCACGGCTGGTACCCGCCGCCCTGGATATCGCCCGGCGCACCTACGCGAAGATCCGCCAGAATCTGTTCTGGGCCTTCATCTACAACCTGGTGGGCATTCCCCTGGCCGCCTTCGGGTTGCTCGACCCGATGCTCGCCGGCGCCGCCATGGCGCTGTCGAGCGTGAGCGTCGTGAGCAATGCCCTGCTGCTGAAAACCTGGCGGCCCAACCACCTCGAGGAGTAATGCGATGAATATCGGACAGGCGGCCAAGCACACCGGGCTCAGCGCCAAGATGATCCGTTACTACGAAGCCATCGGCCTGCTGCCCAGTGCGGGGCGCAGCGAAAGTGGCTACCGCCAGTACGACGACGGGGATCTGCAGCGCCTGCGCTTCATACGCCGGGCGCGTGACCTGGGCTTCTCGTTGGCCGAGTCGGGCAAGCTGCTGGCCCTGTGGCACGACCGTGAACGGGCCAGTGCCGACGTCAAAGCCCTGGCCGTGGAGCACATCGATGCGCTCAACGGCAAGATCGCCGAGCTCGAAGCCCTGCGCGATACCCTGCAGACCCTGGTCGACCACTGCCAGGGCGACCACCGTCCCGACTGCCCGATTCTCGATGATCTGCAGGCCGGTAACGGCTGTTGTCAGGCAGCCGGATTGCCCAAGGCCAGACGCTGAAGCGCCGTGCAATCGGCGACGAAGTGATCGCTCAACTCCGGCCAGGGGTTGGTCGGCAGGTTGACCAGCACGGTAGCGCTACCGGCGGCACGGCCACAGGCCAAATCATGGCGATGGTCGCCGACCATGACCATGTCCTGGGGCGCCACCTGCCAGCGGTCGGCCAGGTGCAGCAGGCCGCCAGGGTCGGGTTTCGGCGGCGCCTCGTCACGTCCGAGGATGTCGGCCGGCGCGAAGCAGTCGTCCACGCCGATGGCCTGCAAAGTCAGCAGCGCCAGCTCGCGAGCGTTGCGCGTCAGGATGCCGAGGCGCAGCCCACGTGCGTGCAGGCCGCGCACCAGCGCCACGGCCCCTGCCGCAGGCCGTGCGGCGATGGCCAGCTCGCGTTCGTGCTCGAGCAGCCAGGCGTGCTTGGCCCGCGAAACATCCGGGGGAAGCGCGGCCAGGTGATGCAGGATGTCGTCCTCGGCCGGGATATCCAGCGCCACGCGAATAGCGGCGAAATCATGCACGGCGATGGTCAGGGTGCCGTCCATATCGAAAACCCAATGGGTGTAGCGCTGCAGGCTCATCGCCCCTCCGGCAACTGCAGAATCGAAACCGCAGCATACCTGCTCAGTACATGATGATCACCGTCACGTTATCCGTGTAGGTGCCGACCGGTACGTTGGCCTGGGCAGGGTCGATGATGCCCAGGAACGGCACGCTCTGCTGCAGGCCGTTACCGACCATGGGTTGCGTCTGGGTGGTGGTCCAGACGGTGGTGGTATTGGGGAAATACAGGTTGTAGTTGAGCCGATTGCTGCCGCTGGCCATGCGCCGCCAGGGAGCCTGAAAGTTCTGGCCGTTGTCGAAACCCACGGTATAGCCCTCGGTATTGGTGCAGGTGACACCGATGTTGCGCGTCACCGGCGCGAACTGGCTGACCAGCGCCTGGGTACCGAAATCCATCACCAGTTCGCTGTTGTTGATCACGCAGGCCTTGGTGACCACCAGGGTCACGGTGACCGATACGTTGGCACCTGCGCCCCAGGGGCTTGGCGGGTTGCACGCCAGCACGCCGCAGGAAGGCCTAGCGGCACCTGGGCTGAGCGCCCAGTTGGAGCAGATGCCCGCCACGAAAACGCCCGTACACACCGCGTACTGCCAGTTCAGGTTCAGCGTCGCGGTGTAGGTGCCTGCCGCCACGTTGGCACCGGTGGCGGTGCGATAGTAGAGAGGAAGCGTCCCGGTGCTGCCGCCCAACCCCAGAAGCGTGGCATTGGTCAGTTGAACCTGCTGGCCGGTCTGCAGCCTGTTGCTGTAGCCGATGTCGGTGAACACCTGCAACGGGATCTGCTGCGAACCACTGACCAGCACGGGATTGTTGAGCAGCGTGACGCGGATGAAGTTGGTACCCAGCAGGGTCAGCGTTCCAGTGCATTGCACACCGCCGCTACCTGCCGAGCTCTGCGGCGTACTGATCAGACTCAGCGAATTGCTCGTGCCAAGGCTCACCGCGGCACCCGGCGTGGTGCAGACCGCCCAGGCCGCCCCAGGTAGCAGAGCAGCAAGAAGTAGCAGTGCACGGATAGCGCTCATCGCTCGTTCCTCAACGACATGTCAGTGGTCCCACCAGGGACATTTCCTCATCGAGGCTCTCCAATTCGAACCCCGCGGCGCACTGACCGCCATCGGGCAGCGCCACCTGCAGGCGATTGCTTTTCTGCAGCCCCTCGAAATACACCAGGCCATCCCAGCCAACGGTGGCCTGTCGGTCACGCCCCTCCAGGGTCACCTGGCTGCCACGGGGCAGCACCTCACCGCGGCTGTCGATCAGCACGATGCTGGCGGCCACCACCCGACGCAGCTCGAAGTCGAGCATCGCACCGCTGCCCTCGTGCACCGCGATGCTGCGCTCGACCTCCGGGGTGCGGATATTGGCTGGCAGCCCCAGTGAATCGATGGCGTACTGGCCCGGGTAGTAGGAAGGCACCCAGGGCACCAGCAGATGCCCCCGGGAATTGGTTTCGCCGAGCAGTTGGTGCTCGAAACTCACCGGCACCCCGGCATAGCCATCGGTGCTGACCAGCACGAAGGCGTCGTCGATGCGGTTGCTGGCATACACCCCGCCGCCCATCGCCACCACCGAGCCGCTGACATCGCCCCAGTAGGTGCGCCGCCCGCCATCGTCGTAGACGCCTGCCTGGTACTGGGCATGCCGCGCACGCCAGGTCATGTCGGCCTGAGCGTAGCGGTCGCCATTGCCAGCGGCATAGGCCAGGTTGTAGCCCACCCCGCCTTCACTGGGTGCACTGCGACCGAAGTTGCTGCGCTGCCGATAGCCACCCTCGCGATCACGCTCCAGGCCTACGCTGAAGGTCGAGCGCAGGTCGAAGGGGATCATCCATTGCAGCAGCGCGGAATAGCCGGGTTCACCGATTTCACGGTTGAGCGACAGGAACAGGTTGCTGTTGCCAGGCAGCCCGCGCGACCAGGACAGGTTGACCAGGCGGCTGCGGGTACCGTCATGCATCTGGCTGGCAAAATAGCCGATGCCGATATTGCCGATGCGTCGGGGGTTCAGCGACAGGGTCACCTGGTCGGTGGTCTTCGCCAGCCCCGAAATCCCACGGCTGCTCTGCAGCGCGCTGATCACGCTGAGGTCGGCATAGGCTTCGTCGCGCTGCACGCGCTGCATGGCAAGGCCGAACAACGGCGAGTAATAGCTGTAGCCCAAGCTCAGTTGCTGGCCGCGCTGGCCATCGTGCGCGCTGTAGGAAACCGAGGTTCCCAGGGTGCCCCAGGTGCCTACCGCGAAGGTGCCGCCCACACCGCCCAGGCGCAGGTCATCAGCGCTTTCAGCATGGCTTTCCAGAGTGAAACCATCGCCCACGCCATAGCGGAACGTGCCACTGGCGGCCTGGCTGCCGTAGGCGAAGTTCTCCACACCGTAGTCCTGGCGCAGCTTGCCGACGGACAGCGAGTAATCGTAGAGCCCCTTTTGCAGCAGGGTATTGGTCACGTAGAACGGCACGTCGGTGGCCACCTGGCGCCCCAGTGCATCGGTGGCCACCACGGTCGCGGTGCCGGCGCCGCTGATGAAGGGCACGCTGCTGATGGTGAAGGGGCCGGGGTTGAGCATTTCGCTGCTGACCCGACTGTTGTTGATCAGCAGATCCACCGAGGTCGGTACCGCGGCATCGCCGCTGAAGCTCGGCAACGGGTAGGTGATCAGGTCCGGGCGCAGACCGAAATTGCGCGATAGCTGCACCCCGCCAATGCGCACCGCGCGATTCCAGGTCAGCGCGCCGGTGATCAGGTCACCGGCCTCGTAGCTGAGCATCCGCTGCTGGTCGTTGTAGCGCCAGAAGGTGTCGTAGCGAATATAGCCATCACCCTGGGCACGGTTGCCTGCGAAGGCATGCCGGTATACGCCGCTGTTGCTGAGCCGCCCCATGCTGCCGAACACCCGCTGTTCCAGCCAACCGTTGAGCAGGCGCGAGCCCTCGTCACTGTCGCTGTAATAGAAGTCGTAATTGAGCAGCGCTCCGAACGAGCTCTGGGCCGCCACCCCTTCATAAACCTGGGTCTGCCCCACCGTCTGGTCGGGCAGCCAATCGCTGGGCAGGGTCAGTTTCAACTGCTGGAATTCCTGCTGGTAGTCGCTCTGCAGGCCCGGGATAACGGCCAGATCCTGCAAGCCGCTGGCGTCCTCGGCCAACGGCACACCGACAGCGCGCAATTCGTCGCTGTCGACCAGATAACGGCCGGCGCGATAAGTCACCGGCACGATCCGCTCGGTCGACAGTTCATTGACCACCAGCTCCAGATAAAGAACGTACTCATCGGGCATCTGTTGTGCCTGCCCCGCCTGCCCCGCCAGTAGCAGCAAGACGCCGAGCCAATGAGCCAGGGCAGCGCGCATCCCTGAGGGCATCGTTCAACGACCACCGAACCGCATGCTCACTGCCCGGGTATCGACAGGGGCTCTTTGCGCTCATTGATCATGGCCTCCAGCACCGCGCCATCAGCGCCCACCCCCGGTGGCAACGGCCAGCGCATCTGCGCGCCGGGCAACACGTAGCCGAGCAGGCCCTCGGCCACCACCTGCTGCTTGCCACCGCTAGCGAACTTCACCGCCGACAATCGCGCATGGGCAGTGCCGTCGTTGCGCAGTTGCAGGAAGCGTGTGCCGCCTTGCTGCTGAATCCGGTACCTGAGTTTTGGCGCCAGGCTCTGCACGCTCTTGCCAGCCTGCTCGGTGGCGCTCTCCGGCGCTGCGCCGCTGCCGAATACGAACAGGGGAATCGAATAGCGCATCTGAAACTTCACACCCAGCTGCGGATCGGGAGCCGCATTGCTGTCGAGCATCTCGTCGATCAGCACCCGGTAGGCTCGCTGCACCCCGACCTGCGGCGCCTGCATGACCATCAGGCGGATCATCTGCCGCTTGCCCGGAGCGATGGTCACCACCGGTGGGCTACCGACCACCTCACGCTGCGCGTCGAGGCGATCCTCGAAGTCCGACTGTTTCCAGTCCATCACCCGTATCTGCAGATTGACCGGTGCCTGGCCGCGGTTTTCCAGCCACAACGCCACCGCTTTCTGCTCGGCCTCGATCACCGGGTTGATCGGCCAGATCAACACCGAACTGGCTGCGCCCACATGGCCCGCGAACATCAGTAGTAGAACTAAAGCCCCTGCCCTGGCATGAAGAAAATCGAGGTGCTGCCATGCCGCGCGGGCCATGTGGATCTCCCTGTTCAATAACTCACGGTAACGGTCACCACGTCGCTGTAAACACCTGCGCTGGGCATCGGCGTAACGCTGAACAGCCGGGCATAGACCGGATAACTCTGAGTGCCCCCAGCAGAGGGAAACGTCGCGCTGAGAGCCGTGGCACCGTTGTTGCCGTCCCCCCAGACATTGCTGAAGGCACTGTCCTTGTATAGTTGATAACGCAGACGTTCGCCGCCTTTGGCCAGAAAACGCCCGTCTGTCACGCTGCTGGCGTTGGCCCCGGCACCAATGCCGATGGTCAGCGCGATGCCCGGCGTGCACTGCAGCACGATGCTGCCGCTGCCGGGCGTGCTGGTGCGGTTCACCGGGCTGCCAAGGCTGCCGAGCGGCCCGAAGTTGATGTTGCCGTAGCTGGCCACATCGCTGCCGCCGCTACCGAGTAAGCAGCCGGCGGTGATCACCGCACGAACCTGAAATTGCCGGTCGACGCGTAGCTCGTTGGTGCCGGTATCGGCGCGCGCATCCAGTGCCGCGAGCAGCATCGCGAGCGGCCAGGCGCGTCGCAGCGACGTCACCATTTCACCGTGACGGTAACCGTATCGCGGTAGATGCCCGCCGCCGGGGAACGCTGCGCCGGAACCCGGCCATACACCGGCAGCCATTGATCCTGGCCAGTACCGGTGCGGCTGATGCCCACCGTGTTGTCCCAGACGGTCTGGTAGCTCGCCGAGGTGTAGAGGTTGTAGGCGATCTGCGCACTCGGCCCCTGCAGGCGCCGGGCATTGACGTTGCCACTGCCACCTGCGCTGATCAGCACCTGATAGGGCGTATTGCTCAGGCAATTGACCCGCAGCGCGCCGTTCCCGGGCTGGCCGACCACGTCGAGCTGGCTGCGCAGAATGGAGTGGGTGCCGAGGTCGAAGGTGCCGAACTGACCAAGATCGTTCGCTGCGGTGCTGCCCGCGCTGCAGGCCGGCAGTATCTCGGCGAACAGACCGATGGTCGCGGTCTTGCTGGCAGCGCTGAGCAAACCGGGGGCGAGCGCAAGCAGCGCCACGAATTGAACGGGCCGGTAGCCGTACATGGCAATTCCCTGACAGAAAGCGGGGGGTTGGCAGGCGAGCGGACGAACCGCCTGCTGGCGTTTACCAGGCCACCGTCACCTGTACGGTATCGGTATAGGTACCCACCGACGGCACGGCCGCACGGGGCGGCACCTGGCCATACACGACGATCTCCTGGACCTCGCCATTGCCGGTCGAATCCAGGGTATCGCCGCCATTGCTGCCGTCGCCCCAGGGCGTGGTACGGCCAGCATCCTGGAACAGGTTGTAGGCGATCAGATCGGTGCCGTTGCTCATGTTGCGCTGACCGCCAGCGGGGTTGCCGCCACTGTCGAGGGTCACGCTGTAATCGGTGCCGTTGTTGCACGTCACGCTGAACGAGCCACCGCCGCCAGAACCCACGGACTGCGCCTCCAGCGGCGCGGTGATGGCGGCAACGCTGCCGAAATCGATATTGCCGAAGGTCCCGCCGGCAGAACCGCCGTTACCCACGGTGCAGCCATCGGTGATGACCAGTTGAATGCCAAGCTGACCGGTAACGGTACCGGCTGCATTCGCCGTTGAGCCAATGGCCAACGCCAGAAGGGATGAAACCAGTAGCGCTGAACGCCGCATAACCGTCTCCTGCAGACTCGAGAAACTCCCATGCTCAGAAACCCGGATCGTCACATCCGGGTATTGAGAGGGACACAGGACAAGGGTCGACCACGTTCAGGCGATTGCACGCGTCAATGAATCAGGCATGTTTTCACCAACCCCTCAATGCCATGCGCAACAGATTGATTGAAATGAAGAATATTTTTTGACGTAGGAGATAAGCGGGCAGACATGGGGCAGATGTCCTACAGAACAAAAGGACACCCGCTATCAGCGGACATGGAAAACTGTCTGACAAGTCAAGATGATGGCGTCATCGGGTTATCGTTTCAGCGCCAGTCTTCACGCAGTCGGATCAGGCCCTCCTGGGCCACGGAGGCGACCAGTTGGCCCTGGCGGTTGAACACGCTGCCGCGGGAAAAACCGCGGGCATTGCCAGCCCAGGGGCTGTCCATGGCGTAGAGCAGCCAGTCGTCCATGCGCAGGTTGCCGTGGAACCAGATGGAGTGATCGAGGCTGGCCACCTGCATGAACTTCTGCCACACCGATACGCCGTGGGGCAGCATCGAGGTGGTCAGCAGATTGAAGTCCGAGGCATAGCCAAGCAGGTACTTGTGGATGGCAGGTGTGTCCGGCAACTCACCGTCAGCGCGGAACCACACGTACTTGACCGGCTCGCTGACCTTGGGGGCGAACGGGTTATCGACGGTCACCGGGCGAATCTCGATGGGCTTGTCGAACAGCACACGCTCGCGCACCCGAGGCGGCAGCGAGTCGGCTACCAGGCTGGCCAGTTCGGTTTCCGAACGCAGCCCTTCCGGGCCCGGGACGTCAGGCATCTGCGCCTGATGGTGGAGCCCTTCTTCGAGGTACTGGAACGAGGCGCTGCAGGTGAAGATCGCCTTGCCCTTCTGCACCGCCGTTACCCGGCGGGTGCTGAAACTGCCGCCGTCACGCACGCGGTCGACCTGATAGACCACCGGCAATGCGGCATCGCCCGGGCGCAGGAAGTAGCCATGCAGCGAGTGCACATGACGATCGGCCTCGACCGTCTGGGTGGCCGCCGACACGCACTGGCCCAGTACCTGACCGCCGAAGAGTTGGCGAAAACCGAGATCCTGGCTGACGCCACGGAACAGGTTTTCCTCGATGGCCTCGAGGCTCAGCAGCGCCACCAATTCTTGCAGGACTTGACTCATACGGTTCTCCACGGCCCCTACCCAGGGCAATACTGCGACACGCGCGGGGTGCGCGGACGGTGAATGGTAATGCCTTTGCCGCCTGTCAGGAATCGCGGGATGGCGACGGAGGCGACAGGCTCAGCCCCGCTTCGGCCATTCGCCACGCGTGATCCGATACAGCAGGTGCTGGCGTAGCCGGTGACCGGGCGCCAGTGCCGGATGCTCGAAGCCGCCAGCCGGCTGCATGCCGAGCGCCTGCATGACCCGCTGCGAGGGCACGTTCACGGCGGCCGTGAAGGACACCACATGCGGCAGCTCAAGGCGCTCGAAGGCGCAGTCCAGGGCCGCACGAGCAGCCTCCTGGGCGTACCCCTGCCCCCAGTGCTCCGGCAGCAATCGCCAACCGATCTCCACCGCCGGCGTGAAGGCGGCCTCGAAGCCGACATGGGCCAGCCCGGTCATGCCAATGAAGCGCCCGTCGTGGCGATGCCGCAGCGCCCAGAAGCAAAACCCATGCTGGCTGAAGTGCTGCTGCAGGCGCGCCAGCAATGCCTGGCTCTGCTCAAGGCTCAAGGGGCCGGAAAATGGCGCATTACCTGCTCGTCAGCGCACAGGGTCGCCAGGTCGGCGAGGTCGTCATCACGCCAGGCGCTCAGGTACAAGCGCGGCGTCTGCAGCTCGATCACATCCATTTCGCTTCTCGTGCATACTGCCCAGGGTTCACCAAACGCCGCCATTGTATGCCCCTGCCGCTGATCTACCACGACGACTACAGCCCGCCCTTTCCGGAAGGCCACCGCTTCCCGATGGAGAAATTCCGTCTGCTGCGCGACCACCTGGTGGACAGCGGCCTGACCCGGGATGCCGACCTGCTGCGTCCGCAAATCTGCCCCGCGGACATCCTCGCCCTCTGCCATTGCCCCGCCTATATCGAGCGTTACCTGAGCGGCGAGCTGAGCCATGAAGATCAGCGCCGTCTCGGGCTGCCGTGGAGCCCGGCGCTGGCACGTCGCACCGTGCGGGCAGTGGGTGGCTCGCTACTGGCAACCGAGCAGGCGCTGCAACATGGCCTGGCCTGTCACCTGGCGGGCGGCACCCACCACGCTCACTACGATTACCCGGCAGGCTTCTGCATCTTCAACGACCTGGCCGTGATCGCCCGCTACCTGCTGGAAAGCGGCAAGGCGCATCGCGTGCTGATCTTCGATTGCGACGTTCACCAGGGTGACGGCACCGCGCGGCTGCTCGAACACGTGGACAACGCCGTCACCGTGTCGCTGCACTGCGAGCAGAACTACCCGGCGCGCAAGGCCCGCAGCGACTGGGACATCCCGCTGCCTCGTGGCCTGGGCGACCGCGACTACCTGAAAGTCGTCGACGACACCCTCGACTACCTGCTGCCCCTCTATCAGCCGGATATCGTGCTCTATGACGCCGGCGTCGACGTGCACCGCGACGATGCCCTCGGCTATCTGCAACTCAGCGACGCCGGCCTGGCTGCCCGCGACGAAGCCGTGCTGCATCATTGCCTGGGCCGCGACATTCCAGTGGTCGGCGTGATCGGTGGCGGCTACAGCAAGGATCGCCACGCCCTGGCCCGCCGCCATGGCATTCTCCATCACAGCGCCGCGCGGGTATGGCAGCAACGAGGGCTCGGGTAGCTCCGCCCCCCGTAGGAAAGCACCCAGCTCACAGAATCACGGCCAACTGCTATCACCCGCCTCTGCCCACTGCTAGAGTCGCCGCCTTTCTCACAAGGATGTTTCCATGCAAGCTCATGCCTACCAGGCGCCCGGCGCCAATCTCGAAGTAGAAAGCGTGTTCTGCCGTAATTGCGGCTCGCCCATCACTGCCACTGCGCAGACCTGCTCGCACTGCAGCGCCAACCAGAATCTCAACCCTCGAAGCAAGATCACCGCGGGTCTGCTCGCGCTGTTCCTTGGCGGTCTCGGTTTTCACCGTTTCTATCTGGGCCAGTGGTGGGGGCTGTTCTATCTGCTGTTCTGGGGCACCGGCATTCCCAGCCTGATTTCGCTGATTGAGGCCATCGTATTCTTCTGCACCAGTGACCAGAAATGGAACGCCAAGTACGGGCGCACCAAGGGCAGTGCCTGGCTGATGGGCCTCGCCGGCGTCTTTGCCATACTGGTCATGATCGGTACCCTCTCTGCCATTGCCATCCCCGCCTACCAGAAATATGTTGAGCGGGCCAAAGCCGCCCAGGCCAGCATGCAACAGCAGGCCGAGCCACAATTGCGTCAGCAGTAGCAAGCAACACGGGCGCCGACCTGTGCGGCGCCCATGCCCGATGGCGGAGCCTGCGTTAGAATGCGCGCCAGCCCAACTTCGCCAAATCTTATGACCCAGAACTCCCTGTCCGCCGTCATCATCGGCGGCGGCCCCGCCGGCCTGATGGCCGCTGAAACCCTGGCGCTCACCGGCGTGCGGGTCGACCTCTACGACGCCATGCCCTCCGTGGGCCGCAAGTTCCTCCTGGCCGGCGTCGGCGGGATGAACATCACCCATTCCGAAGCCTACCCGGCGTTCGTCAGCCGTTACGGCGAGCGCCAAGGGCAGGTCGACGAACTGCTGCAAGGCTTCGACGCCGATGCCCTGCGCGCCTGGATTCATGGCCTGGGTATCGAGACCTTCGTCGGCACCTCGGGCCGCGTGTTCCCCACCGACATGAAGGCAGCGCCGCTACTGCGCGCCTGGCTCAAACGCCTGCGCGAAGCCGGGGTGCACCTGCACACCCGGCACCGCTGGCTGGGCTGGAATGACGACGGCAGCCTGCGCGTGGGCACCCCCGAAGGCGAGCGCGCGGTGCACGCCGATGCCGTATTGCTGGCCCTCGGCGGCGGCAGTTGGCCACGGCTAGGCTCCGACGGCAGCTGGGTCGCCCATCTGCAGCAGGCCGGCGTGCCCGTTGCGCCGCTGCAACCGAGCAACTGCGGTTTCGACGTGGCCACCTGGAGCCCGCTGTTGCGCGAGAAATTCGCCGGGGCACCGCTGAAGAACGTCGCCCTGGGTCTGAGCGGTGAGGCGCAGCGCCAGGGTGAGTTCGTGCTCACCGCCACCGGTATCGAGGGCAGCCTGGTTTATGCCCTGTCCGCCGGCATTCGCCAGCGCATCACCCGCGACGGTAGCTGCACGGTGCACCTCGACCTGCTGCCACAGCGCAGCGAAGACGCCTTGAGCAAGGCCCTGAGCAAGCCCCGTGGCTCGCACTCCATGGCCAAGCACCTGCATCGTCAGGCCGGGCTGGATGGCGTCAAGGCCGCGCTGCTGCGCGAGCTGACCCCCGCCGAGCACTACGCCGATCCCCAGCGCCTGGCCGCCTCGATCAAGGCCCTGCCCATCGAACTGCGCCAACCGCGCGCCCTGGAGGAAGCGATCAGCAGCGCCGGTGGCGTGCCTTTCGAAGACCTCGACAAGGGGTTGATGCTGACCGCCCTGCCCGGCACGTTCTGCGCGGGCGAGATGCTTGACTGGGAGGCGCCCACCGGCGGCTACCTGCTCACCGCCTGCTTCGCCAGTGGCCGTGTGGCCGGCCAGGGCATCGCCCGCTGGCTGCGAACCAAAAACCGATAACCCCGGATCAGGAGGATCCCCATGCTGACCAGCGTCGAACTCAAGACCTTCATCCCGGCCAAGGACTACCCGCTCAGCCAGGCCTTCTACACCGCATTGGGCTTCAAACCCGGCTGGCAATCGGACGAGATGAGTTACTTCAGCAACGGCGACCACAACGCCTTTCTGCTGCAGAACTTCTACGTCAAGGAGCAGGCGGAAAACTTCGTCATGCACCTGCTGGTCGACGACGTCGAAGCCTGGTGGGCCAACGTGCAGAAGGAAAAGCTCGGCGAGCGTTTCGGTGTGCGCACCATCGAACCGCAAGACCAGCCCTGGGGCATCCGCGAATTCATCATCTTCGACCCGAGCGGCGTGCTGTGGCGGATCGGGCAGAATATCTGAGCGGAAAAAAGCACGAAGCCTGAATTGAGCGCAGCGATACCCAGGAGCGCTCTCGCACTGCACCGTCTAGCTTTCGAGCGAAATCGCCTTTCGAAAGAACACCCGGGCGTAACCGTCTTCAACCGCCCGGCGCGTTTCCCGGTACCCCAAACGCGGGTAGAAGAGGATGTTCTCGGTCATCCGCTCGTTGGTGTACAGCTCGATGGCCACGCAACCCAGTTCCAGAGCCTGGTCTTCGGCGAAGCCCATCAATTGCCTGCCCAGCCCCTGGCCACGGGCCTGATTGCAGACCGCGACGTTCTGCACATGCAGCACATCGCCCTCATGCTCCAGCACCAAAACGCCCCTCACCGCACCGTCCGCCTCCAATACGAACACCCTGTACCCTGCAATAACCTGGCGATAGTCATCGAGCATCGGCGCCGGCTGCCTGCCGATCCGTGGAATATAGGGGGCGTAGGCGTCGTGGACTATCGCGGTGATCGCGTCGACATCCACCTCCCTGGCGCGGCGTATCAGCATTAACGCCTGCCCTTCGGCTTGCCACCGAAACTCGGCACCTTGCGGATGGCCTTGACCGGCGGTGCGGCAGGTTCGTCGCTCTCCATCCAGCGGCCCAGGCTGCCGGACTTGCCGCCCCCCACCACCTTGGGCTTTTTCGGCTTCTTCGGTTTTTTCACCACCAGACCGCCAGCCACGGTCTGCGGCACACGGTGGTCGGGGATGAAGTCCGGCTCGTCGACGCGCTGCACGATCTGCTGGATCAGCGCTTCGATGGCCGAGAGCAGTTGCACCTCGTCGGCGCAGACCAGCGACACGGCCTGGCCGCTGGCCCCCGCGCGACCGGTACGACCGATGCGGTGCACGTAGTCTTCGGCGACGATGGGCAGGTCGAAGTTGACCACCAGTGGCAGGTCATCGATATCCAGGCCGCGGGCGGCCACATCGGTGGCGACCAGCACGTCGACTTCGCCGGCCTTGAAGCGCTGCAGTGCACGCAGGCGGGTCGGCTGCGGCTTGTCACCGTGGATCGCATCGGCACGAATGCCTGCGGCCAGCAGTTCCTGCTCGAGTTCATCGACGCCCTTGCGGGTCTTGACGAAGACCAGCACCTGCGACCATTTCTTGCTGCGGTACAGGTGCAGGAACAGCTCGGCCTTGCGCTTCTTGTCGACCGGAATCAGCCACTGCTTGACCGACTTGGCGGCGGCGTTGCGCGGGCTGACTTCGATGCTCAGCGGGTCACGCAACATTTCGCCGGCCAGGGTGCGAATGGCCTCGGAGAAGGTCGCGGAGAACAGCAGGGTCTGGCGCTTCTTCGGCAAGGCGGCGAACAGGTCGTCCAGCTCGCGGGCAAAGCCCAGGTCGAGCATGCGATCGGCTTCGTCGAGCACCAGCACCTGCAACTGGGAAAACTTCACCGCGTTCTGGCGGTACAGGTCGAGCAGCCGGCCAGGGGTGGCGACCAGTACGTCGAGACCTTTGCGCAGCTTCATCATCTGCGGGTTGATGCTCACGCCGCCGTACACCGCGTAACTGCGCAGGGGCAGAAACTGCGAGTAGGTCTGCACGCTTTGCTGCACCTGCTCGGCCAGCTCGCGGGTCGGCACCAGCACCAGGGCGCGCACCGAGTTGCTGGCGACGGTCGGGCCTTCCATCATCAGGCGCTGCAGGATCGGCAGGGTGAAGGCGGCGGTCTTGCCGGTGCCGGTCTGCGCCGCGGCCATCAGATCGCGGCCGTTGATGATCGGGCCGATGGCCTGGGCCTGGACGGGCGTCGGGGTCTTGTAGTCGAGGCCGTCGAGGCAGCGCAGCAGGGGTTCGATCAGGCCGAGGGAAGCGAAGGTCATGGCGGGCAACGTGGTGGGCAATGGAGATGCCGCACAGTTTATCCTGTCCGGAT
The DNA here is from genome assembly GCF_030209025.1 of Pseudomonas sp. MEJ086. NCBI lineage: Bacteria > Pseudomonadati > Pseudomonadota > Gammaproteobacteria > Pseudomonadales > Pseudomonadaceae > Pseudomonas > Pseudomonas sp. MEJ086. The sequence goes on from NZ_JARVSV010000016.1 coordinate 34,959, forward strand.
AGCGGCCGCTCAGTTGCAGCGCGGCGCTACCCGGGGATGAACACCCTGGGTAGCGCTTCGCTCAACGCCAGGCCACGAGTTCCGGCATGCGACTCAGAACTCACCGCGCAAGGTGAACATGTAGCTGCGCGGATCGCCGTAGTAATTGCCGCGGCGCAGCTCACCCACGGACTTGTAGTACGTCTTGTCGAACAGGTTCTTGGCATCGAGGCCAATCGTCCAGTGCTGGTCGATTTTCCAGGTGGCCAGGGCATCGTAGACCGCACGACCGGCGTTGCTCACTTCAGGGCCGTAGGTATCGGTGCTGTAGCCACTCTGCGCGGAAACGGCGCCGCCGACGGTCAGGCGATTGAGCGCACCAGGCAACTGATAAGTGGTCGAGGCGCGCAGCAGGTGCTTGGGTGTCTGGTAATCGGTGGGGCCGCCGCTGGCCTTGCTGGTCTGGTTGAAGGTGTAGCCGGCTGCCACCTGCCAGCCGGACAGCAGTTCACCACTGGCCTCCAGTTCGTAACCCTTGCTGCGCTGGATCTCGGCATTCAGGTAGCACAGGCCATCGATGTTCGAATCGCAGAGCGCGCCACTGGGGTCTTCTGCCGCCACGTCGTCCTGCTTGATGTAGAACAGCGCAGCGGAGAGATTCAGGCGTCCGTCGTACAGCTCGCCCTTGATACCGGTTTCGTAATTGACGCCAACGGCCGGATCGAGCAGCGAGCCCGCTGCCGTGCGGTAATCGCTTTGTGGCTGGAAGATGTCGGCGTAGCTGGCGTACCACGACCACTGGTCGTTGAGGTCGTAGATGACGCCGACGAAGGGCGTGAACTCGTGATCCTGACGATTCCCTGCCTTGGTTCCGCTGAGGGTCTCTTCGGTCTCGTATTCGTACCAACTCAACCGTCCACCCAGCACCACGCTCAGTGGCTCGCTCAGGTACAGCCGCGTATTGGCGTAAACCCCATAACGAGTCTCGGCGCTGTCGTTGATCGACGTCCAGGCGGCACGCGTCGGCCTGGCCAATGCCTGATGGTTCGGGTCGAACACGTCGATGGCGCCGACGCCCGCAGCGGTATTGATATTGGCGTTCTTGCTGTACTGCTCCTCGCGGGACCAGTTGCCGCCGACCATCAGCGTATGGCGCAGGCCGAAGGCTTCGAAGCTGCCGGAAAGGTTGCTGTCGATACCGGTGTTGGTCACGTCATCACTGCGGTACAGCGTTCGGAACAAGCGCGAGCCCGTATTGGTGGCCGGGTTGATCGCGCCTTGAGGCAGTGCCGAACGCTGATCGAAGCCCCCTTCGGCGCGGGTCAGCGAGGTCTTGCTGGTCCAGTCCTCGCTGAGGCGATATTCCAGGTCGGCGAAAACTTCGGTCTGCTCGCTTTCGTGGCGGTTCCAGTCCTGCGCCAGCGAGGTGGAACGGGAAACGCCGAGGGCCTTGCCATTGCTGTAGCGCGGCAGGCCGAAGATCGAGTAGCCGCTGGTGACGCCCGTCTGCCGGCGCAGGCCAACGGAAAGAGTCGAGGCGTCATTGAGGTCGGCTTCGACGATGCCGTAGAACAGCGGCTTGCGGCTGGCTTCGCGGTCGTAGAAATACTGGCGATCTTCGTAGGCCACCAAGGCACGACCGCGCAGGGTGCGGGACTCGTTCAGCGCGCCGCTACCATCCAGGTCCATGCGGTAGAAATCGTCGGAGCCGGCGCGGGTGGTCACCGAGAAGCGCGGCTCGGCAGTCGGCCGCTTGCGCACCAGATTGACCGCGCCGCCCGGGTTGCCGTTGCCGACCAGCAGGCCGGCGGCGCCACGAAGAATCTCCACGCGGTCGTAAACGGCGGTGTCCGGGGTCATCCAGCCGGTGGGGCTGTGAATCACGCCGGGCATGCCATCGACCAGATAGGCATCGGCGCCCAGCTCGAAACCCCGGGAATTGTACTGATGGTCGCCGAAGTTGCGCGTCTGCAGGGTGATGCCCGGTGCGCTGTAGAGCACCTGATCCAGGGAGGTGAAATTACGATCGTCCATCTGCTGGCGGGTGATCACGCTGACCGACTGCGGGGTTTCACGCAACGACTGCGCGCCCTTGCCCAGGGTGACCGCACGGGTGGTGTAGGAACCGCTACCCTCGGTAGCGCTGCTCGCCAGATCACTGCTGATGGTGGTGGCCTGCAGGTCGAGCGCGGCGGACGGCCCGTGCTCCATGATCAGCCAGACGTCGCCGCTGCGCTGCACCACCAGCCCCGAACCGGCGAGCAGACGACGCAACGCATCATCGATGGCGAAGGTGCCCTTCAGCGCAGGCGCCGAGCGGCTTGCGACCAGGCGATCATCGACGGCGAGGGTCACCCCGGCCTGGCTGGCCAGCTGCTTCAGGGTGGCAGCCAGCGGTTGCGCCGGCAGATCCAGTTCGACGGGGGCTGCCTGTACGCCCAGTGCCAGCGTCAGGGCGCTGGCGGTGACCAGTGTTTTCAGGGATGTGCGCAGCATGAGGGGTCTCGTGATGATCTCGGATACCCCTTGACGAAGCAGGCTGCGAAAAGCCCAACCTGGAACGCGAAAATTTTCAGCGCGGCAGCAACAGGGTGCCGTCGGCACGCTCCTGCAGGCGTACCCCGGCAAGCTGCGGCAAGGCCTGAACGAATGCCTCGATATCGGCCACCTGTACCACGGCGGTGAGGGTCTGCGGCATGACCGGCTGCTCGAGGCGCAGCGGCTTTTCGCGATAACGGGCAAGGCCGGCCACCACCTCGCCCAGGTCGGCCTGTTCGAAAACCAGGCTGCCGCTGCTGAAGCCAAAAGCGCCCGCCGCCTTGCGATCCGAACGCCGCAGCCCGACAGACTCACGATAAAGGCCGACCTGATCGGCGCCCAGCTCGATGCGCTGCTCACCGCTGGTCATCGCGACCCGGCCACGGGCCACGCTGACCTGCACGCGCCGGTCGAACGTCTCGACCACGAAACGCGTCCCCAGCACCCGCACCTGTGCCGCGCCGGCATCCACCACGAAGGGGCGTTGCGGGTCGTGGCGCACGTCGAAAATGGCCCGCCCACGCAACAGCGTCAGATGCCGCACGCGATCATCGAAGAGCACCTGGATGCGTGTATCGGCATCCATCTGCACCTCGCTGCCGTCGGCCAGTTGCATGCGCCGCAACGCACCGATACGGGTGAACAGTTGCAGTTCCTGGCGCGCGGCATGGCGGGCCAGCAGCCATGCACCCAGGCCGCCGAGCAGCAAGCCGCCGAGCATGCCGTTGCGCAGGAAGCGCCGGCGCCCGACGTTCTCCATGGCGCCAGCCAGGGCACGGGTCTGGTCGGTGCTGGAGAAGTCGCCCCACAAGCGCTTGAAGCTGTGAAATTCCTGAGCGTTGCGCGGGTCGGCGGCCAGCCAGTTGGCGAAGACCTGACGTTCGGGGTGATCGTCCGGCAACTCGAGCAGTCGCGCGAACCAGTGCGCCGCCTCACGACGCCGCGCGCTCATGGGCAGAGCAGCTCGCGGGCCTCGTGCAGATCGAGCAAGGCACGCACCAGGTGGCGCTCGACCATGGTGGTGCTGATCTGCAGCATCGCGGCGACCTCCACCTGGCGGTGCCCTTCGATACGCACCAGCCAGAACACCTCGCGGCAACGCGGCGGCAGGCAATCGAGAATGCGCTGCAGGGCATCCAGACGCTGCTGGAGGTCGGCCAGATGTTCGGCCGAAGGGACGAACGACGCGCCCTCGTCCAGATCCATGCGCGGCTCGCTGCCAGCCTCGGGAAACGGCTGATAGCGCGAAGCGTCGCGGTAATGGTCGATCAGAACGGAATGGGCGATGCGCCGCAGGTAGGCGTTGGGCTGTTCGATGACGCCACGCTGGTTGGCGAGCACGAAGCGAATGAAGGCATCGTGCAGCACGTCATAGGCACGCTGCACGCAATGGGTACGCCGGCTCAGGCTCAGCAGCAGATCGGTGTAGGCCCAGCGCAAATTGATTCCGCCCCACTCCATCATCCACCTCGGCCATGTTTCGACGGCGTCAGCCATCAGGGGGCGGGCAGTATAGAGAGCGCCACGAGGCAAAGTAAATGAGAACTATTAGTAGCCGACCGGCAACTGCGACGGCCGTTAACTCAGGGCACCGAGCAGCGCACGCACCTTGGCTGCGGACATGCCTTGCAACTGACGCAGGAAGTCGTGATCGACCACGCTGCGGCCGTATTGCTCGCGCAGCAGGCGACACAGATGCAGCGTCAGGTTGGCGGCCATTTCCGCGTCGGCCAGCGCCCGGTGAGCCTTGCCGGTGTCCGGCAGGCGCGCCCAGCGATTGAGGTTGCCAAGCTTGTGGCTCGGTGCGCCAGGCAGCAGACGCCGCGACAGCAACAGCGAGCAGGCGAACTGCTGGACACGCGTGCGGCCGATCAGGCCCAGCTCGGCGTCCCAGAACTTCTGATCGAAGGAGGCATTGTGCGCCAGCATCGGAATGTCGCCGACGAACTCGGCGACCTCGTGCATCACCTCGGCTGCCGGGGGTGCGCTGCGCAGCATGGCATTGCTGATGCCGGTCAGTTGCTCGATGAACGGCGGCACCCAGGCACCGCTGTTCATCAGGCTCTGGTAACGCGCGGTGATCTGCCCGTTCTCGATGATCACCACGCCGATTTCGGTGGCGCGGGCCTGCTGGGCCGGCGACATGCCGGTGGTTTCGAAGTCGATGACAGCAATGGGTTTCACGTAAAGCCTCAGTGTTTCAGCAACAGATGCCCCTCGATGGGCACATAACGAGTGGCCGCGCGCACCAGCGACTGCGCGGTGAGCCCGGGAACGCCGTAGGCCACGGCTTCGACGCCATGACGTTGGCGAATGCGTTCGAGCAGCAGATCGAAATCGCCGTCACCGGAGGCCAGCACCACGCTGTCGACGTTCGCCGCCGCGTCCATCACGTCGATGGTGATGCCCACGTCCCAGTCCCCTTTTGCCGAACCGTCACTGCGCTGGATGTAGGGTTTCAGCTTCACGGTGAAGCCGAGGTTGCGCAGGATCTGCTGGAACTGCTGCTGCTTCGGATCGCCACGGTCGATGGCATAGGCGTACGCCTCGACGATCTCGCCGCCGCCGGCCAGCTCGGCCCACAGCGCGGTGTAATTGAAGTGACAGCCATAGGCCTGGCGTACGGTGTAATAGAGATTCTGCACATCGGCGAACACGGCTATTTTCTTCACCGGACATCCTCACAAGGGCTCGCGCGGGGTGCACGGGTGGCCAGTATGCCAGTCTCGCGCCCCTCAGGTCGAAAGACGCGGCCCCGATGGTGACCACGACTCGTCTCGTGGCTGGTCGAGAAACCGACGCCCTCGTATGATGGCGGCCTATTTTTCTGGCCGCGACTTTCCATGAATCCCCTCGACGCCCTGCGTGACGCCTGGTTCTTCTTCCGGCAAAACCTGCTGCAGATCATTCTCCTGTGCCTGCCCTTCCTGCTGCTCGAAGCCGCGCTGAGCATGCAGCTCGAAGGTCTGGTCACAGCCGCCAAGGTGCCGCTCTACGATGTGCTGCTCGGGCTGCTCTTCTATCCGCTGTACAGCGCCGCGCTGATCCTCTTCATCGACGCACGCAGCCGGGGCGAGCAGCCGGCCAGGGGCGCGCTGGTCGCCATGAGCCTGAGCCTGTGGCCGCGCTTCGTGCTGCTGGCCGGCATCGGCACCCTGGCGATCATGCTCGGCGCCTCGCTGTTCATCCTGCCGGGGTTGTGGCTGATGGTGCGCCTGGTGTTTTCCGACTACCTGCTGGTGCTGCGCGGGGTGTCGCCGCTGCAGGCGCTGCATCAGAGCCTGCAACTGACCCAAGGCCATTTCTGGCCGATTCTGACCTGCGTGATGCTGGTCATGGTGCCGCCGTGGCTGGTTGGTTTCTGGGCCGGCGATATTGCCGCGGAGCCTGCCGGGCGCCTGCTGCTGGACCTGCTGCTCGGTCTCTTTCAGCTATTCACCACGGTGGTGGTGTTCCGCCTGTACATGCTGCGCACGGGCGACAACACCGCGCCGCTGCCGTAATCTGCCGGACAACCCACCGTTCAAGACCGAGACGACCACGTGGCAAGAAAATCGCGCAGAGAGCTGGCCAAAGACCGCGGTGACCTCGGCGACCTGCCGATCACGGTCAAGGATGTGGCCCTCAAGGCCGGTGTGTCACCGATCACCGTGTCGCGGGCGATCCAGCGCCCGGAGCTGGTCAGCGATGCCACCCGCACCCATGTGCTGGAAGTGGTGCGTGCAATGGGTTACGTGCCCAACCTGATGGCCGGCGGCCTGGCGACCAGCAAGAGTCGCCTGGTGGCCATCGTGCTGCCGACCATCGCCAACTCGATCTACGCCAGTGTGGTGCAGGCCATCATGGACCGTCTCGCCGAGGCCGGCTATCACGCCTTGGTCGGCCCGAGCGGCTACACCCCGGAGCATGAAGAAGCCCTGCTGGCCGCCATTCTCGGCCGCCGCCCGGATGGCATCGTGCTGACCGGCACCTTCCACACCCAGGCCAGCCGTGAGCGCCTGGCGTCCGCTGGCATCCCGGTTGTCGAGGCCTGGGACCTGAGTGAAGACGGCCTGGACATGCAGGTGGGCTTCTCCCATGAGCAGGTCGGCGCTGCGGTGGCCGAGCACTTCTTCGCCAGGGGCTACCGGCGCTGGGCGGTGATCGGCGTCGACGATCCCCGTGCGCTGCGCCGCTGCAACGCGGTGATCGAGCGCCTCACCGCCCTGGGTGTCGACGCCGTGGCGGTACAGACCTTGCCCCTGCCGGCGACCTGGGAAGTCGGCCGCAAGGGTCTGGCCGCATTGCTCGATGACGGCGAGCAGCCGGATTTCATCTTCTGCAGCTCGGACACCGTCGCCCTCGGCGTGCTCACCGAAGCCGCCAGCCGCGGCCTGAAGGTACCTGGCGACCTCGCCGTTCTGGGCTTCGGCGATACCCTCAACGGCCAGTTCGCCAGCCCTGCCCTCTCGACGGTCAGCGTGAATGCCACGGAGATGGGCAACCAGGTCGCCGAGGCACTGCTGCGCCGCTTCGACGGCCAGGGTGCCGAGGCGCGCGTCGATACCGGCTTCGCGATCATCGAGCGTGAAAGCACGGGCTGACAGGAAGCCGCTTCCCGCAGCCTGGGTTGAGCGCAGCGATAGCCGGGAGCGGGGTATCAACCCAGGCCACATCTAGAAAACGATTCACGGTTCCCATGTAGGAGCCCGCTTGCGGGCGATCCATCTCGAATCACACCCACGCCACCACCTCCATCGGCCAAGCCTTTCAGGTGCCCCAATCACCCCAAAGGCATCTTCCGCAACCGCCAATCTGTAAATTCACGCTTGAATGATAACGTTATCTGTTTATGATGATAGCGTTATCTTCTCTACCACCAGCGACACCCGAAGCGATCCGTTACCGCTGCCCCAGCAAGGCAGCCAGACCATCCGCAACGCCGGCGACGGCAACAGGAGTCAAGCGATGAACAATAACAATATCCACACAGGCACCCCGGTCATCACCTCACTGGAGGTCATCCCGGTTGCCGGCCACGACAGCATGCTGCTCAACCTGAGCGGTGGCCACGCCCCTTTCTTCACCCGCAACCTGCTGATCCTGCGCGACAACGCCGGACATGTCGGCGTCGGTGAAGTGCCGGGCGGCGAAGCCATTCGCCAGACCCTGGAAGATGCCCGCCAACTGCTGCTCGGCCAATCCATCGGCCAGTACCAGAAACTGCTCGGCCAGGTACGCCAGACCTTCGCCGACCGCGACTCCGGCGGCCGCGGCCTGCAGACCTTCGACCTGCGCATCACCATCCACGCCGTCACCGCCGTGGAGGCTGCCCTCCTCGACCTGCTCGGCCAGCACCTGGAAGTACCGGTCGCCGCCCTGCTTGGCGAAGGCCAGCAGCGTGATGCCGTGGAGATGCTCGGTTACCTGTTCTACGTCGGCGACCGCAACAAAACCGACCTGCCCTATCGCCAGGAAGCGGATGCCGACAACGCCTGGTTCCAGGTACGCAACGAAGAGGCGCTGGACGCCCAGGGCGTGGTGCGCCTCGCCGAAGCCGCCTACGAGCGTTATGGCTTCAAGGACTTCAAACTCAAGGGCGGCGTGCTGCGCGGCGATGAGGAAATCGAAGCGGTCACCGCACTGGCCGAACGCTTCCCCGATGCACGCATCACCCTCGACCCCAACGGTGCCTGGTCGCTGCAGGAGGCCATCCGCCTGTGCCGCGACCAGCATCACGTGCTCGCCTATGCCGAAGACCCCTGTGGCGCCGAGAACGGCTACTCGGGCCGTGAGGTGATGGCCGAGTTCCGCCGCTCCACTGGCCTGCCGACCGCCACCAACATGATCGCCACCGACTGGCGTCAGATGGGCCATGCGATCCAGCTGCAATCGGTGGACATTCCCCTGGCCGACCCGCACTTCTGGACCATGCAGGGTTCGGTACGCGTGGCGCAGATGTGCAACGACTGGGGCCTGACCTGGGGCTCGCACTCGAACAACCACTTCGACGTCTCGCTGGCCATGTTCACCCACGTGGCTGCCGCCGCGCCGGGCAAGATCACCGCCATCGACACCCACTGGATCTGGCAGGACGGCCAGCGCCTGACCAAGGAGCCATTCCGTATCGAAGGCGGTCTGGTCAAGGTGCCGCAGAAGCCGGGCCTCGGCGTGGAGCTGGACATGGACGCCGTGGCCAAGGCCCACGAGTGCTACAAGGGCATGGGCCTGGGCGCGCGCAACGACGCAGTGGCCATGCAGTACCTGATCAGCGGCTGGACCTTCGATAACAAGAAGCCCTGCCTGGTGCGCTGAGCACGCTCGCAGTGCGGCCAACTGGGTGGGCTGAAGCGGATCGCCGCCCGGCCCGCCCTACGGCCGAACGCAGGCCTTTGTAGGAGGGCGCCATGCGCCCGAATAGCGGGCATGGACCAGGCGTCCCCGCCCGCTCCCACAGGACTTGCAGTGCTGGCAGCCTAGCCGGGGTTCAGCTGGGCCTTGAGGCGGTCGCGGAAGCTCTGGATCAGCGGTTCGCGGGAGCGACCGCGGCGCAGGGCCAGGGTGAAGGGGGCCTGGTAGCCGAAGGTGGTCGGCAGCAGCACTTTCAGGCGTTTCTGATCCACCCATTGCTGCGCGTGGTGTTCCGGTAGATAGCCGATGTAGGCGCCGGAGAGCACCAGTCGTAGGGTGGGCTTCAGCCCACCAAAACGGTGCTGCGCCCGCCCCATAACGACTGCTAACCCCTTCATGCACCGCGGTTAACCGGGGTTCAGCTGGGCCTTGAGGCGGTCGCGGAAGCTCTGGATCAGCGGTTCGCGGGAGCGGCCGCGGCGCAGGGCCAGGGTGAAGGGGGCCTGGTAGCCGAAGGTGGTCGGCAGCAGCACTTTCAGGCGTTTCTGATCCACCCATTGCTGCGCGTGGTGTTCCGGTAGATAGCCGATGTAGGCGCCGGAGAGCACCAGAATCAGCTGCGCTTCCATCGACTCCACCGTTGCGGCGCTGTGCTTGAAGCCGTGGCGGGCCAGTTCGGCCTGGCTCCAGTAGCCACGACCAACCATGCGCTGCTGGGTGATCACTTCAGCAGGAATCCGCCGCTGGGCGTACAGCGGATGCCGGTCGCTGCAGTACAGCCAGTGCTGCTCACGGTACAGCGCCTGATAGACCAGCCCGTTGGTGCGTACCGAGAAGGCGCCGATGGCCAGGTCCAGACGATTCTCCAGCACCCCCAGTTGCAGTTCGGCAGGGCTGAGCACCGCCAGGTGCAGGTGCACGGCAGGGTGTTCCTCGCTATAGGCGCCGATCACCTCGGCCAGCGGCAGGGCCGGGTCGCTGACGGTGGAGTCCAGCACGCCGAGGTTGAGGGTGCCGCGCAGCTCACCCTTGAGCGCTGCCGAATAACGCTCGAAGCCTTCCAGCTCGGCCAGCAGCCGCAAGGTTTCCTGATGGAACAGTTCGCCCTTGCTGGTCAGGCTGAAACCACCCCGCCCCCGGTGACAGAGGACGATGCCGAGCAGCGCTTCCAACTGGCTCATGTAGGTGCTGATCGCCGACGTGGAGAGGTTCAGCTCCTGCTGGGCGGCCGCGAACCCCTGGTTGCGCACCACACAGGCGAAGATGCGCAGCAGCTTGAGATCGGGCAGTGCGGACGACATGAAGAGGCTCCAGCAGGTTCATCGACGCCGCCAGTCTACCCGCCGATAGTTCAGAAATCTCTGAACTGATTATTTGCCCACAGGGATTTGTCGCACCCCGTTCCCTGAACAGAATCGCCTCACGACAACCACAAGAAAGAGTGAGGCCACCGTGGACAACGTTCTCCACCAACCCCTGGGCGGCAACGAAATGCCCCGCTTTGGCGGAATCGCCACCATGCTGCGCCTGCCCCACGTGCAGACGCCCGACGAGCTTGGCAAACTCGACGCCGCCTTCATCGGCATCCCCCTCGATATCGGGACCTCGCTACGCTCCGGCACCCGCTTCGGACCCCGGCAGATCCGCGCCGAGTCGGTGATGATTCGCCCCTACAACATGGCTACCGGCGCCGCGCCCTTCGACTCCCTGAACGTGGCGGACATCGGCGATGTGGCCATCAACACCTTCAATCTGCTCGACGCCGTGCGCATCATCGAAGCGCACTACGACGCCGTGCTCGAACGCGGCATCATCCCCCTGACCCTCGGCGGCGACCACACCCTGACCCTGCCGATCCTGCGGGCCATGAAGAAGAAGTACGGCAAGGTCGGCCTGGTGCATGTCGATGCCCACGCCGACGTCAACGATCACATGTTCGGCGAGAAGATCGCCCACGGCACCACCTTCCGCCGTGCCCAGGAAGAAGGCCTGCTCGACAGCGAGCGCGTGGTGCAGATCGGCCTGCGTGCCCAGGGCTACACCGCCGACGACTTCAACTGGAGCCGCCGCCAGGGCTTTCACGTGGTGCAGGCCGAAGAGTGCTGGCACAAATCGCTCGCGCCGCTGATGGAAGAAGTCCGCGCCAAGGTCGACGGCGGCCCGGTGTACCTGTCTTTCGACATCGACGGCATCGACCCGGCCTGGGCGCCCGGCACCGGCACCCCGGAAGTCGGCGGGCTGACCACCATCCAGGCGCTGGAGATCATCCGCGGCTGCCAGGGCCTGAACCTGGTGGGCTGCGATCTGGTCGAGGTGTCGCCGCCCTACGACACCACCGGCAATACCGCACTGCTCGGCGCCAACCTGCTTTACGAAATGCTCTGCGTGCTGCCCGGCGTGGTGCGCCGATGAGCCGCGTGGCCGAGGTTCGCGCGGCCGCCGCCGAACTGGTGGACGCCTTCGCCAGCAATGACACGACGCGCTACTTCGCCTGCTTCAGCGAGGATGCCACCTTCGTTTTCCACACCCTGGCACAGCCACTGCAGTCCCGTGAGGCCTATCAGACGCTGTGGCGAAGCTGGCAGGCGGAGGGTTTCGCGGTGCTCGGTTGTCGCTCCAGCAATGCCCACGTCAGCCTGCAGGGTGAGGCAGCCATCTTCATCCACGACGTCGCTACGCACCTGCGGGTGGGCGGCGAAGAACTGCACCTCAGCGAACGGGAAACCATCGTGTTCCGCCGCGAAGAAGAGCGCTGGCTGGCTTGCCACGAGCATCTGTCAGCCCCAAGCGCCAGCTGAAAACGAACGGACATCAGCGAGCCATCCGAAGCTCGCCGTGCCGGATACACCCTTGCGGGTTTGGAGCCCTGTCGGCTCCACGCGGCCTTGCCGCACTGCCAATGCACCACCACCCGATGACTGTCGGGGGTGAATAACGGGGTCAGCGTGCCTAGGGTCTGTTGACGTTTCAGAGCGAGCCGCGTTGCCGCGAGAAATCTCGCCAGGCTAGGCGGAGGACGCAGGGAATGGTGTTCCCTTTTCAAGTCCTCCAACGACGCATGGCGAGATTTCCCGCGCAACCCGCAGGGCCGGGCCGGTTTTGCCGCGATGCGGCGTTTCTCGCCGGCTCATTTAGCCCGCTAAACCTCGCGGCTCGTGCCTTGCCTCGCGGCAAAACGGGCTCCGGCGCGGCCGTGCGTGAAACGTCAACAGACCCTACACCGCCCTAATAAAAATCGTGACAGGCGCTGGAGAAACACATGAGCCAATCGACGCGTATCGAAACCTTCGGTGTCGAACAGATTCCCGACAATCAACGCGGCGCCACCCCCATCGATCTGTTCCGTCTGATCTTCGGCGGCGCCAACACCTTCGCCACGGCGGTACTGGGCAGCTTTCCGGTGCTGTTCGGCCTGTCGTTCCAGGCTGGCGTGTGGGCGATCATCCTCGGCGTGGCGGTGGGCGCGGTGATTCTCGCGCCCATGGGCCTGTTCGGCGCACTGAACGGCACCAACAACGCCGTATCGTCCGGTGCCCATTTCGGCGTGCACGGGCGCATCGTCGGCTCCTTCCTGTCACTGCTCACCGCCGTGGCCTTCTTCTCGCTGTCGGTATGGAGTTCCGGCGATGCCCTGGTCGGCGGTGCCAAACGGCTGATCGGCCTGCCCGAGAGCAACCTGACCCTGGGCCTGGCCTACGGGCTGTTCGCGGTACTGGTGCTGGTGGTGTGCATCTACGGTTTCCGCTTGATGCTGTGGGTCAACAAGATCGCGGTGTGGGCATCCAGCCTGCTGTTCCTGCTCGGCCTCTTCGCCTTCGCCGGGCCCTTCGACGCGGACTATGCCGGTGCCGTCAGCCTCGAACAACCGGGCTTCTGGGCCGCCTTCATCGGCGCCGCGCTGCTGGCCATGAGCAACCCGGTTTCCTTCGGCGCCTTTCTCGGCGACTGGTCGCGTTACATTCCGCGGCACACGCCCAAGCGTCGCATCATGCTGGCCGTGCTCGCCGCCCAGGCCGGCACCCTGATTCCCTTCCTGTTCGGCCTGTGCACCGCCACGCTGGTGGCCAGCCAGGCGCCGCAGTACATCGAAGCCAACAATTACGTCGGCGGCCTGCTGGCCATCTCGCCGACCTGGTTCTTCCTGCCGGTGTGCCTGATCGCCGTGATCGGCGGCATGTCCACCGGCACCACGGCGCTGTATGGCACCGGCCTGGACATGTCGAGCCTGTTCCCGCGCCTGATGAGCCGCGCGGGCGCCACCCTGCTGATCGGCGTGGCGGCCATCGCCTTCATCTTCATCGGCCGCTTCGCCTTCAATCTGGTGCAGAGCGTATCGACCTTCGCCGTGCTGATCGTCACCTGCACCAGCCCCTGGATGGTGATCATGATCCTCGGCCTGATCGTGCGGCGCGGCTTCTACCACGCCGATGACCTGCAGGTGTTCACCCGTGGCGAGCGTGGCGGCCGCTACTGGTTCCAGCATGGCTGGAACTGGCGCGGCCTCGGCGCGTGGATTCCCAGCGCGGCGGTGGGCCTGTGCTTCGTCAACCTGCCCGGCCAGTTCGTCGGTCCCCTGGGCGAGCTGGCGGGCGGCATCGACGTCAGCCTGCCGATCACCCTGAGCATGGCCGCCGTGCTCTACCTCGCCCTGCTCCATCTGTTCCCCGAGCCGGCCAGCGTCTATGGCCCCGCCGGCCCGCGCTGGATACGCCTGAAAAGCAACGCTGCGCCCGCCCTGAACGATGCCGGGATCGCCTGAGCGCGCCCTCGACCGCTTCGCACACCGGGCGCCAGGCGCCCGGATCACCGCCAAGAAAAACGAGAACGAAACCATGATCCTGGATATATCCGTAGTCATCGTTTACGCCGCCGGCATGCTGCTGCTCGGCTGGTATGGCATGCGCCGAGCGCGCAATCAGGAAGATTATCTGGTGGCCGGGCGCAACCTCGGCCCGGCCTTCTACATGGGCACCATGGCCTCCACGGTACTTGGCGGCGCCGCCACCGTGGGCACCGTACGCCTGGGGTACGTGCATGGCATTTCCGGGTTCTGGCTGTGTGCCGCCCTGGGTGCGGGCATCATCGTGCTCAACCTGTTTCTCGCCAAGCCGCTGCTCAAGCTGCGCATCTTCACCGTCACCCAGATTCTCGAACGCCGCTACACGCCCATGGCGCGGCAGGCCAGTGCGGTGGTGATGTTCGCCTATGCGCTGATGATCGCCGTGGTCTCCACCCTGGCCAGCGGCACCGTGCTGCAGGTGTTGTTCGACCTGCCCTTCTGGGTCGCCATCCTGCTTTCCGGTGGCGTGGTGGTGATCTACTCGAGCATCGGCGGCATGTGGTCGCTGACCCTCACCGACATCGTCCAGTTCGTGATCAAGACGGTCGGCCTGATGTTCGTACTGCTGCCGATCTGCCTGTACCGGGTCGGCGGCTGGGACGCACTGGTGGCGAAACTGCCGGACACCGCCTTCAGCCTGACCACCATCGGCTACGACACCATCCTCACCTACTTCCTGATCTACTTCTTCGGCATCCTCATTGGCCAGGACATCTGGCAGCGCGTGTTCACCGCGCGCAGCGAGGGCGTGGCCCGGGTGGCCGGCAGCCTGGCCGGCGTGTACTGCGTGATCTATGGCCTGGTCGGTGCGCTGATCGGCATGTGCGCCAAGGTCCTGCTGCCCGACCTGGCCAACGCCAACAACGCCTTCGCCTCGATCGTGCAGAGCGCTTTGCCCGATGGCATTCGCGGCCTGGTGATCGCCGCCGCGCTGGCCGCGATGATGTCCACCGCCAGCGCCGGTCTGCTCGCCGCCTCCACCACGGTGACCGAAGACCTGCTGCCCAAGCTGCGTGGCGGTCGCCCGTCCAGCCTGGGCATGGCGCGCACCTTCACCTTTCTCACCGGGCTGGTGGTGCTGGTCATCGCACTGATCGTCAGCGACGTGATCGGCGCCCTGACCCTGGCCTACAACCTGCTGGTCGGCGGCATTCTGATTCCCATGCTCGGCGCCATCTACTGGAAACGCGCCACCACCACCGGCGCGATCGCCAGCATGGCGCTGGGCTGCGGCACGGCACTGCTGTTCATGTTCCGCGATGGCCTGGAAGCCAATACGCCGATCTACTACAGCCTGAGCATCGGCCTGCTCGCCTTCGTGGTGGGCAGCCTGCTGACCCGGCCTCAGACGCGAGCCACGCGCATCGCCTGAGGCCTGCCATCGGCTGCATGCCAGCGTGCCGGCTCGCAGCCGCCGGCACGTCAACATCCACTAAAAGGAAACTGCCATGACCACCTGTGGGGAATTCCTCGTCAAGCAACTGCAGGCCTGGGGCGTCGACACCGTGTTCGGCATTCCCGGCGTGCACACCGTCGAGCTCTATCGCGGCCTGCCGGACAGCGGCATCCGCCACGTCACCCCGCGCCACGAACAGGGCGCCGGCTTCATGGCCGACGGCTATGCACGGGTGAGCGGCAAGCCCGGTGTGTGCTTCATCATCACCGGGCCGGGCATGACCAACATCGCCACCGCCATGGGCCAGGCCTATGCCGACTCCATCCCCATGCTGGTGATCTCCAGCGTCAACGAGCGCGAGCGCCTCGGCCGGGGCAACGGCTACCTGCACGAGTTGCCGAACCAGCGCGCGCTGGTGGCCGGAGTCGCGGCGTTCAGTCATACCCTGATGAGCGTCGAGGAATTGCCCGATGTGCTGGCCCGTGCCTTCGCGGTGTTCGATGGCCAGCGCCCACGGCCGGTACACATCGAATTGCCCCTGGACGTGATCACCGCGCCAGCCGACCACCTGAACGTGCAACCCCGGCTGATCGCTTCACGCCCCGCCCCGCCACCCGCGCTGATCGCGCAGGCTGCACAGCGTTTGCGCCAGGCGCAAAGCCCGCTGCTGCTGATCGGCGGAGGCTGCGTGGCGCAGCCCGAGGCGGTACGCCAGCTGGCCGAGGCGCTGGATGCTCCCACCGCACTGACCATCAACGCCAAGGGCCTGCTGCCTGCCGAACACCCACTGCTGCTGGGCAGCAACCAGTCGCTGCCGCCGGTACGCCAACTGGCACTGAACGCCGACGTGGTACTGGCCATCGGCACCGAGCTGGGCGAGACCGATTACGACGTGGTGTTCGACGGCAACTTCCGCATCGGCGGCGAGCTGATCCGTATCGACATCGACGCCGACCAACTGACCCGCAACCAGCAGCCAGCGCTGGCGATTCACAGTGACGCGGGCCTGGCCATCGAGGCACTGCTGAGCGAACTGCCACACCGCGCCGGGGAAGTGCAAGGCAGCGGGGCCAAGCGGGCCAGCGCGGTTCGCCAGCAACTGGCCGAGGAATTCAGCGGCTGGGCCCACTATCGCCGCCTGTTCGATTGCATCCTCGAGGTATTGCCAACGGCGCGCTTCGTTGGCGACTCGACGCAAACCGTGTACAGCGGCAATCACCTGGTCGAACTGGACGGCCCGCGGCGCTGGTTCAATGCCTCCACCGGCTACGGCACCCTGGGCTACGGCCTGCCGGCGGCGATTGGCGCCAGGCTGGCCGAACCGACGCGCCCGGTGATCAGCCTGATGGGCGACGGCGGTATCCAGTTCACCCTGCCGGAGCTGGCCAGCGCCGTGGAGGCGCGGGTCGGCATCGTCGTGCTGCTGTGGAACAACCAGGGCTATGGCGAGATCAAGCGCTACATGGAACGCCGCGACATCACCCCGCTGGGTGTGGACATCTACACCCCGGACTTCCTGACCATCGCCCGCGGTTTCGGTTGCCTGGCCGAGCGTGCCCGCGACCACGCGCACCTGCAAGCCCTGCTGCGCGAGGCACCGGATGACCGCCCGCTGCTCATCGAACTCGCCGAAGCGCCGCCTTTCGCCCCCTGAATCACTCGACCTTTCCACCGCGCTCAGGCGCGGCTACCGGAGCATGATCATGAACACGCCGCACTACATCGCTGGCCGCTGGGCCGCAGGCGAAGGCACCGAGGTTCTCAGTGTCGTCGACCCCGCCCTCGCCCAGCCTTTCGCCGAACTGCGTGCCGCCAGCACCGCTCAGGTCGACCAGGCCGTGGCCGCCGCCCGCCAGGCCCTGCCCGCCTGGAAGAGCAGCGCGCCAGCCGAGCGCGCCCGCTACCTGAGCGGTTTCGCCGCAGCCATCGGCGGGCGGCGCGATGCGCTGATCGAACTGCAGATGCGCAACAACGGCAAGCCGCGCCACGAGGCCGAGGTGGACATCGATGATGCCGTGGCGACCTTCGCCTATTACGCCGATCTCGCTGCAGACCTGGCCGACCAGCAGAACCGGCCAGTTGCTCTGGCAGCCCCCGGCTTCAGCTCGCACACGCGGTTGGAGGCCATCGGCGTGGTCGGCCTGATCGTGCCCTGGAACTTCCCCCTGGTGACCAGCGCCTGGAAGATCGCCCCGGCCCTGGCAGCCGGCTGCACCCTGGTATTGAAACCCTCGGAGGTCACCCCGCTGATCGAACTGGCCTACGGCCAGATCGCCGACGAACTCGGCCTGCCTGCAGGCGTGCTGAACATCGTCGGCGGCAAGGCGGAAGTTGGCGCGGCACTGAGTGCCCATCCTGAGATCGACAAACTGTCCTTCACCGGCAGCAATGCCGTGGGCAGCCGCGTCATGCACAGCGCCGCCGAGCATTGCCGGCCCGTGACGCTGGAGCTGGGTGGCAAGTCGGCGATCATCGTGTTCGACGACTGCGATGTCGATCAGGCCATCGAATGGATCATCGCCGGCATCTGCTGGAATGCCGGGCAGATGTGCTCGGCGACCTCTCGCTTGCTGATCCAGAACGGCATCGCCGATACCCTCCTGCCGCGCCTAGCCGACGCGCTGAATGCCGTGCGCGTCGGTAACCCGCATGTCGGCAACCCGCTCAACGAGGAGATCGACATGGGCCCGCTGAGCAGCGAAGCACAGTGGCACAAGGTCGGCGACTACCTCGCCATCGGCCAGCAGGAACAGCTCAACTGCCTGGCGGGCGGCCAGCCCCTGGCAAGACAGGGCTGGTTCGTGGCGCCGACGCTGTATGCCGATGTGCCCACCGACAGCCGTCTATGGAACGAGGAAATCTTCGGCCCGGTGCTCTGCGCGCGGCGCTTCGATAGCGAAGCGCAGGCCATAGATTTGGCCAACGACAGCCGCTTCGGCCTGGTCGCCACCGTGGCCAGCGCCGACCTGCAGCGTGCCGAGCGCGTCGCCGCGGCACTGGAGGTCGGCCACGTGTGGATCAACTCGGTCCAGGCGGTGTTCGTGGAAACCTCCTGGGGCGGCACCAAGGGCAGCGGTATCGGCCGAGAGCTCGGCCCCTGGGGGCTGACCGCCTATCAGTCGGTTAAGCACGTGACCCGCTGCCTGGGCTAAGCCATCTGCAGCACGCTACTTGCGCGGTTTGGCCCGCGCCGTGGGCTCGGCGATCAATGGGTCGTCGGGCCAGTAGTGCTTCGGGTAGCGGCCTTTCAAATCCTTCTTCACCTCGGCGTAGGTGGTGCGCCAGAAGTTGGCCAGATCCTGGGTCACCTGCACGGGCCGCCGTGCCGGGGATAGCAGATGCAGCAGCACCTGCTGCCGGCCATTGGCAATGCGCGGCGTCTCGGCCAGGCCGAACAGTTCCTGCAAGCGCACCGCCAATACCGGTGGGTGTTCGCTGTAATCCAGGCCGATGCGCGAGCCGGAGGGCGCCGGCAGGCTGCGCGGTGCCCATTCGTCCAGGCGCTGGGGCAACGGCCAGGGCAACAGGGTCTGCAGCATCGACGGCAGATCGAGGTTGCCGAAGTGGCTCAGCCGGGTGACCTTGCCCAGGTAGGGCGCCAGCCAGGCATCCAGGCTGGCGAGCAGTGCCGAGTCCGAAACGTCCGGCCACTCGCTGCTCGCCTGGCTCTGCAAATCGAGCCCGCGCAGCAACATGATCCGCGCCTGCCATTGGCGCAGCTCGGGCGTCCACGGCAGCAGCGCCAGGCCCTTGCGGCGCACCAGATTGACCAGCGCGGCGGTGCGCGCCTCGGCGCTCAGTCCGGCCAGCGCTTCACGGGACAACACCAGATCGCCCACCTTGCGCTGCCGCTCGGCACGCAGCACACCTTCGCGCTCATCCCACTCGAGCAGATCCTGGCTGGTCACCTGTTTGGCCAGCACGGAGTCGAACAGCGCCGGCTCCAGTTCGGCGGCCAGGTAGATGCGTTCTTCACGCTGGCCCTGGCGGCTGCCCAGGTCGGCAACCACCAGCCAGGCGTGCTTCATCAGCGCATCGGCTTCGTTGAACAGCGCCGCACGGCCATTGGCCAGGCGGTATTCGGCGCCGCCCTCGCGACGCTGCCGGGCGACACGATCCGGGTAGGCGAAAGCCAGCAGCGCTCCGAGCCAGCGACCGCTCTCGGGGTCGCTCACTGCCTCACTGACCGGCACCCGGCGCAGATAACCCTGAAATTGCTTGGCCAACTGCCGCGCTCGCTGCACGCCGCCAGCAGCGCCGCGTGCCGCCCGGCTCTCGCCCGATAGCAACGCCAGGCGACTGTGCAAGTCGGCACCAGCGCCGCACTGGCCGCCGCGCACTATGTCGCGCTCGCCCAGCAGCGCCGCGAGATCACAGGCCAATTCGCCCAGCCCCAACGCCTGACCGCGCAGCAGCAGATGAGCGATACGCGGATGGGCCGGCAACTCGGCCATGGCCTGGCCGTGGGCGGTCAGCACGCCGCGCTCGTCGAGGGCGCCGAGGCGCAGCAACAAGTCGCGCGCCTGGGCGTAGGCAGCGGCAGGTGGTGGGTCGAGCCACACCAGCTCGTCGACTTCGACGCCCCAGCGTGCCAGTTGCAGCGCCAGCCCCGCCAGGTCGGCCTGGAGAATTTCCGCCGAGGAATAGGCAGACAACTGCTCGTGCTGAGCCTGTGACCACAGCCGGTAGCACACGCCGGGTTGCAGGCGCCCGGCACGGCCAGCACGCTGGGTGGCCGACGCCCGGGAAATGCGCCCGGTATCCAGGCGGGTCATGCCGCTGCCCGGGTCGAAACGCGGCACCCGCGCCAGGCCGGCATCCACCACCACGCGTACGCCGTCGATGGTCAGGCTGGTCTCGGCGATATTGGTCGCCAACACCACCTTGCGCAGCCCGGCCGGTGCCGGTTCGATGGCCGCACGCTGGGCCGACAGCTCCAGCTCACCATGCAGCGGGCAGACGCGCACGTCGGACCGCCCAGCCAGCGCCTCGCCCAATTGTTCGGCCACCCGCCGGATCTCTGCCTGGCCAGGCAGGAACACCAGCAGGCTGCCCGGCTCATCGGCCAGCGCCTGCAATACGGTTTGCAACACTTTCGGCTCCAGCCATTCGCCGGCCTGCCAGGGGGCGCCCCAGCGGGTATCCACCGGGTACATGCGCCCCTCGCTGCGCAGCACCGGGGCATCGTCGAGCAGCCCGGCCAAGCGCTCGCCCTCCAAGGTGGCCGACATCAGCAACACCTTGAGCGGCGCTTCACCGCTGTCGGCGCCGCGAAACATCGCCCGGCCGTTGAGGGTCAGCGCCAGGGCCAGATCGGCGTCCAGGCTGCGCTCGTGGAATTCATCGAAGATCACCAGCCCCACCCCCTCCAGCGCTGGGTCGTCCTGCAGGCGCCGGGCGAGGATGCCCTCGGTGACCACCTCGATACGCGTGCGCGGGCCGACCTTGCTGTCCAGGCGAATGCGATAGCCAACGGTCTCGCCGACCACTTCGCCGAGCTCGCTGGCCAGCCGCTCGGCCGCGGCACGCGCGGCCAGACGACGGGGTTCGAGCATGATGATGCGCTGCCCGGCCAGCCACGGCTGATCGAGCACGGCCAACGGCACGCGGGTGGTCTTGCCGGCGCCGGGCGGCGCTTCGAGCACCACTTCATCGCGGTCGGCCAGGGCACGGCAGAGGTCGGGCAGCAGGGAATCGATCGGCAGGGTATTCATCGAGGCTCCATCATTGGCCGGCGATTATACGGCGAACCGCCTCCCGGCTTCGCCGGTCAGATGGCATCGGAAGCTGCGTGTTCGCAGCGCCACAGCAGCTTTGCAATCCGTGCCTTGCTATAGTGGCGTCCACTTTTTCTGGAGGTGCTCGATGCGCACGAAATCCCGTGTTATCGGCGGCGTTCTCGCCGTTACATTGTTCACTCAACTCACCGCCTGCGGCACTATCTTCTATCCAGATCGTCGCGGGCAGATCGAAGGCCGTGTCGACCCGGTCATCGTCGGCCTCAACGCCATCGGCATCCTGTTCTACGTGATCCCCGGCCTGATCGCCTTCGGCGTCGACTTCGCCACTGGCGCGATCTACCTGCCAGGCGGCCTGAGCGCCCAGGTCAGCCCGGACTCCCTGAAGGACGTGGTCGATGCCGACGGCAAGGTCGACACCGCCAAGCTCAAGGCCCTGATCGAAACCCAGACCGGCCACAGCCTGCCGCTCGACGATCCGCGCCTGATCCAGCACAGCGGCAGCAGCGAACAGCTGGCAGCCTATGGCTTGATCCCCGCAGCCTGATTGACCCGCGCAGCCCGTCAGCGATGACGGGCTCCCCACCTGCCGCCCCCATGGATTGCCCATGACCCTCGCTCGCCAGCACGCTCGCCTGATGCGTCAGGCCACTGCCGCCGCACTCTGCGTGGCGCTGACGCTGGTGCTGTGCAAGGCCGTCGCCTGGTGGGCCAGTGGCTCGGTCAGCTTGCTGGCCGGCCTCACCGACTCGCTGCTCGACAGCGCCGCCTCGCTGCTCAACCTGATCGCCGTGAACATCGCCCTGCGCCCCGCCGATGACGACCACCGTTACGGCCATGGCAAGGCCGAGGCCCTCGCCGGGCTGGGCCAGGCGCTGTTCATCGGCGCCAGCGCGATACTCGTCGCGGTACAGGGCGTCGATCGCCTGCGCCACCCCGAGCCGCTCGATGCACAGGCACTGGGGATCGCGGTGATGCTGCTATCCATGGTCCTCACCGTGGCCTTGCTGCTGTTCCAGCGCCATGTGGTACGGCAGACCGGCTCCACGGCAATCCATGCCGACTCGCTGCACTACCGCTCCGACCTGCTGCTCAACGGCGGCATCCTCCTCGCGCTGCTGCTCGCCTACTTCGGCTGGCAACAGGGCGACGCGCTGTTCGCCATCGGCATCGCCGCGTACATCCTGTGGAGCGCCTTCAGCATCGCCCGCCAGTCGGTCAGCGTGCTGATGGACCAGGAACTCGCCCCCGACGTCAGCACGCGCATGAGCGAGCTGGCCTGCGCAGTGCCCGGCGTGATCGGCATCCACGACCTGCGCACACGCCTGTCCGGCACCCGCTGGTTCGTGCAGTTGCACGTCGACCTGCCGGGCACGCTGAGCCTCAATGAAGCCCATGCGCTCTGCGAAAAGGTCGAGGATGCCATCCGCGCCGAATTCGCCCAGGCAGAGGTGCTGGTACACGCCGATCCCCTGGATATACCTGCACCAACTTGATGCAGGCCATGCGCCACCAGAAAAACACTGAACCGCCGTCACGAAAGGCCAGTCAGCTTCAGTAAGCCCAAATGATTTGGGTGGGTCGCTCCCGGCTTTCCTCACCCTCGACCTGGGCGGCACCGGGAACCTATTCGTGATGAGAGGATTACCACATGAAGCGCGTATCCATGTTCGTCATTGCCGCCGTACTGGCCGCACCAGCCTTTGCAGCCGATGACCTGTGCACCGTCAACCTGCAGAAACTCGACAATGCCGTGGCCACCAAAGCCACCCTCGCCGATCCGCTGAAATCCCAGGTTCAAGAAGCCAAGAAGCAAGCCACCGATGCTCAGGCTGCTGGCGACCTGAAAGCCTGCGGCACCCACGCCGAGCGTGCCCTGCAACTGCTCGACGCCCCAGGCGACGACGGCAGCGGCGCAACCAGCTGATGAGAACCAGGCCAGCCGTAACGCTGGCCTGATTCAGCAGGCGCAGTGCATGCCGGTCGACTCCACCCGACCTTTGGCGTACACTGCACGCCTTGCACGCTTTTGGGGCCGATTAGGATTCGACGCCGGTAGCGAAGCTCGAGGTGCATGCCGACTTGGTAACAGAAGTCGTAAATCCACTGTTGCAACTTTCTATAGTTGCCAATGACGAAAACTACGAGGGCTACGCTCTCGCTGCGTAAGCGGCGCGACTAGTCCTTCTGGTAGCTTCGGCTCCAGCGATCACTAGGGGATGCCTGTAAACCTGAAGTGATTGTCATGCAGAACAGGATCGCCGCGTAGTACGTTGTGGACGAAGCGGCTAAAACTTACACAACTCGTCCAAAGCACCCTGCCCGTCGGGCGGCTGAGGATTAACTTAATAGACACGGCTAAGCATGTAGTACCGACAGTGGAGAACTGGCGGACGGGGGTTCAAATCCCCCCGGCTCCACCATTTGATCATCTAAAGACGTCCACGGACGTCTTTTTTTGTGCCTTAAATCCAGCAAATACAAGGATTTAGCGGCTATTGAGGTCTTTGTAGCTTCTTGGAGTTCCAGAAGCTCTGGTATTCCATACGGTATTCCAGCCCCTCCGGTGCTAACCTTTGGAATACCAAATCAGTGTCTGAGGGAAATCTCATGACTGCTCAAACCCTTCGCCTTTCCGATCGACAGCTCAAGGGAGTCAAACCCGCGTCCAAGGATTACGTCCTCACCGACGGGGACGGTTTGCAACTGCGCGTACGCAGCAACGGCTCTTTGCTGTGGAATTTCAATTACCGTGAACCGGTGACTAAAAACCGAATCAACATGGGCTTGGGTACCTACCCAGAGCTTTCGCTGGCGAACGCCCGAAAGATGGCAGTGCAAGCCCGCGAGCTGCTCGCCCAAGGCATCGATCCGAAAGTGCAGCGCGATACGATAAATGAGGCCAAGCGCGCAGAAACGGAACACACATTCGAGAACGTAGCCACTGCCTGGTTCGAACTTAAGAAGGACTCGGTCACGCCGGCCTATGCCGAGGACATTTGGCGGTCCCTAACGCTGCATGTGTTCCCCGACTTGAAGACGACGCCACTCGCGAAAATCACTGCGCCGATGGTGATAGAGCTGCTCCGTCCAATCGAAGCGAAAGGCAGCCTAGAGACGGTCAAGCGCTGAGCTCCCTAGTTGCGGAGCAAGAAGCTACAAAGACGGCCAGAAAAAAATTCAGGTTTGTAGAAGTGGTGTCGGTCAAGTCGGTGTAAACGGCTCATTTAATTTGGCCTCAAGTCATTTTTTGTTACCCTGGGTAATCCGGCCTGAAGCCTTGAACGTTAGTACAGTAACCGTATCGCAGGCTAGGTTTTACATTAGAGCTCCATCCAAAACCCCGATACCTAACTTTTTACAACTCCCATCCTCCAGCCCCACAACTGAGAGTAGTGGCGGGGAGTATCTGGCCAAAGGCAGCCGCTCGCGAACGGCATTTATCGACCCAAAGCTAATATTTACAGAGAGCGTCATTGGAGTGTCTAAATATGATTTATGGAACTTGACCAAACCCTCGAGAACTCCTGCCCGTGGCTCGCGCAACAGATGAAGGATTTTCTCAACCAAGGATATTTAGATTTTTATACCAAGGTAAAACTGCAATCCGCATCGCCAGCACAACTTCAAGACATGAACAAATTCACTTATATTTTGCTCGTCAAACTGCCGTACCGCCTATCTCATCAAGCACTTTGCAGGGTAACTATATCAATTTGCGATACTGCTCGACCGATATTGTATTTATGTCCGGTAGGACCGTGGAAAAAATAGCATCATTACTAACAATTACATTATCATGGTCAACGAGATATATTGTATGAAGTACATCTAGCAAGTCGTTTTTTGACGCAGCTTCCCGGAGACACTTTCTTTTTAAGTCATAGCCAAAACTTGCAAAAAAGTACAAATCAAGACTATTATTATAGATGCTTAATATTTCCTGACTACTAAGTTCCGAGTCCGGATATAAAGCCTTATAAGTTGCAGGCGCGTCTTTTTGTTTCATGCACTCCATAATGACCCGTGAAGGATGCAAGTTCTTAGGCAATTTTTTTAAGTAGTCAGGCGTCTCACGCTCAGGCGAGAACATTTTATCCAAATCTAAATGAACGGTCTTTGGAGGTGAGGCGGGAACAGCATAGGCCATAGTCACCTTGGTTTGAAAAACCTTGGTTCCAAACTCATACCGCTCAATGATCTTATCGTAATTGTGCTGCGTCAATTCAGTATTTGATAAAATGCTCCGTATCTTATCCTTCACTGCCTCCGACTCAAGCACATATGCTCCGCCTCCAAAAGCCAACTCCATCATCTCAAATGGCATAAAATCTATAAAACTCAATTCAACAGCCTGAAGAGCTTTAAGCACACCCAATCTAACATCACTATCCCTAGATCTACCGATACCCTTAGTCAACTCAAAAAGTGAAAACGTTGACGTATAAGACTGCTTGAGCAGTTCTTTGTTATTACCGACGGATCCTCCAAGCGCTCTCAAAGCGTTGGTTTCTAAATAATATCTCAACTCAGCCCCCTATATTTTCTACTTTAAAATTTTACTAAGATCCCAAGTATCGCCCGCTAGCTAAATCACCAACAAAACATTCAAAAGTTCTTTTTTACGTTTCAAAATTTTCAGGATGTCTTGGGTGTCTAACAACTGACATATATTTCATTAGCTTGTTCATTAGCTTGATTTAATCCAGCCTTGAAATATGTCATTTGGCCATGATTATCATCCTAGCTCTGCTGCTCGGACATAAAGCTAGGAGTTGCTTGAGTTGTCTGCCAGCTATGGGTCTCAGCGATAAATCATAAGTGGCTGCTTTTAACCCAGACTGGGTGAAAACGTTTTAGAGCAAGTTTGACAATCAGGACCGGAACGAAAATCGCGATCCTACGCAAATTCCAGGTCTGTTGGCTAACCAAATGCTGGCGGATTTTACGCAGCAACGCAGACATCAAAACGGTGCATGCATTTTCACACAGCCTGAACCCAAAACTGCCGGTGACAATCGACCTCATCCGACTATGCCAGCACCAATTGACAACAATCACGTAGACTACTCTTCTTGCCCACCGACGAGCTTGGCCTCGATATAGGCCTGCCATCGTCGATTTAGGCCAGCCCGACCAAATTTATAAACTCCAGGCAAGGTTATAGGAGCTCTTTCAATAGCCGCATTGTAATCTGACATCAGAAGTAAAACATCAGACTTTCGATACCCTCTTCCAGCTACAGCCTCAACCCGTTTGAATATTTCATCAATCGCAAAAGCAGAGCTTCTGTACGCGAGCAGTAAACCTAAAGCGTCAGATGAAATCCCAAAAATCATAATCGCTATCATAACTCGATACAGGGATATCAGATTATCCGAATCAAATGAAGCTACAGCAGCACCACTTACGACTGACACCGCAACTATAAATAGAAAAAGCAAAACCGCCATTGCTTTGAAGCTTATATGATGGAGATCACGAGTCCAATACGATGATTCTTCAATCATCTCGGCCAAGCGCTTATGGCCCGGAGCTTCTCGAGTCGCGAAATGATCTTCTTCACGCCGAACATTATTAGGGGAGATAGGTACTCTAAACCCATCGCTGATTCTGAGTTGTTGCCCAGCCGACGGCTCCAACTCCAGCCCACTCATTAATAGCACAGCTCGGCGTGCCTGATCCCCAGCAGATCTAT
The DNA here is from genome assembly GCF_030209025.1 of Pseudomonas sp. MEJ086. Classification (NCBI taxonomy): domain Bacteria; kingdom Pseudomonadati; phylum Pseudomonadota; class Gammaproteobacteria; order Pseudomonadales; family Pseudomonadaceae; genus Pseudomonas; species Pseudomonas sp. MEJ086. Next base: position 61,478 of record NZ_JARVSV010000016.1, read on the forward strand.
GCGATAGTTGTTTCTGGCCTAAAACGAGCCACACAAGCATAAAAACAAAACCTGCAACGGCATAAAGATATAGATTTATATTGTTATTCGAATACACCGAAAGCCCAGCAACTACGGCTACGCAAAACTGAATGAGCATCATGCTCATCTGTAATTTTTCAGCCCTATTAGACTCAGCACGCTGATGGCTTAGCAGTCGATTGATTCTAAACTCGCCATCAACTTCTCGCAGCCTACCTTCAATAAAATCCTTTTTGCCAACCCCATAAGCTCCAACGTCATCATGGTAAATTTTCGCAAGCTGCTTTTTTAAATCAGAATAGGCTTTAGCAAGTTTCTTATCAGAAGTTAACTCATTCCTAAAAAGGAGCATATCCCTTGCCCAGCGACTATGCGGCTTACAAATATGGACATGATAAGAACCTGAGCCATCAAAGGTATATTTTGTAAGAAAGCACCTTGGAACATCATTGCACTTTTCACTTACATCGTAGCCTAAGGCCTCCAGTTCTCTCACAACATCATCGACTATATCCCAGTTACTGATCGAAATGAGCATATCCACGATAGGCTTGCCGGACAGGCCTTTAACCGATGTTGAACCAACATGATCAATATAAATTTTTGTGGAACTCACCGCCGACTCAATTAACTTCGACTCCTTTGAAAAATGCTCACTCCAAGAATCACTATACTCAGAAATGCTAACCGTATTCACCTTGCCCCCAATCCCAATTCACCTTAGCCCACGCAATAATGCTCATGGGTGACCGTCCATACCTCGTATCACATGCAACATCCCGCGGAGTGAATCGACCCTGGTTTCCCAGACGAATCCGCCCTGCTGGTTTTGGCCGACTCCCGTCGGTCACGAGAGTCGGGAGTCGGCCAAAAGCTGCAAGTCACCACCCCGCGCTTGCGCTGCCAGTATTGATGGGCGCTCCTTGGACTTATCGTTGCGTCAACTCAGCATGGGACAAGCCCGCTACTGGCATCCGAATCGCCCAAGGGAATCGTTTGGGATCGCTCTGCTCATACTGATTAACCTCGATACGAGGAAGATTACGTTTGTCGTAGAGAGTGCCCAACCGCAGCGTGAGACTCGCGGGTGCAGCCAGAAATAGAGAGATTTCGGTGACACCTTGCCGAGCCAGAGACATCACAGTATCTAGAAACTGCTGCGCGAGTTGCTGCTGCTTCGTCTCGGACCAGTGCGAACTGATGCTGCGCCCTTCCAATTCCAGTTTGATGATTGGAACGCCAGTTTCAACAAGACGTACATCAGTCTCCAGGACATCGTATGAAGCAGACACGCAAAGCGCAACTCGCTTCACAGCTGAGTTAGCAGCATCTAGCCCTGTAACAATGAAACGATTGCCATCATCTTCATCAGCAAGCGCGCGCCACGCATGCTGGGTCCGATCCCAATCCATGATGAACATTCGGGATTCATCGTCGACAATCACGCCGAGTAGAAAAAGAAATGGTACGGGAGCGAGCCCACCGAGCACGAAGGAGATATCCGACCTGTCCAACCCATCACAACGTCGAGCGATATCATCGGGCAGACTAGCAAGGCGGCGTACTGCCGCATCAGGGCTGACGATTTGACCATCTACTATCCCTTGCCTTAGATCAACTATCACCTGTTCGCGCCGTCCCGGTATTGAGGAAGGAACTGCCGATGCCAATGGCTGGCCCTGCCAATCTCGCAACCCTCTCGCCTCAACGACGATGGTTTTCTTGCGACTCTCCTGACGGATGTCGCGAATGATCAGCAATGCTCCCAATAGGACGATAAGGCTCGCGATAACGAACACCCCCCAACTTAACGCGCCAGTACTGCCAGCCGAGTCCCAGCTGAATATAAAGGCCCCCTGTGATGTGGGTATCGTTACACCGACTGTCAGTCCTACAAGAACAACCGCTAAGACAGGCACCCCAATTCTTACTAGTGTTACACCCACTGACCGTCGCCGAAAGATCCAATCAATTAATGACCGCATGAAATAGCTCATCAACTTTATTACTCCAATATATCGACTGACGAAGGGTTAGTGCTCCGGCAAAACAGAGAGCAGGAGCAGGAAATCCTGCGCCACCAGTGCAACCTGACGATCAGCAACACAGCGAATTCGATTCCCCGTTCACCCTCAACCAGATCGATCATTGAGGTAATGTCCTGAGTGCTCGGCGTCACCGAAAACCGAGGATGGGAGTGCCACTCTCCCAAGTAGTTAAATCGATCATATTGATGTCCCGTCTCGCGAAAGAAAGCGCTTAGAGCGTCGGCATGGGCCTCTGAGCTACGTACAAAATGAGCCCGTCCGCCAGTCTCGCTATCAATCGACAAATCGACGACCCGAAAATGACCTGGCGCGATCTGCTCGCCCATGAGAACCCCACCGATTTCCCGGCTACCAGCGGCTCTGAGCGCCCTACGCAACTTGTCCTTGACGGGTTCCGAGATCTCAACCCGCATCGCCTGCTCCGGGCAGTAGGTCGGCTAGCAATTGCTTGAGAGCCTCGGAATCACCTGCCTGCTGCTCTGTGTCCCACCCATCGCTTGCACCGAGGTCGATTGGTCGTACGTCGAAGGGCGCGGAGAATATCCATCTCTCAGCCATTCCGATGAGGTAGGCGGAATAAGGGAAAATCGTAGAGTCGGGGCGGGCAAGAAGATCAATGGCGAAACGAGACAAATGTGCTGCAACAACAGAAACATCTGCGTCATCAGCTATCAAAGGCACCCCTGCACCGCCAACCTCCGAGTAAGGCTGTGAGGCACCGTCCTCAGGCCACTCGACCCCCTGATTCGAATACCAGGCTTCGAGCCGTTGCCGGGCTGCGAGAGGAGTCGGATCTATCCCTGGTCGTAGGCGAACAATAATGCCACCAGCGCCGCCACCGAATACTTGCGCCCAGCACATCTGTTTCTTCGCCCTACGTGCAATGGACGCGCATAGATTGAAGACTCCCGGATCGGCGCTGGCATCAATAATCAAATCACAGTCTGCGATGTACTCCATCGTCGCAGAAGTTGCCTCACCACTTTCCTGCCCCCCCAAGACTGTAGTGCGACTGAGAACTTCGCAATCAGTGCTGACTTCCTGAAGCCGGGCTGCCAAGGCTTTCGACTTATGCATACCAACCGCCCGCCAGTCTAGTTCGTTTCGAACCAGGTTGCCCGAAGCAAGCACATCTGCATCTACGAGTACAAACCGTCCGACTCCTGATCGGGCAAGGTGCACGGCGACTTTAGATCCGACGGAACCACAGCCGACAACTGCGACTTTCGCGGCTTTGAGCCGAACGTACTCAGGATCGAGGCGAACGCCATCCAGCTCAGCAAAGACTTGGTCGTAGTTGATGAGCTTCCGGGATCCAACGTCGCCGAAGACCATTGAGACCAATATGCTAGCGCCATCAAAGATAATTACCATCATGAATCCAGGCGCTTGCATTAGCTCGGCGACCAAAGATTCAAAGCCATGGCGTTCAAGGAGCACCACCAGATCATCAAGCGTCCGACATCCGACCGACCCGCCATCAGGCAAACGGACCACCTTACCCGCTAACGAGCTAGCGCCGTAACCGCGCCTCTTCGGTTCGCTCCAGAGAGAAGCGTCCGCAGAACCGATACGTGCAAGCTGGGCCGCATAAACGCCGGCATAAGAGTGCTCCTGAACTTCAGCGTCTACCACATGCCCCTCTTCGACCATCAACAAGCCGGCCCATACGTTCCGCGAGTAGAGGAAGCGAAACACTGCGTTTCTTGCTCGCTGAGCCGAAAGGGTTCGGTGCTCTGATAGTGCAGGTTCACCGGTTACCTGTTCGGATGACAGCAAGCGATAAGCACTTTCAATCATCATGGCGCCCGTGACTTCTGGCATCCAATTGTCGGGACGGTACTGCAAACAGAGCTCACCGGCTGCACCGTATTGATGTCCCGACAATCGAACTCCATCCCGCGGAACAACCGAAGGGGGTGTATCTGGAAAAAATTCAGGGTAGGTGAGTGTCAGCGGAATGATCCGCTCACCCACTTGCAGATCGAAGTCAGCAGCGATCTGCAAGTCAGCCGCAAGACGCCATGTTACAGTCATGAGCCAAGGGTTCTGATCTGCCAAGTCCGACACTGCGGCACGCTCGGACTGCGCACGGCCGGGCTCCTCCGCCCACCAAATCAAGCAAACCCCCTAGGCGAAGTTGGCTCCCGTCGAGTGTTCGGGAATACCGGAGCACTAGCTGCTGCAGCACCCACTAAGGCCGCGGCTGTGGCGGGATGTAGCATGGTTCCGGGAGGTGGTTCGAGACGCATGGCAGCTCTTTCAGCCACGGCTCCCATCCGGGGCTGGATGCTTTCGATCAAGCGACGCCTTTCGACCTGGCCCGCAAGTGTTTCGAAGTCTTGACGGGCCTGCCGCAGCCACTCAAAGAACGCTGCTTCCCGCTCAGGATGCTCAGGCCACTTATCTGCAAAATTTTCGAGAGGGTCGGAAGGGTTACGAATGATGCAATGGTGTCCATCATGCTCAACGAACTGGTCCATTCGCGAAAGGATCGAGTAGAGAGCATCGGCGATCTTTTCTTCACCGTTGTAAGCATGAGCGGCAAGCGTGGTGATGATGATCGAAATGGGGCGCTCGTCATACCGCCCTTCAAACATACCGTCACGGTGGCGCTTCAAGATCATGATCGCAGACTGGAGAGGCGTCCTGATTCTGTAGTCCGGAATATCCTCTACGCTAGCTTTGATAGACTCCGCCAGCGCCCGCCTACGACGTTCGAATTGTTCGCCCATCCGCTGCCTGAACCACTCGGCATATCCTTTAGGGTTCGAGCGCTGCCAATCATCCGAGAGCACCTCATATACAGGCGACTCAATGTCGGTGATAACCATCGCTGTCTCAGACCATTTCAAGTCTAATCCTTGAGCTTCTAGCAACAGGCGCTGGCGGGCTGCGTTGGGGATAGACGGAACGATATCCATATGGAACTGAGCACCATCTGCATAGTCCAGTACCCAGCAGCGGCGCCCTTCGCGAACGGGCTTAACCATGCTCTGAGCGTTACGGTAGGCTTTTATCTCGTCGCCAACCAACGCTTTCAGTTTGCTCTGAGAAAGATCCTTCGTTCCGAGGGTGCGAAGCAAACAGACAGAATCGACGTCGTACTCCTCCTCATCATTCAAAGGACGAATCGCCGTACCCAGTCGAAAGGACCCCTGCACGTAAACCTGCGGATCGTACTCGACGACGGTGGACTCCGAACGGTGGAGCCAGTCACCGAGTGACGCATAACTACGGCGCGCCTGCTCGTATCGTGATTCACTGATTGCAAGTTCGTCTGCAAGCGCGGCGAGAAAATCTTCGGCGGTTTTTGTCGGCATTTTCCTATCCTCCCTGATTTGGCCAGACCCATGTAATCAAAATGCTATCATCGATTGGAAGCGTGATGTTGCATAGTTGTCCGCCTGAACGGCAGCACGGTTTTAGAATTGATGTACCCAAGAATGCCGAAGCGCTAACGCCAACAACCTTAGCTGCTTCGCTGCAGCGATGGGCCTATATCAGTCCACTATCGCGTTTAATGCTGGAGGTCGGAGGTGAATCGCCGGAAGATTGGCAGAGTGACTGCTTTTCGACCCCCTCCGAGGGTCTGCTACTGGCCGGGGCGGTGTAAAAATTTTTTGATCGGCACGGCTGACCGGAATCACACGACAAATCACATTCCTACACAAATTTCAGGTCTTCTGTGCTGCCGATTGTCAGTAGATTTCGCATAGAAACGTATGCATCAACATCGGGAGTGCGTTTTTTACACAGCCTGCGCCAATAGCTGATTTCATTGCAGTTCGCTCAGTCGTGACGGACGGGAATCGGCCAAAAACTGACGATACTGCGATGCCTTGATAGTCTGTATGACTGATCAATAATGGTCCGTACGCAGGGAACTCAGGCAGCCACCACCAATGTATCAACGAGCATTGACGAAAAGGATGCGACATGAATACCGATGAGCTTTATGTTTCCGTCGACGTCGAGACTTCTGGACCGATACCTGGCGAATACAGCCTGCTTTCCATTGGGGCTTGCCTTGTAGCCCAACCTGCAACGTCCATTTATCTTGAACTCCAACCTGACAGTCCGAAACACGACCCAGAAGCACTGGCAGTATCCGGGCTGAGTCTAGAAAAATTGGAGCGCGAAGGCCTCGCTCCGCTGGAGGCAATGCAGAGACTTGATCAATGGCTTCAAGCGTCTTGCCCAACGGGACAGAAAGTCATTTTCGTGGGGCTCAATGCACCGTTTGACTGGTCATTCGTCAACTACTACTTCCACAAGTATATGGAAACGAACCCTTTTGGCTTTACCGCCATCGACGTGAAGGCCTACTTCATGGGCGCTTTTGGTTGCAACTGGAAGGAAACAAAGTCCTCCCAGATGACCGCCACGCTGAAGCCGCTCAGCGCACCCAACCACAATGCATTAGATGATGCTCGCTTTCAGGCAGAGCTCTTTACGCTAATGCTGGCGGATAAAGGTAAACGCTAACCTGCCTCCCACGGCTCCGACTTGGGGCTTATCTGAGCCAGGTTGCCTCAATATATCTGCCGCCCCTGAACGACCACGCCTTGATGCCTTCTGGTTTTTCGGACTTGCCGACGATAATGGCTATCGGGTGCGGCAGATCCTGCGTGTAACGCGCAGCAAATCTGGAGAAACTTCCTATATCAGCCGGAGAGATTGCCGGAACAGATTGGGGATGCGTATGCCAGTAGCCCACCAGACGTAATCCTTGTTCGTTGGCATCCTGAATCTCCTGACGGCAGCGCTCCGCATCCAACTCTAGCCAAGACCCGCCTGACCGATCGGAGCGATGTGGCAGCGTGGCCAAGGCCAGCAGCAAGCCAGCCGGGTTAACAGGGTTGACGAATAATTGTCCCCCTCGCTCCACGCCAAAAAGGCCCTGCCGATGACTATCCAAGACGTCCGCGACCGCTTGCGACACCAAGAGCTCAGAATTCACCTCCGGCCATCTCCAGCGCCAAGCGATATGCGTCATACCGTTTCATCCTTATATTCCGGCCATCCGCGCTCCAGTAGGATTTGCTGTGCCCCTTCTGGCAGTTTGGGCCCATGGTATTTGCCTCCTAGGCTCGGGACGTCTTCAGGCCTGTAGATGCTGCTGACCCAAGATGCATTGTCGATATTTCCGGTCAACGTGCGCAAAGCCGTGTGCGACACCATTGAGGCGATATTCGTCATCCCCAGCGATCCGCCTGGAATGAAGCTCTCCCCACAGGCCGGCAGTGGAACAACACCTCCTCCCGGCCACTCAGTGAATTTATGCCTGAAATCGCCGATGTCCGTGAACAAATGCCTGCCATCAAAGGCGCCGGCTGGTGCGAAAAGCGCATGTCCCACTTGGGTGTGCGGCTCGCTCCAAGCCTGTAACAGCCCCCATGTGGCGCCGCTGGATTTAGCCCGCCATACAGTGACCTCCGATTGCCAGTCTGCTGTCGTAATCACCACCAGATCCGCTGTATCGAATACTTCTAGTTTGCTGCTCATCACAACTTCAGCAAAAGTCGGATAAGCGGTGCATTCTGTAGTCGGAAGATCTAACAGAATCTTGTCCCTCAACGCTGTGGCCTTCAGTCTTCCTAGACTATCCGCTCCCAGAACGTGTCTACCGAGGTTGGCTGACACCAAAGTGTCGGGATCGATGAGGGTAAGGTGGCCGACACCGGATCGCGCCAACTGTATTGCCACCGCACTGCCTAATGAGCCAACGCCGACACAAACTACCCGAGCGTTTTCAAGGTGCTTTGCAGTGCCGCTTATATCGCGGGACAGAATGGAAGCCCGATCAAGTACGTCCAATGCGGTTGCTCGGACGAGCGCCGGAGCATGTGCATCTGCAATAGCTGGACGGCGGCGCGCAGTGCGCAAGCCAAACTTTGCCCCCCGCTCCGGCTGTACGCCGAAAGAGCGAACATTGAGACAATAGGTTGGAGCGCCCGCCCACCCAGGAAGCTCCAAGACAATCCATCGACTAGCCAATGTTCCGTGCAGGTCAAACCATGCCAGCAATCGCTCGGCATCGCCTGGTTGAAGGTGTGGCGTAAGCCACAGCAATAAGTCTTCTGGATCCGGGGTACGAATATCCGGATAAGTCTGAAGCTTGACGTAAAAACCCGGAGTTTCGGCCGCGCGAATTACAGCGGAGCGCCCGACAACCCGTCTGTAATGTCCTTTGAGTGCAGCTACGTTCGATGCTAGCCAAACCGTTTCCTGGCCGGATGGCACAGCCCGACGCGGATCGCTGAGAGCAAACAACTCCGACGCTGCCTGAGGTCGATCTAAGAGTAAGAGGTTCTGAAATGAATGACCGTGCTGAATAGACCAGTAGGTAGTGATCTCATTCTGAAATTCGATATCGCGCCTTGCCTGACTTGATCCCATCTCGGATAAAGAAACGATCTTGGCCAAGCGAGCAAGGCTGTCCTCTACCACGACCTCTGGGCCGCCCATAATGGGGCGCTCCTGAAAGCCGTGAAGGCAAAGCCCCGACTTCGTGGCATGCGGCCAGACCAGCCATGGAGAGGGTTCGACATTCAGCCGCAAAAGCCCACGGGGGAAATTGGAGGGAAAACCAATACGCAGTCGCCGCTCTCGCCCCGTGTAGTCGATGGGCAAGGGAAAGTGAAAGCTCGCCGCTTCGTCAGCCCGCATGGGTGCGGGCTGGAGCAGTGCATCGGCAGCATCCTGACCTAGGGCATTTCGCAGTGCGGCGATTCCACGCTGCAATGGCGTCTTAATAGGATCAGCCAAGGCGTCCAACTGGCTTTACGCTCGATTGAGAGGTTCCGCCACCGCTAGCCCCTCCGAAGAGCGCGCCCATCGAGGCAGAATTTCGAGTGGTACCATCCGGTCGACCAGGCATCGTCCAGTTCGCTGGGATTTCATTGTTCACCGCTGTAATGAACGCCGGCGCCATACCGAAGTTCTCTTTCACTGCCTCAGCAAAGGAATCTGCGGACTCGAAACTCTCCAAACCTAAAGATATTGATGCGCTGGCGTCAGCGTGCCACGTGGCAAATGCCTGGCGGTAGCCGTGCCCTTCGCCAGGTCTATTCCATTTCTCCGCAAAGTTTTCGCCGTTATCAGCGGGGTTGCAAACAAAGCAGTCACTGCCTCTGTGTGCAATATGGTGCGGCATCCTACGAACAATCTCCAGAATTGCATCCAGCGGGGCCAAAGGCTTCGATTTGGACTCTTTCACGACATCTAGGTAAGCATGGGTGGCTAGGGTCGTGATAACGGCCGATATAGGGCGGATATCCGCGCTCTTAGTTTTGATGGCCCATTCGTCACGATGCCGTTTTAGCAGCTTTATGGTCGCGCGTAGCGGATCCTGATCGATATAGTCCTGATAATGCGGCAGCGGATCCTGTGTCGCTGCATCAAGCATTCTCTGACTTTTGGCAATCACCAAGCTCTCCAGAGAAATTTCCTGGGCAGAGGCAACCTGCAACCAATTCGAGTAAGGAATAGGGCTGCTTGCTTTCCAACCTGTGACCCGATCCGGAACCTCCAGCTTACCCTCGCCGTTTCCTTCGCCATTTCCGTTAATCGCGCGGGCAGGCGTGACATCGATATGGAAGCCGGGATTTTCGTCGGCGTAAACGATCCGAATGCCACGACGTAGTTGCTTAACTTCTTCCTGAACGCGAGAGCCTTCCCTAAAACGCTCCTCAATCGCTTCTAGGACTTCCTTTGCACCAGCGCCTTGAGCATGAGGCAGCCAGATAATAGCGTCCGCATCAATCGTGTCCAGATCCGCAGGCGCGCCGGAGATTGGCTTGATGGTCGTCTTCAGCCGCATAGAGCCCTGTACGAAAATATGGGCCTCAGCAAGCAGCGGGTTGTCGGAGGCCGAAAGGATTTTTTCCAGTTGGGAGTAGCGATCATTAATTTTTTCGTACTGCGCTTCCGACAGCGAGATGTCCCGCGCTGCGCGAAGCAGAAAATATTCCCAACTGCTGCGCTTGGTCTGTTCGTTGCTCATAAGCATTACATGGCCTCCCGGGCCTCGAGGCCCAAATGCAGTATTTGCGTAAACCGATTTTGGTTTTCTCTGTCCCGATCAAAGATCAGGTAAGGATGCTGATGCTGTGTGGTGAGCAACGCTCCAAACTCAATGGCCAATGCCGCAGGGATTGCCGCAAAGACGTGGATAGGGTTCGGGGTCAGGGCCTCAAGTTGGCTCAGCCCTATCTGAAGGGCATCGCGAAAAGCATGAATCACCCGACGGTTCTGTACCATCGTGTAGCTAGGTTCTGGAATCGACAGCTCTGTAATACGCGCACCGGGTAGAGCGTCGGTCACGTCGCGAATTGGAACTTGCGCAGAAATGGAGAGCACCAGCGCCAGTGGGCCATCGCCGTTCGGCGGAGGAGTAAACAGAAACTTGGGCGGCTCAGCGGACTGATCGGGCCAGCGCAGAAGATGCTCGCGGTTAAAAGAGAAGATCAAGCGTTTGGAACGGTCGCCGATACCTTGGCCCAACATCATCAAAGCTGGAATATCGGCCAAGCCCACTACAGCTAGTGCAGGCGCGTCGCCATAGGTGCCGCCGCGACGCTTGAGTTGTTGCTCCAGCTCATACTGAACGCTGTCTTTGACGTTCTGCCAATAGGTCACGTCCCTGCCTCGCGGTCCGGGCGCAGGGAAAGTGATTTTGATGCCTTGGTCGAAGGCGGTTAATCCCTCAGCAGACATCGCAGTCAACAGATCGCGGACAGGAATGTCGTTGATCGTCTGGAAATGCTGACTCTGGACAATTAGAGGAATGGCTCTGCCACCATCGGGGGTCGTTGCGGCGAGTCGGATGCGTTCTAGGTATGCTTGGTGCAAACCACTCAAGTCATTTTCAGGGTAGCCATCTGCGTCACGATCAATTTTGTCATGACAGCCTGGGCACAGAAGCATGAGGTTGGCGGTATCGTTCGTGTGCGCTTCAGCATCATGATCCGCGCGTCCACGGGGGCCTCTCGGACTGGCCGGAAGGATATGTGCTACCTCGCCCCAGTTCATTGGCTTACCAGCACGATAGTCGAACGTAAGATCTGTGCCGCATAGCTCGCAGTGGCCAGCTGTCTGGATCCATACGATCCGCTTCGTTTCATCGTTGGTATTGAAACGCCCTTTCGCGACCTTGGATCCTTCTTTTCCTGCCATTCGACCTTTCCCCCCAGTACATCCGTAATTAAAACTGATGATGGCCAGATAAGATCATATTGAGGTCATTTCACTCAATTTCAAGAGAGGTAGGCGCTAAATAGAATTATCCAGTTTTTTGACAGATGAAACTTCCACCAAAGCACCTGGAAGCGCTGAGTCATGGGTGACCGCGACATCTAACACCACCGTTTTTTGGCAAAAACCACTCATGTGAACGTGTAAGCCGCTCGAGCGCACGCGACGATAATGGCCTCTTTAAGGTTGGCTACTGTACCGTTAAATCAGTGGACAACTACTTATTAGCGGCGTCCCCCCTAACTGCCACACAGTTTCGTGAGCGCACGATTGGCAGATGGGGGAGCAATTAGCTGCGCTACGCGGAGGGCCCTCTTCTCGCCAGCAGTTGGCTCCCCACTAGCAGCTATTCGCAATCAACTGCGGAGCATGGCTACGAAGAACGCTTGTCAGGCTTGATGCGATAGATTGTCAATCTCGAGTCCATAAGGGCAGTAATGTGAGAGTGTAATTTCGCAAGGCATTCCATTTGGTATTCCATATAAAAATTGAAACCGATATTAATAATAAAAATCAAAAGGATACGAGTTTGATTCAAATTACCCCGGCCCACCAAATAAGCCTCTGAAGACCGAAAGGTTTTCAGAGGCTTTTTCTTTTTTGCGTGTCCTTCCTGGCACTCCCAGCCGGACCACACACTCACCTCTCCCCATCCAGAAAGGCTATCAATGCCTGCACCCGGGCGCTTCTGTCCTTGCGAATGGGCACCAGCAGTTGAATCGGTGCACTGCCGAAGGACCAGTGCTCCAGCAAACGCACCAGCGTTCCTCGGGCAATGCCATCGCGGACATCCCATTCGGATCTCAGTAGCAACCCGTGGCCCTGCTCCGCCCACTGTCGGGCGATAACGCCGTCGTTGCATACCAGCGTTGGCTCGATCCTCACGGTTTGGCTGACGCCTGACCGGCGCACATGCCAGAGCGTCGCGTCCTCTTCATTCTCACGGATGCAGATGCAGCGGTGCGCAGCCAGGTCGCCGGGATTTTGCGGGGCGCCGTGGGTATCGAGGTATGCGGGGCTCGCGCAAAGCCATCGTTCATTGGTCGACAGCGTTCGTGCGACCCATGAGCTATCGCGAACCGCGCCTATGTGGATCACCGCATCGCTGTCATGACGGTCCGGCCAAGGGGTTTCGCGCAGGTCCAGATGCACCTTGAGCGAGGGATGGCGCCGGGCGAACCTGGAAAGCAAGGGAGCCACGAATTTGCGCCCATAGCCGAACGACGTGGCCAGACGCAGCGTTCCGGTCAGTTGCCCCTGAGGCTCGCGAAACGTTTCACACAAGCCATCGATTCGCTCGAGAAGCGCGACGCATTCGGCGGCCAGTCGCTCCCCTTCGGCGGTCAGGCTGAGCCGCTGCGCATCGCGGTTCGCGAGCTTCGCGCCCAGGGCGGCCTCGAGCTTGCGCAGCCGCATCGACAGAGCAGGAGGCGTCACGTTGAGCATTCGTGCCGCGGCGCTCAGCGAGCCAGCTTTCGCCAACGTGGCGGCAAGGCGCATGTCTTCGACAGAGATCATTCAATTTTTCTTAAGGACTGATAAAGCCTGGTTGAACCACAGCTTAATGCAGGGTGAGTACGGTTGCACTTCGGCTCCCTCCCCGAAGAAGACCAATGGACGCGTATCGACCCGCCAGGAAAACGTCAGACACCCCGCATGGCTCCCGCCCAACCACAGGCCCTGAACCTCAGGCAGGCTTTTCATGGACATGATCCTCGATTCGCAAACCCTCCTGATACTCGCAACCGTCGCGGTGGCGGCCGGTTTCATCGACACGCTCGCGGGCGGCGGTGGGCTCATCACCATTCCGGCGATGCTGCTCATGCAAGTTCCGCCCGTACAGGCAATCGCGACGAACAAGCTACAAGGCACTTTCGGCACATTGGCGTCGACGCTGACGCTGATGCGCAGGCGACAAGTGACCTGGGACGATATCAAGGCAGCCTGCCTGTCTTCGTTCATGGGCGCCTCCTTGGGGGCTGCGGCCATCCAGTTCGTCGATGCATCGGTGCTGGATCTGTTGATCCCCATCGTGCTCGTGAGCATCGGGCTGTACTTTCTGCTGGCACCAAGCGCAGGTACCGTGGAGCGCAAGCCCAGGATGGGCAGCGGCTTGTACAGGTCCTGCATCGTTCCGCTCATCGGCTTTTACGATGGCTTTTTCGGCCCAGGCACGGGCTCGCTCTTCTCGCTTGCCGAAGTCGCGCTGCGCGGCCGCAATCTCGTACGTGCCACCGCCTCGGCGAAGGGCATGAATCTCGCCAGCAACATGGCCTCGCTGGTGGTATTCATCATTGGCGGCAAGGTGCTGTGGATTCTCGGGGGCACCATGGCCATAGGGCAGGTGATTGGCGCTTACCTGGGCTCACTGGTGCTGATGACGGGAGGCTCCAGGCTGATCAGGCCGCTGATCGTGATCGTTTGCTTCGCCATGGTAGGCCGCTATCTATATCAGCACCTCTGACGCCCCTCCCCGCCTCGGGCCCAATTCTCATCAGGGGCAGTTCAGGGTTGGCCCAAGGGCGACACGGGCTGATTACGATAATTACAATCACCCTGCCGAAGGGGCAGTGAGCCGAACAACGCACATTATCGGCTCACCATTTGAGCCGAATAAATTGGCTGATCGGCTCATGCATGTGCAGTCCGCTTGAATAGCCTACCTAGAACTGTAAACAGCTCGAGTGCCGCATTTCAGCCAGCAGGTAGAGCAAGCGGCGCTACTGCACAGAAAACCGCATCTGATAACCGCTTCCGCTTTCATGAGTTTGCCGACTTACGCTCAGCGTGGCGCCCTCGAACTCAACTGTCGCCTCTCGTCCACCGGTAATGGCCGAGGAGATGCTGGAGGGCAAACGCTTGCCGAATGCGTTGGTGCTGAGCCTATGCGAAACACGCAAGAAAGCATTGTTAGCATCTGACATGGCCTGAGGGGGATTCACGTCAAACACCACCTGAAGCAGGGTTGCAGCCTCAGGTGTACCAGTGGCCACAAACGACAACTGATGAAGTGGCCCTACGCTCTCTCGCCCGAACCCAATAATCTCGCTGACACAGTGACCTTCAAGATCCTCGTTGACTGCCCAGCCGCTCGCGCCAAGCTTTTCAACGTCCAGATACTTACAGACCACCGCGGGGTCGTTCGAAGGAAGCTGGGCCATCGCCTCGGTTGAGACCATCGCGATAATTACTGCTACTACGATTGCTTTCATACTGAATTCGTGATTAGTGGTTTGCGGGCATGGCGTTCGCCACGCCCGAGTTATCACCATCCAACACAACAGCGAATATGCAAGTGCCTGCCAGGCGACCTTACTGACGTCAGTGATCAGCACCAGCGGATCAGCCACAGCATTCGGCACGGTGGCTCGGTTTCCCTGGCCAGGTTCCAGCCTGAAGCACCCACGCATTGGAGGGCCGCTGCGGCAGGCCCCAGCGGACGCCAGTGATGCAGCCCAATACTCATGCGGGACCTGCTTGCCGGTGGTTTCCCGCCCCACTCCTTACCCCCGGCACCTCTCCCGCATCGCTGCCTTATGCGCGGCCTTCACCAGATCGCAGGCATCTTCGGTAAGCAGGTGGGCGGCTGCGCTGATGTTTTGTACGTCCGTGGCGTCGGCATGGGCGATGGTCATGGCGGCGAGGCTGTGCAGCAGGCCGCGAACTGCGCTGAGGCGTTGCTGGGCGCTTTCGTGCAGGTCGATGTAGGAATGGCTGGTGTCGATCAGCAGTACGGGAGTGGTGGTTGGATTGCTGGAGAGTGGAATGAAGTCAGTCATGATGCTGCCCCCCTTGAATTCAGGATGGCAGCGTGCGGACGGATTGGGGGCGTGGGTGTGCGTCATGGTTGTAGCTCCTTGATTTGGGGAGCTGCCACGGATCGCCGTCAAACGATTTAGGGTGGCAGCTGTGCGCGGGTTGACGGACCGGGAATCAAGGCACCCGGCGCACCCGAAGGTGCCCCACGCACAGCCGCCATGACACGACATCGCGGGCACAAAAAAAGCGCCTGCAATGGGTCTTGGGCGCTGTTGCGCCTTGATTTGCTCGGGCCGTCAAACCCGGTCGCTGGATTTACAGCGACGCGCACAGGGTAGCGTGGGGAATGCTCGAGGGCAAGCCAGCGCCCTCCGCGTAAAGGTTGCAATATGGATAGGGAACCGGCGCGCTGAATCAGACTCATCGGCAGTAGTTGGTAAAAGACATAAATGAAAATTCCGGCTCGCTTGCCGGCTTTGGGAGTTGCTGTCTTTGCGGCAATCAGCCTGCCCCTCACACTGCTTTCATGCCAATCCGTCAGTGCGAAAGAGGCCGATCTTTTCACGAACCGTCCTGCCAGCCGCAAACAAATCCGCCCTTTCAGCGCCGCACACCGAATAACGAGAGGGCGCGCACAAGCAGCTGAAATTTTTGCCATGCCTGTACGAATCGCTTCTATATTCTGCTGTTATCCGGGTCGCCCCAGAGCCCGCCCTTTAACCCGATATCAGGCCTCCCATGACTACACCTGCAGAACTGTTGGCACCCCTTCAAGGAAACGATGATCCTGATGCACGTGTGTTGCTGCAGATGGCGCAGGCCGGGGCGGATTTGAGAAAACCGCATGTGCCGGAGTTCGTCTTCGAGGTCGAGAAAGAGTCGGCGGCTCACGCGCTGGCAACCGAGCTGGCAGACCTCGACTACAGCGTGCAGATCTACGCCCCTGAGCAGTCAAACCCGGCCTATCAAGTGATTGCCATACGCACGATGGTGCTTGAGCTGCATGCCCTGATTCAGCTTTCGGAGCGGTTCGAGTCCCTGGCGCAACGACACGGGGCGGTATATGACGGCTGGGGGGCGGAGATCGTCGAGTGAGGCAGGAGCCGGTGGCCGAGGGTTGCACCTCGTAACGAGGTAGCCACTGCCTGCGCGGCATTGCACCGCGCAGGCTCTGTGCTCAGAACGCGATATTGAGCCCCAGACGAACACCGTGGTCTTGGTAACCATCGCCGACCTGCCCGGAGTAACCCAGGTCAAGACTCGCTTGCGGAGCGATCCTGGCGCTGACACCGAGTTGTAGAACCGCGGTGTCTCGGCTCACCGGTACGCCTTTGACGCTGAAGCTGTCGTTGCCAGCCAGACCAAGGCGGCGGCTTTCACTTGGCTCATCGAGCACGTGCTGCCACGCCAGGCTGCTCTGCACACTCAGCGGCACCCCGGCCACGCTAGCTGCTGGGGTGCTGGCACGCAGGCCAAGGCTGGAATAGGTTGCACGCGCCTTCTCGCTATCGCCGCTCAGCGCCGTGCTGCCACCTGTTTCGCGGAAACTGTCGCTGTCGACTTCGACATGGGCCAGGCCGACGAAAGGCTCCAGCGCCAGGTCACCCGCCTTGATCTCATAGCCCAACTCGCCGAACACCTGAGTGGTGCCAACGTTGTAGTCGGCTTTGACATGCTCCTCCAGGCTGCCGACCTTGACGTGGCGGCTGCTGTCCACGTCGCTCCAGGCATGCGAGGCGCCCACGCGCAGATGCAGTGCATCCCACTGCCCTCCCAGATAGGCCGTCAGCGACGTGCTGTCGACCTTGGCCGATGAGTTGCGCGCATCGGCATCCAGATCGCTGTTGCCGTAACCCGCAGCCAGGCCAGCACGCCAGGTGTCGTTCAGCGGCATGTCGATACCCAGCAATGCGCCCTGGGTATTGTGGTCGAGGTCGGCGACATTGCGGTTGCCGTTGCTGTCACCCCAGCTGCCGTAGCCCTGCACCCAGAAGGTCATGCCGCTGTCCGCATCGACATGCAGCACGCCTTCGCTCGGTGCCTGGCTCTGCGCATTGCGCAGGCGCGTACCAATGGCATCACGCACGTGGCGGCTGTCATCGAACATCGCGCCGCGGGTGCTGGCGTGGATTTCGCCAGACAAGCTGTCGTATGCAAGGCTCGCCTGATCGGCGCTCAACACCGCGACTGCGTCATACACGCTACCCGCGCCAGCGACATCGAGTGAGGAGGCCACGGCACGCTGGTTGTCGGTCTGTGCAACCGAGGCGAAGGCGATGTCGTTGCGGTTCAGAAGCAGCGTCGCACTGTTGCCCGTGTATGCCACCTGTGGCGTGAGGAAGGCCAGGTTGCTGCTGACGCTGCCGAAGGTACCGTTGAGGCTGGCGGCCTGAATGATGTTGTATTGGGTGTTCGACGCCCAGTTTCCAGCACCCGCCAGAACACTGAGGTTCGCGCCGCCCAGGGAGACGATACCGGTGGCGATGACTCGGTCGGAGCGACCGTCAGGTTCTGCTTCGATGATCAGTGTAGAGCCGCTGTTGAGGCTAAGGTCGCCGTTGATCCTGAGGGTACCGATGGAGTTACCCGGATCGAGAGTCGCACCACTGGCCAGGTTGACGTTGCCGATGATGATACCGTGACCACCAAGCATGGCGCCCTGAGTGACCCCGATGTCGCTGGCCAGGGTGGCCGTAGAGCCCGCTGCTCCGCCGACAATCAGGCTGCCCTCGACTACGGTGGTGCCGTCATCGATCGTCGAATTGCCATTGAGTACCTGCTTGCCAGTACCGACCTTGGTCAATTGACCAGCCCCGCTGATCGAGCCGTCATAGACACTACTGGTCCCGCCGGTGCCCACTTGCAGCGTGCTGCCTGCCGCCAGCGCGAGCGCTCCCGAACCACTGAGGGCGTCGACTTTATTGAGCCCACCGACGCTGACCGAGGCAGTCGTGGCAACGTTCAGATCGGCGTTGCCCAGGGCAGTATTGCCAATCAGGTGCAAGGTACCGTTGAAGATATTCAGCGAGCCACCGAAGGTGTTGTTGCCGCTCAGGGTCAGCTCAGTGGTGCCCTGCTTGTTCAACGCGCCGTTGCCACTGATAACACCGCTGAGGGTCAGGTCATTGCTACCAGCCAGTGTCAGGCTGCCGTTGAGTTCCAATGCGTTGGCCAGGTCGATGAAGGTGCTGTTGTCCAGGGTGGTGCCGCTGACGGTGACCAGTGCTCCGGTCCCCAAGGCCGCATTGCTACCGACCACCAGGGTTCCAGCACCGAGCAAGGTGCCACCGCTGTAGCTGTTGTTGCCGCTGAGGGTCAGCGCTGAGCTACCGGTCTTGATCAGGCTGCCGGTGCCGCTGATGCCCCCGCCGAGGGTCAGGGCGTTGGAGCCGACGAGGTTCAACCCACCGTCGAGCACGACAGCGTTGGCGAGGCTGACGTTGGCACTGCTGTCCAGCGCAGTGCCGTTGGCCGCTGTCAGCACACCGGTGCCGAGCGCCGCATTGTCGCCGACCACGAGCTTGCCGCCATTGAGCGCTGTGCCGCCGGTGTAGCCGTTGGCGGCGCTGAGCACCAGGGTGCCAGCGTCGTATTTGCCGAGGGTCCCCGTACCGTTCAGCGCTACCCCGAGGGTCGCGGTGGCGTTCGGATCGACGCGCACCGAGGCGTTGCCCAACGAACCGTTGAGCAGGTTCAGCGAACCCGCGGTGCCGTTCTGCAGGCTGTACCCGTCGGTGACGAATTGCATGCCGGTGATGGTTTGCGCGCCGTTGACTGTCACGCTACCCGCCGCGCCTTGGAATACAGCGAAGTTGCTGGTCCAGACCCGATTGCTGGTGCCGTTGACGTCGGTCCAGTTGGTGGTGCCGGTGCCCCATGCACCGCTGCCGCCATCGACCGCCCCGTTGGCGACCAGTTGATTGCCGTCCCAGAACTGCACAGTAACGCCCGGCACGGTGACCAGCAGGTTGATCTGATTGGCCTGCGCGGTTTGTAGCTGCAGGTCGCCTGTGCTGACGCTGCCCGGTACGGTGCCGATAAGCATGCCGTTGTCGGTCAGGCCGCCGGTGTAGTCGATCAGGCGGTACACGCCGTTGCCGAAACCACCGATGTCGCTGACGTTGAGGGTACCGTCGAGGGTGAGGTTGCCGCCTACGTTGACCAGTGCATTGCCGCCACCGGACACCGGAGTGCCGAGGCCGACATCGAAGTTCGAGTTAGCGCTGAACGCCAGCGAACCCACCGACAGGGTGCTGCCGGTCACGCCAGCCAGATTACCGCCACCGGCCACCGTCACGGCGCCAGTCACTGCGCCGCTACCGCTGAGGGTACCGCCGCTGTTGACCAGCACATTGCTACTGGCCAGCGAACCGTTGACCTGCAAGGTCCCCGCATTGACGTTGGCATCGCCGGTCAGGTCGCTGATGCCACTCAGGGTCACGCTGCCAGTGCCCAGCTTGGTCAAACCGCCGTCACCGCTGAGAACGCCGGCGAAAGTGCTGCTGACGTTGCTGCCGCCGACGCTCAGTGTATTGCCAGTGCCGATCAGCGTGGTACCGCTGCCCGTCAGGCTGGCGAGGCCGGCCGATGCGCCGAGATTGAGCGCCGCGCCACCGCCAAGATTGACCGTGGAATCGTTGCCCAGCGCCGTGCCGCTGAGGGTGGTGAGGCTGCCGGACAGCACATCGAAGGTGCCGCTGAAGGTATTGTTACCGCTCAACGTCACATCGGCCAGACCATTCTTGGTCAACGTGCCAGCCCCTGCGACCACACCGCCGAGGGTCAGGTTGTTGTTGCCGGCCAAGCTCAGATTGGAGTTGAGGTTGACGTTATTGGCGAGCACCAGCGGTGCTGAATTGTCGAGGGTCGATGCACCCGCCACGGTCAGTGCGCCGGAACCCATCGAGGCTCCAGTGCCGAGTGTCACCGTACCGGCGTTCAGCGTGGTACCGCCGCTATAGGTGTTGATGCCGTTGAGGGTCAGGTTCGACGCGCCATTGTTGATCAATCCGCCCGCGCCGCTGACCACACCTGCAAGGGTCAGGTTGTTGCTGCCGGCGTTGCTCAGGTTGGCGTTGAGCACGACGCTGTTGCCCAGGCTCAGCGCACTGTTGCTATCCAGCGCCGAGGCGCCCGCCACGGTCAGGTTGCCCAGGCCCAGCGCCGAGTTGCTGCCAACGGACAGGCTGCCAGCGTTCAGGATGATGCCACCGAGAAAACTGTTGTTGCCGCTCAGAGTCAGGTTGGCCGCGCCGTTTTTGCTCAGGCTGCCGGCACCGTTGACCGTGCCGGCAAGCGTCAGATCCGCCGTGCCGCCAATGCCGAGATTGCCGGCGAGGTTGACCGCGTTGTTCAGCGAGACCCCGGCGCTGGCGTCCAGCGTGGTGCCGCCCGCCGCATTCAATGTGCCGGAGCCCAGCGCCGAGTTCGACGCCAGAATCAGTCCACCGGCGTTCAGCGCCACCGGGCCGAGGAAGGTATTGCTGCCGCCGAGGGTCAGGTTGGCCACGCCGTTTTTGATCAGGCCGCCGGTGCCGCCAATCACGCCGTCGAGGGTCAGGGCATTGCTGCCGACCACGGTGAGGTTGCCATTGAGCGCCGCCGCGTTGGCCAGAGTCACCGCTGCGTTGCTGTCCAGTTGCGTGCCGGCATTGGCCGTCAGCGTGCCGGTGCCGAGCGCGGTGTTGCTACCGACGATGATCCTGCCGCCGTCCAGTTGCGTACCACCGGTATAAGCGTTGGCACCGCCGAGTACCAAGGTGCCTGCGTCGAGCTTATTGAGAATGCCGCTGCCATCGATATTGGCGTTGATGGTCGCCGTCACACCCGGATCAACGCGCAACGAAGTGGTGCCGCCTGTGCCGTTGAACGCCGTCAGTTGCCCCGCCGCATCGTTGACTACGTTGTAGCCATCGGTGAGGAATTGCATGCCGGTGAACGCTTGCGTGCCGTTCACCGTCACGGTGCCGGCGGTGCCTTGGAACACCGCGAAGTCGCCTACCCACGGCTGATTGACCAGACCATTGGCATCGGTCCAATTAGTGCCGACCGCACTCCAGATACCGCTGCCGCCATCGACCACGCCGTTGGCAATGGTCTGGCTGCCGTCCCAGTAACGAATGTTGACGTTCGGTGCCGACACTTGAATGTTGATCTGATTGGCTATGCCAGTCTGCACCACCAGATCGCCGAGGCCGTAGCCAACCGGCACGCTGGCGACATCGAGGCCCAGATTGGTCAGGGCGCCGGTGTAGTTGAACAGGCGATATACGCCGACGCCAAAACCGCCGGCATCGGTGACATTGAGATTACCGTTGAGGGTCAAGTTACCGCCAACGTTCATCAGCGACGTGGTCGACGGTGTGCCCAACGCCACATCGACGTTGCTGCCAGCCGCGAGGGTCAGCGCACTGGCGGACAGTAGGTTGCCCGACGACAATGCCAGATGAGCGCCGCTATTGACGTTGACACTACCAATCGCCGAACCGGTGCCGGTCAGGGTACCGCCGGTGTTGACGTTGACCTGCGCACTGGCCAGCGAACCGCTGAGATCGACGATGCCGCCGTTGATCGCGGTGTTGCCTGTGATGCCGTTGATCCCAGTGAGGTTAAGGGTACCCGTGCCGACCTTGATCAGGCCGCCGCTGCCACTGAGGTCGCCGTCGAATGTGCTGGTGACGTTGCCACTGCCGACGGTCAGCGTGTTGCTGCCGGTGAGCTGCACACTACCGCTGCCGGTCAGTGCGCCGAGGCTGGCATCGCTGCCCAGATTGAGGCCGGCGCCAGCGCTGACGTTGACGCCAGAGGTGTTGCCCAGCGCATTGTTGTTGAGGGTAGTGACGCTGCCGGATACGATATCCAGCGCGCCAGTGAAGGCATTGTTGCCGGCTAGGGTCAGGTCGGACAACCCGTTTTTGGTCAGGCTGCCGGCGCCGTCAATGATGCCGTTTAGGCTAAGGTCATTGTTGCCCGCGACGGTCAGCCCAGCGTTGAGCGTCAACGCATTGCCGATACCGAATGCGGCACTGTTATCAAGTGCTGCCGCGCCACCAACGATCAGCGCCCCGCTGCCCAAACCGCTAGCGTTACCCAACGTCAGCGTGCCGGCATTGAGGGTGGTACCGCCACTGAAGGTGTTGTTGCCGTTGACGGTCAGATTGGCTGCGCCGTTCTTGATCAGTTGGCCAGTGCCGCTGGTGACGCCTCCGAGCGTGAGGTTTTGCGTGCCGCCAACGGTCAACGCGGCATTCAGGACGACGACGTTGTTGAGGCTGACCAGCGGCGAGTTGCCGTCCAGCGTTGCAGCGCCAGCAACGGTCAACGCACCGACGCCCAGCGCCGAGCTGTTGCCGACTGTCAGCGTACCGGCGTTTAGCGTGGTGCCGCCGAGGTAGTTGTTGGCAGCGTTGAGAATCAGATTGGCCGCGCCGTCTTTCACCAGACGGCCAGCGCCGCTGACCAGCCCGGTCAGGGTCACATTCGCCGTGCCGCCGATGTTCAAGGCACCGGCGAGCGCCACGGCATTGTTCAGGCTGACGGCCGTATTGGCATCCAGCGTGGTGTTGCTCGCCGTGTTCAACGTTCCGGAACCCAGTGCTATGTTGCTGCCGACAATCAATTTGCCAGTGTTCAACGCGGTGTTGCCAAGATAAGTGTTGGCGCCGTTGAGGGTCAGGTCGGCAGCGCCATTCTTGGTCAGCCCACCGACACCGGCGACCACGCCACCGAGGGTCAACGCATTGGTCCCCCCCAGGATTAGAGTGCCGGCGAGGTTGACGTTGTTGGCCAGGGTGGCAGCAGTGCTGGCATTGAGCGAGGTGCCATTCGACGCGTTCAGTGCGCCGGTGCCGAGTGCGGTGTTGGAGCCGACCACCAGCGAACCGGCATTCAGCGCCGTGGTGCCGGTGTAGGTGTTGTTGCCATTGAGGGTCAGGCTGGATGCGCCGGTCTTGGTCAGGCCGCTGCTGCCGCTGATCAGGCCGCCGAGCGTCAGTGCTCCCGTGCCGCCAGCCGTCAATGTGCCGCCGAGGCTGATGGCGTTGGCCAGGTTGATCGTGCCCGGTGCGCTCAGCGTTGTCGCGCCGGTGACGTTGAGGGTGCCGGTACTTAAAGCCTGATTGTTGCTGACCTGCACCGTACCGCCATTGAGCGTGGTATTGCCCAGATAGGTGTTGGCAGCGCTGAGGTTCAACTGGCCGACGCCGAGTTTGGTCAGGCCACCACTGCCGGAAATCACCCCGCTCAGTGTGGTCGCGTTGGTGCCTTGCAGCGTCACGCCGCCAGCGCCGAGGGAAATCATATTGCCGATGTTCAACCCGGCATTGCTCGCCTGCAGAATCCCGCCGTTGGAGGTGATCACGCCGCTGCCGAAGGTGGCGCTGTTGTTGAACTGGGCGACACCGCCATTGAGCGTGGTCGCGCCGCTGACCAGAGGCCCCTGCAAGGTCCAGGTGCCACTGTTGAGGGTCAGGTTGTTAAAGTTGACGTAAGTGGCGCTCGAGGCAGTGCCGACACCGGTGGTGCCACCGCCGACGCCGACCGGATTTTGCAGGATCAGGCTGTTGGTGCCGCCGGCGCCGCCATCGACCGTGCCGGTCGGGGCGAAGGTCAGGTTGATGCCGATCAGTCCACCCAGACCTACACTGATCTGCACGCCGTCTCCGACCGGCACCGAGGAACCGGTCACCGCGGTAAAGGTGTTGGTGCTCGCCGCGCCCATCGAGACACCGCCAGTAATAGCACCCGCGTTGATGAAGGTATTGCCTGCCGCTGACGTCTCGAACGCAACACGACCGTTGATGACGCCGGTGCTGCTGTTGGTCATGCTGACTTGCGAGCCACCGTAGACGCCAATCACCGGCGTATCGGCCAGGGTGATGCCACCGACAGACAAACCGGTTGAGGTGATGGTGCCGTTGTTGGTGATGGTGGTGGTACCGGCAGCGGCATTGTTCACGGCGATGCCCAAGCCGTCGATGCTGGTCAGGTTGAGGCCCAGCAGCATGCCCGTGCCGCGAATGATACCGCTGGCATTGTTGAGCACGCTGACCGTGCTTGTTGCGCCGGTGCCGATGAACGCACCGCCGCTCAACACCGAGACCAGCCCCAGTAGCGCCGGATCGATAGTGCCGGAGTTGTTCAGGGAAATGTTCACCCCGGTCAGGTCCATCACGTGGCCGCCGAGGGTCGCATTCATCTGCGCGCCGGAGTTGACGTTGACCGTCAGGCCGCTGGTAGCGCTGGAGAAGTTGTTGAGAAACAGCGGCAGGCTCGGCACACCGGTGCAGGTAACCGTCGATCCGCTGGTGCTGCAGGTAGCAAAGGCGGTTGGACTGAATCCCGCGCCGAGGAGCAGCGCGGCCAACGCCAACTTGCCTGACCGTCGGGAGCCCTTGCGGCAACGCTTGCTGAGCTCATGAGTGACCGCCCAGCAACCCAACGAAGCATTCCATACCAACGCAAATACGTGATTCATTGCGACCACTTCCTTGTAGTTTGAAAACACTCCCGATGGAGTCATGCGGGACTGAGTGAACAAACCGTCGCTTAAATACAGCAGCAAAAATGAAAAATGGTAGCGCTTGGCCATTTATATTTAAGGTGGCGTCTCCTTTTGCGACGACCGGCAGGCAAAGGCATGTGAGGCCTGTGATCGAATAACTCTCGGGAGGCATGCCTCGGCCAGCCTTCTGAGTATTTCGGAGGGTCACTCGAGCCACCTGTAAGCCAAGGGTATCGATCCGCCAAACCAGAAACGAAAAAGCCCAGCACACTGGCTGGGCTTGCGGCTCACTGACGTTCTGCGATCAGTCGGTCTTGGCGCTGCCTTCTTCCCGATCGGTCATCGCATCCTGATCGGAGCCGGGGTTGCCGGGCGGGGGCGTCCAGTCGACGCGGTGCTTTTTGGCTTCGGACTCGTCAGCGCCCTGCTTGGGCTCGGACTCGGCATCGTCGAGCCCGGAGCCGTGGCCTTGGCCAGCGTCGGGCGTCTTGCGTGAAGGGCCCTGGTAAGGCGCTTCCGGGCCGTTGTTGTCTTCGACTGTCATGACAGATCTCCCGTGTCGGCGCGGAACATCCGCACCTATGAATCTGAAGGCACGGGTGGAGATGAAGTGCCATGGCTTCGACGGACGGCAACGATGGGTGGCGATCACGGGCGCGATGCGCTGGCTGGCATCGCATCGCGCCAGGGTCACACCTACAAACACGCTTTCCATCCTGCAGCGGTGCGGCGCTTGCCCTTCAATCCGCAGCAGGCGCGCCGTAACGCCAGCGGGTGAAGTTGTGCAGGGTCAGCAGGCCGCAGATGACCATCAGCGGGATCAGCAGCACGCCGGAGATGATCGAGCCCCACCAGGCGACGTTGGACTGCCAGGTTCTGCCTTTACCTTCCGCCACGATCACCAGGCGCGTGGCCACTTCGCCAAAGCGCGCATCGGGTGTCAGCACGTTCACTTCGAGGTTGTAGTCCCCTGGCTCCATGGGGATGTGCGAGACGGCGCGGGTGATCTCGTTGCTGCCGTAGCTGGTGAGCTCCTGGGCCACATCGCCCTGCCCCGCAGAGATCAGTTCGCCTGCCGGTGTGCGCAGCTTCCACGCCAGGGTCATCGGGGCGGGTGGGTATTCGACCCACTGTTCGTTTTCCCAGATCGGCCCGCCGGACAGCTTGCGCACGGTATACAGCGGCAGCTCATCGGTGGAGAACACCACGGCCAGGGTATCGAACTCGAGCGTTCGGGCCTTGACCGGAAATTCCAGGGTGGCGCCTTCATCGAGGCGGATCGGTACGTCCAGCGGCAGCGTCGTCGCCCAGACGGAGAACAGACGAAGCGCGACAACCGACAGCAACAGGCTCAGGCCCAGGCTGCCCCAGAGGATCGCTTTGCTCTTGTGACTCAATGCTCGACTCCCTACAGACCGATCCAACCGAAAAAGAGCTGCAAGGCTACTCGATATGCCTGCGTGGATCACCTTCCGCAGTGCGCGGTTCACGCACGCGAACGCTATGCAGCCTCGACATGACCGGCCCTGCCGGTGTTACCGCCCGCCACCTCTCCCACCCCCAGTGCCCGAATAACGTGCACCTCGCCACCTGTTGCTTCATTAGGTGACACCTCGCCTTTGCCCAATGCCAGGCGCGCCACCCACCACCATTGGCTAACCCGTTGTTGCGCCAGCACAAACACTCGGACGAGCGCCTATGGCTCACTAATTGCTTTGTTTGGATAAACGGATAATTGGATACATTTATTCAGGAAAGCCTATGCACAGCGCTCCGCTCTACACCCACCGCCAGCCCGTTACCGCCGAAGAAGAGGCTTACAACTTTCTGCTCGCGGCAATCTGCGCGGGTCGTTATCGCAAGGGTGACCGTCTGGTGGCCGAGGACATCGCCACTGAAATAGGCACCAGCCGCATGCCCGTGCGCGAGGCGTTTCGGCGCCTGGACGCACAAGGGCTGGTCACCCTGCGACCCAATCGCGGGGCCATCGTCAGTGGTCTGGACATCGAGCAGATGAACGAAGTCTTCGAGATGCGCAGCGCCCTGGAAGGCTTGGCGATACGGGTTGCGGCCAGCAAGGTCACCGAGCGGCACCTGACCATTCTGGAGCGGCTGCTCGATGACATGGACGAGTGCCGGGACGACACCGCGCAATGGGTCGTGCGGCACCGCAACTTCCACGAATACCTGTGCAGCCTCAGTGAACGCCCGCGGCTGATGAAGCAGATCGTGGCGCTCTACTCGCTGATCGAGGCACCGATGCGCCTCTGGCTCGAACATGGCGACAAGCCGCTGAGCGGCCGTGAAGAACACGAACAGATTCTGCTAGCGCTGCGCACCCGCGACGCGGACCTCGCCGAGCGGGTGATCCGCGGGCACATCGAAGGCACGCTGCCGGCACTGACTCTTTTTCTGCAAGCCGAACAATAAAAAACGGGCCGACCCGAAGCGGGTCTCGCCCAGCCGAACTTCTTGACTGCTGCCCTCCCCATCAACAGCAAACGGAGTTTCACCATGCGCCCTTCGTGTT
This sequence comes from Pseudomonas sp. MEJ086, assembly GCF_030209025.1. Lineage (NCBI taxonomy): Bacteria > Pseudomonadati > Pseudomonadota > Gammaproteobacteria > Pseudomonadales > Pseudomonadaceae > Pseudomonas > Pseudomonas sp. MEJ086. The sequence goes on from NZ_JARVSV010000016.1 coordinate 88,596, forward strand.
CCCTCATCGCCGCGGTCACCCTCGGTCTGGCCTCCTCGTTCGCCTCGGCCGCCGTGGTGGTGCCCGATCGCCTGAAAGATGCCGACAAGCTGACCTATTGCTCCGGGATGGACTCCCCACCGCTGGTGTCCTTCGACGCGGCGCAGAAACCGCAAGGGCTCGCCGTGGACCTTGGTTTGCAGATCGCCAAACGGCTGGGTGACAAGCAGGTGTCGTGGCGGGTCATTCCCTTCTCCGGGCTGGTGCCCGCCCTGCTGGCCAGCCAGTGCGACCTGATCGTCGATCAGCTGTTCGACAAGCCGGAGCGACGCGAGGTCATCGACATCGTCAATTACATGTACTCCAGCCAGTCGGTGGTGGTCCCCAAGGGCAACCCGAAGGGCATCGAGGCGCTGGACGACCTGTCCGGTCACAAGGTCGCCGTGCTGAACGGCTCGACCATCAAGACCCTGCTCGACGCCGAGAACGAGACACTCGCCAAGGCCGGCAAGCCGCCCATGAAGCTGGTGGTCTACAACACCGACACCGATGCCTTCCAGGCTCTGCGCATCAGCCAGGTAGACGCCTATGGCACCACGGTGGAAACCGCAGGCTACTACGCTGCCATGGCGCCGGACCTGTTTCAGGAAGGCGTACCGGCGTTCGGTCGCATCCTTACCGGCATCGGCATCCGCAAGGACGACCCGCAACTCTCCGCCGCCGTCCAGCAGGTGATCACCGACATGCGTGCCGACGGCAGTTATGCACAGCTGCTCGGCAAGTGGCACGTCGACAGCGACAAGCTGGACTGAGGAGCGGATCGATGAATTTCAATTGGGACATATTCTGGCAGTACCTGCTGCAGCCCAGTGACGTTTACCTGAACGCCCTGTGGCTGACCTGCGTGATCGCCGTTCTGTCCATGACTCTGGGCTGCGTGCTGGGGCTGATCGCGGCCCTGATGCGCCTGTCGGGCAACCCGCTGCTGCAGTACCCGGTGCGTTTCTACGTCTGGCTGATGCGTGGCACGCCACTGCTGGTGCAGATCGTGTTCCTCTACACGGCCCTCGCCGCCGGCGGCATCTTCCGCTTCGAGGACATCGACCTCGGCTGGGTGGTGATCCCTGGCAACATCCAGGCAGCGATCATCGCCCTGGGCCTCAACGAAGGCGCCTACATGGCGGAAATCATTCGTGCTGGCATCGCGGCGGTGGACAAGGGTCAGTACGAAGCCGGGCGTTCGCTGGGCATGACCTTCGCCAAACTCATGCGCCGCATCGTGCTGCCCCAGGCGTTCAGGGTCATCGTGCCGCCGCTGGGCAACGAGTTCAACGTGATGCTCAAGAACACCACGCTGGTCAGCGTGATCGGCGTGCAGGAGCTGCTGCTCAGTACCCAGATGATCACCTCGGCCACCTTCCGGGTGTTCGAGCTGTACCTGGTGGTGGCGATCTACTTCCTGCTGCTGACGACGCTCTGGGGCTTCTTCCAGAGCTGGCTGGAGCGGCGCTTCGGGCAATCCGACCGGCGCCCCGCCACCGCCTCGAAGCGACTGTTCGGCAGCTACACGGCAAAACTTCTGAGGGGGCGTTGAGATGCACAGCACGAGTCAGGAGTCGGTCATCGAGGCCCTGGATATCCACAAGTCCTTCGGTGATCTGCAAATCCTCAAAGGCGTGTCACTGCAGGTGAAGCGCGGCGAAGTGGTGGTACTGATCGGCGCCTCGGGCTCCGGCAAGACCACCTTCATCCGCTGCATCAACCTGCTCGAAGAGATCCAGAGCGGGCGCATTCGGGTCAATGGCCAGCCGATGGGCTACCGCGAGCGTGCCGACGGTTCGCTGGTGCGCGACAGCGAGCGCAACATCGCTCGGCAGCGCCGCGACATCGGCATGGTATTTCAGCGTTTCAATCTGTTCCCGCACATGACCGCCCTGGAAAACATCATCGAAGCGCCCATCCAGGTGTTGGGAGTTGCCCGCAAGGCGGCCCTCGAACAGGCCCGCGCCCTGCTCGCCCAAGTGGGCCTGGCGGACAAGGCCGATCACTACCCGTCGATGCTTTCCGGTGGCCAGCAGCAGCGCGTGGCCATCGCCCGGGCGCTGGCGATGAAACCCCAGGCCATGCTCTTCGACGAACCCACCAGCGCCCTGGATCCGGAAACGGTCGGCGAAGTGCTGCAGGTGATGAAGCAGCTCGCCGAGCAGGGCATGACCATGGTGGTGGTCACCCACGAAATGGGCTTCGCCCGCGAAGTGGCCGATCGGGTCGTGGTCCTCGACCAGGGCGAACTGATCGAAGAAGGCCCGCCGCAACAGATTTTCAGCAACCCCACCCATCCTCGCACTCAAGCCTTTCTCAGCCGCGTGCTGTGAGCCTTACCAGGAGATGACGATGCGTTTATCGAAACTGTTCGCAGCACTGTGTTGTGCCACCGTTGCGCCCATGGCACTGGCCGCCGCACCGGTGGTGAAGGTGTACAACTGGTCGGACTACATCGGCCCCGAGACGCTGAAGAACTTCGAGAAAGACAGCGGCATCAAGGCCCAGTACGACATCTTCGACACCAACGAAATGCTCGAGGCCAAGCTGCTCTCCGGGCGCTCCGGCTATGACGTGGTGGTGCCCTCCAGCCAGTTCCTGTCCAAGCAGATTCGCGCCGGTGCCTACCAGCCGCTGCAACCCGAACTGCTGGATAACTGGAAGCACCTCGACCCGCGCCTGATGGAGCGCCTGGAAGCCGCCGACCCGGGCAATCGCTACGCCGTGCCCTACATGTGGGGCACCGTGGGCATCGGCTACAACGAGGAAAAAGTTCGTGCCGTACTCGGCAAGGACGTGCAACTGGACTCCTGGTCCATGGTCTTCGACCCGCAGAACCTGGCCAAGCTGAAAAGCTGCGGGGTGGCCTTCCTCGACGCACCGGTGAAGATCATTCCCCAGGCCATGCTCTACCTCGGCCTGGACCCCAACAGCGTCAAGCCCGAGGATTACAAGCTGGCCGCCAAGCTGCTCACGACCCTGCGCCCCTCGGTGACCTACTTCAGCTCGTCGAAATACACCGCCGACCTGGCCAATGGCGATATCTGCGTGGCCATCGGTTACTCCGGCGATGTGATCCAGGCGCGCAGCCGCGCCAAGGAAGCCGGCAAGCACACCGATATCCGTTACCTGATCCCCAAGGAGGGGGTGAACCTCTGGTTCGACATGCTGGCGATCCCCAAGGATGCCGGCAACGTCGCCAACGCACATGCACTGATCAACTACCTGCTGCGCCCCGACGTGATCGCGCCAATCAGCGACTACGTGGGCTACGCCAACCCCAACAAGGACGCCACGGCGTTGATGGACCCCAAGGTCAGCGGCGATCCCGGGGTCTACCCCAGCGATGACGTGATCGGCCGAACGTTCGTTTCCGCCGACCTGCCGGAAAACATCCAGCGCCTGATCACCCGTGAATGGAACCGGATCAAATCCGGCCAATGAATCCGTTTCGAAGAGCTTCCGCCATGTTGAAATTCTCTGCCCACGAATACCCCTACCCTTCGCAACGCCAGAGCGTCTTCGCCCATCGTGGCATGGTCGCCGCCTCTCAACCGCTGGCCGCCCAGGCCGGCATCGAAATCATGCAAAAAGGCGGTAACGCGATCGACGCCGCCATCGCCACGGCGGCCGCACTCACCGTGGTCGAACCCACCGGCTGCGGCCTGGGCGGCGATGCTTTCGCGCTGGTCTGGTGCAAGGGCCAACTGCATGGCCTCAACGCCAACGGCCATGCCCCCGCGGGCCTGAGCATCGAGGCCGTGAAGGCTGCCGGGCATGAGCAGATGCCGCTGTATGGCTGGACGCCAGTCACCGTACCGGGCTGCCCTTCGGCCTGGGCCGAGCTGTCGCAGCGCTTCGGCGCTCTGCCCTTCGCCGACCTGCTGCAACCGGCCATCAGCCTGGCGCGAGGCGGCTTCCCGGTGTCGCCGGTGGTCGCCCACCAATGGCAGATCGCGCTGGACGAATTCAGCCCGCATCGTGATGCAGCACTGGACGCCTGGTTCGACACCTTCCTGATCGATGGCCGGGCGCCAAGGGCGGGGGAAATTTTCCGTAACGAGGCGCAAGCGCGCACCCTCGAAGAACTGGCCAGCAGCCAGTGCGAAAGCTTCTATCGCGGGGCCTTGGCGCAGCGTCTGGATGCTCATGCCAGGGCCACCGGTGGTTATCTGCGCGCCACTGACCTCGAGACCTATCGAGCGCAGTGGGTGGAGCCGATCCATGTCAATTATCGGGGCGTGGATGTCTGGGAAATCCCACCGAGCGGACAGGGACTGGTGGCCCTGATGGCGCTGAAGATTCTCGAAGGCTTCGACTTCGATCACCGCGACAGCAAGCGCACCTGGCACCGCCAGCTGGAAGCCATGAAGCTGGCCTACAGCGACGGCCTGCACTACATCACCGACCCCCTGCACATGCGCGTGGCGGTAGCCGACCTGCTGAGCGACGCCTACAGCGAGCGGCGACGCGGGCAGATCGGTGAGCAGGCGCTTGCCCCGGCCCATGGCGATCCCCATGCCAGCGGCACCGTGTACCTGGCGACGGCCGACGCGCAAGGCAACATGGTGTCGTTCATTCAGAGCAACTACCACGGCTTCGGCTCCGGTGTGGTGCTGCCCGACAGCGGCATCGCCCTGCAGAACCGCGGCCAGGAATTCAGCCTCGATCCGCAGCACGCCAACTGCCTGGCGGCGGGCAAGAAGACCTTCCACACCATCATCCCCGGCTTCCTGACCAAAGGCGGCGAAGCCATCGGCCCGTTCGGGGTGATGGGCGGCTACATGCAACCGCAAGGGCACGTGCAGATGGTCATGAACCTGGTGGACTTCGGCCTCAACCCGCAGGCGGCTCTCGACGCGCCTCGCTGGCAATGGCTGGGCGGCATGAAGGTCGGCATCGAACAGGCCGCCTCCCGGGACCTGGCCAACGCGCTGAGCAGAATGGGCCACGACGTGCAGATCGCCTGTGACTCGACCGACTACGGTCGCGGGCAGATCATCGTTCGCGACCCGCGAACCGGCGTTCTGTGCGGCGGCACCGAGCCACGGGCCGACTCGCACATCGCCGCCTGGTAACGCCTGCCGTCAGGGCTTGTGCCTGCCCCAGTCGCCCGGTGGCTCTGCCGACTGGGGCCGCGCTCACCTGGGCGTTGCCGCCACCATGAGAAGGCGCCCCGGCTACGTTCAGTGGCGTATCGCCCGAATGCTGCGAATGTCGGAAAAGAACAGCTCCTCCGGGTAAGGGCTGGGGTCATCGACGGCCTTGGTCATGAAGTAGGCCTCGTCGAAAACGCCCGCCATCGGTAGCACGACACCCACCACGTGCACGCGATACCAGTATGACCGGGGTTCATCATCCCACTGCAGTTCGACGAGTACCGTCTTGCCCATATAGGCCAGGGCATGGGCTGCATCGGGCAATTGCGTCTGATCGGACATGGCGTGTGGTCTCCTCCTTGATACCGGTTGCGAATGGCCACTGGCTGAGCCTGCGCGATAGCCAAGTGCGTGTGCCCGGTGGGTTCCTTCCATCGGGTGGGCCTTTGCTGCACTATGCGCGATTCGTTGCAAAGCGCTGCTTTGCGTAAAAATCACCCCGCGTAAAATCTACACCAGCAGCAAGGCTGCGTAAAGTTTACGCAAAATGATTTATACCTATATGGATTTGGTTCGGGATAGAGCCCTTCAATTGATAAAGGCGGTCGGGCCCAAACGCCTCAGTGAAAAGGGCGGGAAGAATTACGATCGCTGGCGAAATATCAGCAGCGAGAAGATTCGGATCGGCACCGAAGAAATCGGCATTCTGGCGGAGGCCTTCCCCGAGTATGCGCTTTGGCTGGTGAGCGGCCGCGTGGAGCCGGAGAACGGGCACCGCAGCCCCGACTACGACGACGCCAACCGAACCTGATCATTGCATCGCAAGATGGCGATCTCTCAACGAGTCGCCTCCCTACCGACTACCAGCCCCAGGACCCGACCGGCGCAACTGCTCACGGGCCGGTCGAGCACAGGGTGATCAGAGGCGTCAGGTTGCCTTACGCCATCTGGGTATCGAGGTTGGCACCATCCCCCTTGTAGTCGTCGTGCACCAGGTGATCCCAGCCGTTTTCCGGCAGGCGACCTTCCTCACGGTAGAACGCGTATTCCTCTTCGCGGTACTCGAAGATGCTCTGGTCATCCGGTGCGTCCCGCTGGGCATAGTTGTACATGTAGTCGTCGAGGAACTCGTAGCGCTGCAGCCCGTTCTCGGTGAGCAGGCCCTGGGCATCCAGGTCCTTGAACAACTGATCGAGGTCGGCACGGTGGGCATCCATGCGGTTGCTGTGCTTGATGTCTTCGACGATCAGGAACGGCGTCAGCGCCACGGTCAATGCAGCGCCAGCCCACAACAACGGCCCGGCAAGAGCCCTGGCGGCATTGGAGCCCATCAGCGCGGCCATCTGCGCACCGCCGCCAGCGACGTTGAAGGCGCCAGCAGCCACGGTGATCGCCCCCTGGGCGATGGCGACCTGGTCGTTGCTGCCCATCCCGGATTTGATCTTCAGGCCGCCGAGCACCAGATCGGCAACACCCGTGAAGCTGTTGGCGCCCGCATCCATGATCCGCAGGAAAGCGGAAATACCACGGCTGGTCGGCGTGCTGCCGTTGAGCCCGGGGTTCTTGGCGAAGCCATCACGGAAGCCATCGTTGATGGTCTTGAGTTGCTCGTCGGACATGTTGAGCTTTTCGGCGAGCTTCTCTTTGTTGTCGATGGGCGCGGCATCGACGGCACTGTTGAAGTCCTCGTATAGCTTCTTCACCTCGCCCTGGATCACGCTCATGTTGTGCCCGGCGCCGCCGGGTGCATCCTTGCCGAATATCTGTGGCAGCGACTTGTCCAGGCCGAGCATCTGGTTGGTCTGGGTGCCACGGATGTTGTCGTAGATGTTGCTGCCCAGATTGACGAAGTGCTGGCCGGCGCCCAGCACACTGACGAAGTCCTTGGCGATGGCCAGGCGCTCTTCCGGCGTATCGGCCAGGGTGCCGCCCTTGCCGGCCAGTTGGTAGATGCCCGACGCCAGGGAGATCAAGCCACCAGTTGAACCCAGTGCTCCGTTGGCGTTGAGCTCGGTGATGGTCTTCAGCATGCTGCCGTGAGCGCCCTCGCCCAGGGTCTTGTAGACGTCCTTGCCCATGACCTTGTCGATGTCGGCCGAGGTCACCGTGCCATTCTTGGCGAAGGTCGCACCCAGTTCCTTCAGGGCATCGCCGAAGGCCTTGGCGGTCTGCTTGTTGCCGAGAAATTCCTGAACGAAACGCTCCGTTTCCACGGTGCGGCGGGTCATATCGATGCCGCCTTTCTTCAAGGCGGTGAGCAGTGTCTTGATGGTGTCCTGAGTGGCCAGGGCAGTGTTGTCATCGCTGATCAGCGATGGGTCGGCCATCAGTTTGTCGAGGTCCATGGTGGTGGCATCGATCATCATGTGCTGCGAGAACTGCGCGGCCTTGTCGGGATCGAACGCCGTCAGGGACGCGTAGGTCTTGGCGATGTCCGCCTCGGCCAGATCGCCCAGGCCCTTCTCTTTCAGGTCGGCGATATAACGCGAATACTCCTCGGAGAATGCCGTGTCTTCGAGCTTCTCGCGCACGCCGTCCTTGTCGGGCAAGGCATCCAGCGCCTTGTCCTGCTGGGCCTTGAAATCCTTCTGCACGCTTTGCGAGCCGAACAATTGGCCGATCTGCTCGTCGAGCTTCGTGCCGTCGATGATCGCTGACAGGTCATCGCCATTGGCCTTGGCAGTGCTCTTGCCCATGGAGATGTCGAGGGTGACCATGTCCAGGCCATTCTCGGTGGCTGCCTGGGCACGCAAGGCGTTGTAGAGTTTGGCGCGATCGTCATCCTTGCCGATGCTGCCGTTGTCGATGCCGGCCTTCCAGTCCTTCATCAGGTTCTGCCAGGTCATTTCGCTGACCGTGAGCTTGCCGTTCTTGTCCTTGGGGTCGACGGTGGTGGTCTCGAGATTGGCGATGTCGAGCTCGCTGGCAGGTGGCAGCCCGGCGGCTTCACGGGCGAAATCCATCTTGCTGTCCTCTGTCGGCTCGGGCCCCTTGAGGGCGGAAAAACCATGCTTGCCGAAGTCCTGCAGGCGCCCGGCTTCGGTGCCGTGCCTGGCTTCGCCGCTCTTGGTCACACCGTCGATCTTGCCGTTGCCGATGTCAGCGCCGGTGAGCGCCTTGCCGTCGGCATCGTGGGTTTCGATGTGCTCGAGCACCTGGGAGGCGCGGTAGGCGGCATCGGCGTCGGTTTCGAAATCACCGACCTGCTCCTTGAGCATGTCCTTGATGCCGCTCTGGTTGCCGAGGTTCTTGAGCAACGGATCGCCGTCGATGATCTCCTGAGCGGTGCGCTCGTCGTTCTTCGGCCGCTCCCAGATGATGCCCAGTTGCTCGGCCTGCGCCCTGGCTTCCTTGTTGTCCGCAGCCGCGGTGGGGTTGCGCAGTTCGCCCTGCAGATGCGAGAAGCCATACTTGCCGAAGTCCTGCAGGCGCCCGGCTTCGGTGCCGTTCTTGGCATCGCCGCCTTTGGTGAAACCGTCGACGCGGCCATTGCCGACATCCTTGCCAGCGATCTTGTCGCCGGAGCCGTCGAGGGTTTCGATGTGTTCGAGCACCTGGGCGGCACGGAAGGCGGCATCCGGGTCATTCTCGAAATCACCGACACGCTCCTTGAGCATGTCCTTCACGCCACTCTGGTTGCCGAGGTTCTTGAGCAGCGGGCTGTCGTCGATGATGTCCTGTGCCGAGCGCTCGTCACCCTCGGGGCGTTGCCATTGAATGCCGACGGCTTCGGCCTGCTGACGGGCGTACTTGTCATCGGCGGCCGTGCTCACGTCATTGAGCTTGCCCTCGAGATGGTCGAAACCATACTTGCCGAAATCCTGCAGCCGCCCGGCTTCGGTGCCGTGCTTGGCATCGCCGCCCTTGGTGAAGCCATCGACCCGACCGTTATCGACGTTGTCGCTGACGATACGGTTGCCACTGCTGTCTATCTTCTCGATATGTTCGAGCACCTGAGCGGCGCGAAAGGCGGCATCGGGGTCGTTCTCGAAATCACCGACGCGATCCCTGAGCATGTCCTTCACGCCACTCTGGTTACCCAGGTTCTTGAGCAGTGGGCTGTCCTCGATGATCTCCTTGGCGGAGCGCTTGTCGTCCGCTGGCTTTTCCCAGCGAATGCCTGCCTGCTTGGCCTGTTCGGTCGCCTGATCCCAATCCTTGACGGAGTTCGAGTCACCCTTGGCGTCGACGCCTTGGTTGTTCGTAGCCTTGACGGTCATTGTTTTATCCTTCTGCGGGACACCAGAAAAGTACAGTGACTGCCGGTGCTTGCATGGCTGGTCGCAAGCCTCGCTACTGGTAGAACTGGTACAAGTGGAGGCGCCGCCCACAGGCTGCGCCCGCTTCCCGCCCCGAACGTCAAGACGCACCGGCAGCGGGACACCCACCATGAAACCCGCTGCGCATGAAAATACGATGACGCCTCGGCGATCGCGCTGTTGAAGGGCGATTCGGTAGCGCGCCCGCGGTTCGGCCCGGCACTGCAGAGCGTTGCGAGTCGCCTATGGCTAGGCGGTGAGCAGGCTGCCCAGACGCTCGCCGATGATCACGCAGGGCGCCATGGTGTTGCCGGTGGTGACCCGCGGCATGATCGAAGCATCGGCGATGCGCAGACGCTGGATGCCGTAGACCCGCAGCTGTGCGTCGACCACCGACAAGGCATCCGTGCCCATCTTCGCCGTGCATGACTGGTGCCACACGGTGGACGCCGCGTTGCGCACGAATGCCTCGAGCGCAGCACCGCGCAATGGCCCGGGCATGACCTCGCGTCTTGCGAAGGGGCGCATGGTTTCGCTGTTGCCGATCTCTCGACACAACTCGACCGCGCGCACCAGGGCTTGCAGATCCTCCGGTTCGCTGAGCGCGCCGCTGTCGATCTTCAGCGGGTCCATGGCACCGCTGCCCGTGAGGGTGATCGACCCTCTGCTTTTGGGCCGCACGAGGCCTGGAAGCAATGACCAGGCCGCCGCGGGCGGATGGTACATGGCCTGTGCCTCGGGGGTCGCGATGGGGATCTCGGCGAGAAAGGTCTGGATGTCCGGCGCGTCGAGCGCGGCGCTGCTTTTCCACAGGAACGTCGACTCGCCGGCGTTGTTGCGCGGTGCGTGAGGCTGTTCGTAGTCCCAGATGCAACCGGAAACCATGATGTGGTCCTGGTAGTTCTGGCCGACACCCGGCAGGTGCTGCACCGGCTCGATAGAGTGCCTGGCAAGCTGCTGCGCATCGCCGATTCCCGACAGCATGAGCACCTTGGGCGTGTTGATCGCTCCCAACGACAGCACCACCTCCTCACCGGCTCCGAAGTGGATGATCCGGCCTTGGTAGAGCACTTCGACGCCGACCGCCCGCTGGCCCTCCAGCAGCACACGCAGGACGTGTGCGTGGGTCAATACCGTCAGGTTGGGCTGCACCATCGACGGGAACACGTAGCTGCGGAATATCGAGCGTCGGCGCCCGTCACTCAGGCACACGTTGGTCAGTGCCGCACCGCCTGGCCCCTCCATCATCGCGCCGTTCTGGTCGTCGTAAACGGTCATCCCGAGCTTCGCCGCCGCGGCCAGCATGGCAGGCGCGACCGGATTGGGGTCGGGCGCAGGTTGCACGAACACCGGGCCGCCCGTGCCTCGACGCAATGGGTCCGGGGCGCCCTGCCAGTTCTCGATGCGCCGGTAGGTGGCCAGTGTCGACTGATAGTTCCAGGCCGGGTCGCCGGACTCGCTGGCGAAATGGTCCCAGTCGCTGCTGTGCCCACGGGACCAGACCATCACGTTGATCGAGGCGCCCCCGCCGAGCACCTTGCCCATCGAGAGGGGCATCTGCCGACCGTGCAGGTGCGGGTTGGGCTGCGCCACGAACTGCCAATCGCGCTCACTGCCCAGGTTGGTGAACCAGACCCCGGCATCGCTGACGCTGGATAGGTCGTCGCTGCCGCCTGCCTCGAGCAGCAGCACCCTGACATCCGGGTTTTCCGCCAGACGCCGGGCAACCACCGAGCCCGAAGTACCGGAGCCGCAGACGATGTAATCGTATGCGCTGCGAAGGTTGGTTTGCTGGCGAAACTGGTTCTCTTCAACCTGACGAGCGAAGTCTGCTTCGTCGGCGATACAGGAATGATTGTTCACGAATGGGCCTATGCACCGTTGCAGCGGACGCGATGAACGACTGCCGAACAGGTGAGCAACGAAAGGAGGCGGCTGGCGTCATGACGCTGGCCATGGAATGGATCGGTCTGTGAAGACCCGATCGATTCTAGAGCGGGACCGACGCACGCCCCTTACCTGCAGGGCGCATGCTGCATGCCCCGGAGGCGCTATCGATGATCAGGCGAGTGGCGGGACGTTCTTACCTGGCGGCGCCGACCTGCGAAGGGCAGATGCCGAAATGCGCCTGATAGGCACGGCTGAAATGCGAGGCCGTGGCGAAGCCGGATTGCCAGGCCACATCCTGCACGCTTGGGCGCCCGGCGGTGGAAGTCAGCAGCCGCTGCGCATGCTGCAGGCGGACGCTCCAGACCTGCCGCATCAGGGTGGTGTTCTGCTCCCTGAACAAGCGTTGCAGGTGCTTGACCGAAACGTGGGCCGCTTCGGCGACCGCCGTGCAGTCGAGACGTGGGTCTGCCAGATGCAGATGGATATGCCGTCGGGCTCTCGACAGAACGGCGTCGGCACTGCGCGACCTGGCTTTGTCCCCTGCCCCGCCCAGCATGCTATCGACCAGGTCGAGCAACTGTCGGCCCATCAGGTCACGGACCGCCGGGCCAGGGGCGACATGCTGCTGCGCGATGCAGTGAATCAGGTCACGGATGGCCCGGGTATCCGCCGAGCCCACATCGGTGATGACCGGCGAGCGCAGCGAGTGCCGCAGGCCACGCTCCCGCAGGATGCCCTTGGGAATGCGCAGTACGGTCATTTGCCCACGCTCGGCAAACGACTCGTGGAAACGCCGTTCAGGGTCGATGAAGAACATGCTGCCCGCGGTAAACCGGTGAGTGCTTCCAGCCTGTTCGATGTCGACACGCCCACCGGTCATCAGCTTCAGGTACAGCCACTGACCTTGCCATGAGCCCTGATCTTCGCCTGCGGGCACTAACGCGAGTGACACGAGGTCGGCACGCGTCACCCCGATATCGCCCAGGTGCCAGCTTTGCGCAGATGAACCTGCGATGTGCGCCTGATCGAATTGGCAATGCAGCCCGTGGTGTTCGAGCATGGCGGCCGCCCAATCGTTCTCGGCATCAGGCCCCAGATGGAAAGCGATGGGCGGGTTGTGTGAGCGTGTCATGAGAATGACCTGATCGATTCGGCGTGTACTGACGGGAACCATGAACAGCCGAAGCGGCTTGCTGCACGGGCTGGCAGCAGCCTACGCCGATTCGCCAGGCGCGACCGTGCATTCGGCCTGACGGCACTGTTTCACGGCAGAGAGATGGCTTGCTCGGCAGCGATGAGTCGGCCCGGTGGACAGGCCCCAGAAACAAAAAAACGCGGTACCTGCTCGGCAGGCACCGCGTTCTCTGAAGCAGCGCTATCAGCCGAAGATCAGCGTCGCGCCATAGAACAGACCTGCTGCCAGCGCCATGGAGGTGGGCAAGGTAAGTACCCAGGCCAGCAGGATGTTGCTGATGGTGCTGCCCTGCAGGCCACTGCGGTTGGCGACCATGGTGCCGGCAACCCCGGATGACAGCACATGGGTGGTGGATACCGGCAGGCTGTAGACGTTGGCCAGCCCGATGGCGCAGGCGGCGGTGATCTGCGCGCTCATGCCCTGAGCATAGGTCATGCCCTGCTTGCCGATCTTCTCACCGACGGTTTTCACCACGCGCTTCCAGCCGACCATGGTGCCGATCCCCAGGGCCAGGGCCACGGCGATGATCACCCAGAAAGGCGCGTACTCGGTGGTCGCGGTCAGGTCCTTGCGCAGCTTGTCGAGGTCGGCCTTCTCGCGAGCTGGCAGGTTTTCGAGCTTGCCGACTTTCTTGGCCGAGTCATCCAGGCAGAGCAGGTAGCGACGGATGTCGATGCGCTTCTCTTCGCTCAGGCTGTGGTAGTCCTTCACGCCGTCGAGGGTCTTGAGCAACGTGGTGATGGTCAGCTCGGTGAGTTTCGGATCGCAACGAAATTGCTTCGGCAGTTCGCTGTTGCCGGATTTGCCCAGGGCCAGGAACTCGTTCAGGGTCGGCGCGTTGCGCTGATAGAACTCGCCCAGGTGAATGGCCGCGTCGCGGGTACGCTCGATCTGGTAGGTGGTGCTGTTCAGGTCGAGAACGAACTTGGCCGGCACGATGCCGATCAGCACCAGCATGATCAGACCGATGCCCTTCTGACCATCGTTGGAGCCGTGCACGAAGCTCACCGCCATGGCCGAGACGATCAGTACCAGACGGTTCCAGAACGGCGGCTTGTTCTTGCCTTTGATTTCCTTGCGCGAGACCGGCGTGCTATGCACCTTCGGCGTCGGCATCCAGTGCTTGAGCGCGAGAAACAGCAGCGCGGCGACAATGAAACCGGCAATCGGCGAGAAGATCAGCGACAGGCCGATATCACTGGCTTTCTGCCAGTTCACGCCGTCACCGAGCGGAATGTCGGTGAGCAGCGCATTGGCCAGGCCCACGCCGAGGATCGAGCCGATCAGCGTGTGCGAGCTGGAGGCCGGAATGCCGAAGTACCAGGTGCCGAGGTTCCAGGTGATCGCCGCAGCCAGCAGCGAGAACACCATGATCAGGCCATGGGAGGTATTCACGTTGATCAGCAGCTCGACCGGCAGCAGGTGAACGATGGCGTAAGCCACCCCCACGCCACCGAGCAAGACACCGAAGAAGTTGAATATGCCCGACATGACGACGGCCAGGTTTGGCGGCATGGCTTTCGTGTAGATGACCGTCGCCACGGCGTTGGCCGTATCGTGGAAACCATTGATGAATTCGAAGGTGAGGACGAAGAGCAAGGCGAGTGCCAGGCTCAACGCCAACCAGGCGTCGAGCCCGCTGAATAATTCGAACATGAGGGTTTAGGTCTGGCTCAATGAGAGGGCTGGGTTATTCCAGATGAAGCCTGGAACGGCTGCCGTTTACGCTCTGCGGATGCGGAGTTCCTCCGCTGCCGGAAAATTATCGACGGGATTTGTCCAGAAATCGACTTATAAACGTCACGAGAGCGTAAAGAATCCGTATTTTTTATCCATCGCCACCGATCGGGCCGAGGCTCGCCGGGTGGCTCGGGGCGCCCATGCGAGGCTATTCGCCAGGGGGCATTGCGGCCCAGTGGCCCGTCGTTGAGCGCCGCGATGCCCGGGATGGCTACCTGACCAACCGCGACAACGGCAGCCAGATGAAGGCGAGCATCCACACATAGAAGCCATAGCTGTACCCGGTGATCGAAATCCTTCCATCACCATCATTCCAGATACCGCTGTAGGTGAACGAGGTCAGCCCCAGCGCGATCGCCGCAGCCGAACAAACGCGCACGCGCCCAGGCTTTCTGGATAAGTAGGCGACAGCGAAGGCTACGTTCGCCAGCCATGCGATGCCCGCATCGGGTATCGCCAACGCGCCGGTCAGCAAGACTTCCCAGCCATAGACGACCGGCGGGACCTCGAGCCGTTCGTGGTGCTGCCTGATGGCTGGCAGCAGCAGACTCAGCACATAGAAGAGAAGACCGAGGTCTTTCGGCTCGAGCTGAAACGGGCGGAATGTCATCGCGTGTCCTTGCCAGGTGAAACCGTCCATCAGCCCATTCAACGAGCTGCGTATGGAGGGGACTGCCGTCGCTATCGGGCCCGATATGCTACCGACTTTGCCCTGTTGCCTGATGACCGACTGCACAAAATCGCGCCGGCCTCCAGTCGTCGATGGCCATCGCCAAGGATCCTTCTCAAGGTCACGCCAGCAGCTCGGTGATCCATCGGACCTGCTGGGCGAGCGACTGCACCCTCTCATCGGCCACCTGCTGCCGTGCCTGGGCGAAGTTGGCCAGGGTCTGGCGCTTCAACTGCAGCAGGCGTTGCCACTTGGCCAGGAATACGGGGCTGCGCTCGCGCAATTGCAGGGGCCCGAAATACAGTTCCTCGGCGCTGTACGAAACCGGCCCGGTACGCTCGGCGACGATGATTTCGTAGTAGAAGCGGTGTTCCCGCAGCAGCTCTTCGTAGAGGATGCGGTAGCCGTTTTCCATCAGCCATTGGCGCAGCGGCTGCTCGCCGCCGTTGGGCTGCAGGATCAGGCGCTCCTCGCCGCTCAGACGGTTCTTATCGCGTTCGAGAATGTCGCGAATGGTCTCGCCGCCCATGCCGCAGAGGCTGACCACCGTGATGCCATCTGCTGGCTCGATCGCCGCCAAGCCACTGGCCAGGCGCACGCGGATGCGCGCGCCCAGGTGGTTCTCGTCCACGGTGCGCTCGGCAGCCAGAAACGGTGTCATGGCCACCTCGCCAGCCACCGCGGCGTCGATGACGCCACGGTTCATCAGCGCCACGGGCAGGTAGCCGTGGTCCGAGCCGATGTCGGCCAGCCGCGCGCCGACCGGCACATGCGCCGCCACGCGTTCGAGACGCTCGGACAAGCTTCGCTCGTTCAACTCCAACCTCTTTTCACCACGGCCGCCAGGCAGGTTGCGCCGGCTCGGCGCGCGATTCTGTCGGGCAATGGCACACATGGCAAATCCCGACGACGCGCATCAGGGGGCAAACGAGTGCAGCCCGAGCTATGTCGTCGATCTTACGGCTATCGCAAGCAGCCGTACTGAGAACTGAACACGCATCGGGCCTCCACGCCGGGCTCGAAGGGCACGCTCGCCGCGGATCCAGTTCCTGAAAGTTATCGACATATGCACCCAGCGCTCTGGGAAATTCGACACATGATCTTGAAGTCTGCGCGATGCTGCACATAGTAAAAACGCGCCTGGGCATTCATACTTATCCATGCAAATGTTCGGTGTTAAGAGAGCCAAGTGGCGCGCAAATCAGGAAGAAATGACGGCAACTCCGCAGAGAGCCCTGTCACCATCAAGGATGTGGCGCTGAAGGCCGGTGTCTCGGTGATGACGGTGTCGCGCGCGATCAAACGCCCAGAACTGGTGAACGAGGTCACGCGAGAGCATGTACTCGAAATCGTCCGTTCCATGGGCTACGTGCCGAATATCATGGCAGGGGCGCTAGCCACCAGAAAGAGCCGGCTCGTATCCATTCTGCTGCCAACCATCGCCAACTCGATTTACTCGATTGCCGTGCAGTCGATCATCAACAGGCTTTCCGCATTTGGCTATCAGTCACTGGTCGGGCCAACGGGTTATTCGCCGGAGAATGAAGAGATCCTTCTCGACGCGATCCTGGGCAGACGACCGGACGGCATTGTTCTTACCGGCACCCTGCACACTGCTCAGATCCGCTCGCGTCTCGCCTCGCTTGGCATTCCCGTCGTCGAAGCATGGGACCTGAGCGATGACCTGCTGGATACCCAGGTTGGCTTTTCCCATGAGAAGGTCGGCGTCGCCGTGGCCGATCACTTCCACGCCAAGGGCTATCGACGATGGGCGGTAGTCGGGATCGATGATCCCCGCGCCATGCGCCGTTGCCGCAGTTTGATCTCGCGCCTGCACGAGCTGAACATTGGCGACGTTCATCAGGAGATCTTCGCGACGGAGGCCACCTGGGAAGTCGGGCGAGCAGGCCTGGCGAAGCTGCTGAATGACGGTATGCACCCAGAGATCGTCTTCTGCAGCTCCGACACGGTCGCGCTCGGCGTACTGGCCGAGGCCGCGAGCCATGGAATCTCCGTGCCTGACGACCTCGCCGTTCTGGGCTTCGGCAACATCACCAACGGCCAGTTCGCCTACCCGGCGCTTTCGACGGTCAGCGTGAATGCTCAGGAGATGGGGTATCAGGTCGCCGAGGCGCTCTTGCGCCGCCTTGATGGTGTGAAGGGCGATAATCAGATCGACACCGGATTCGAGATCATCGAGCGCGGCAGCACCTGATCCCAATGAAGCATCCTCCCATCGAGCACCTCACTGCCCCACCAACCCTTTTTTCATAACCACCCCATCAGCCCCTCACTAAAAGATCTATTTCAGCGGTAGCCAATGATAACGTTAACATCATAGACTGTTAACGTTAGCTGTTAACGTTAACAGTCGACGGAATGCACCGAACCATAAAAACAAACGTCGGAGTTCTTTCATGCAAGCAGTCAAGAAGACTCGCGCCCGCTATTTGATCTTGCTCATGCTTTTCCTCGTGACCACGATCAACTATGCAGACCGGGCGACGATTTCGATCGCAGGCTCAAGCCTGCAAAAAGACCTCGGCATCGATGCGATCGAGCTGGGTTACATCTTCTCCGCCTTTGGTTGGGCCTATGTGCTGGGGCAGATCCCTGGCGGATGGTTGCTCGATCGCTTCGGCTCCAAGCGCGTCTACGCGGGCAGCATCTTCCTCTGGTCGCTGTTCACGCTCATGCAGGGCTACATCGGCGTGTTTGGCGTTGCCAGCGCGGTCGCCGTTCTGTTCCTGCTGCGCTTCATGGTGGGCCTTGCCGAAGCCCCCTCCTTCCCGGGTAACGCCCGTATCGTCGCCGCCTGGTTTCCGACCAAGGAGCGCGGCACGGCATCCGCCATTTTCAACTCGGCTCAATATTTCGCGACGGTTCTGTTCGCTCCGATCATGGGCTGGATCGTCTACACGTACGGCTGGCAGCACGTCTTCGTGGTGATGGGAGCGCTGGGAATCGTGTTCTCGATAATCTGGATGTACGTGATCCACAATCCGAAAGACCATCCTCTGGCGAACGCCGCCGAGATCCAGTACATCGCCGAAAATGGCGGCCTGGTGGATCTCGATGCCGCGGGCAAGAAACAGGACTCCGGCCCCAAGTTCGGCTACATCCTGCAGCTACTGAAGAACCGCATGATGGCCGGGGTCTACCTGGGCCAGTATTGCATCACCACCCTGACGTATTTCTTCCTGACCTGGTTCCCCGTCTATCTCGTTCAAGAGCGAGGAATGACCATTCTCAAGGCCGGCATCATCGCTTCGCTTCCAGCGATATGCGGATTTATCGGCGGCGTGCTTGGCGGCGTCATTTCGGACGCACTCCTGCGACGCGGCAACTCCCTGAGCGTCGCGCGCAAAGTTCCAATCGTCGCAGGCATGATGCTGTCCATGAGCATGATCATCTGCAACTACGTCGATACGGATTGGATGGTCGTCTCGTTCATGGCCCTGGCGTTCTTCGGCAAAGGGGTGGGTGCACTCGGCTGGGCGGTGGTCTCCGACACGTCCCCCAAACAGATTGCGGGACTCTCCGGTGGGCTCTTCAATACCATCGGCAACCTCGCGTCCATCACCACCCCGATCGTCATCGGCTACATCATCGCAGCAACGGGCTCTTTCAAACTCGCACTGGTATTCATCGGCGCCAATGCGTTCGTCGCCGCCTTCAGCTACCTGGTGATCGTAGGGGAGATCAAGCGCTTCGAGCTGAAGGGCCTCAAGCCTGAAAACACTGCCGAGGCCCCCGAAGCCACAACCGAAGCGGCTCGCTAACGGTCGCCGTTCGCTGTGCGTGGCGCAGTGGAGCCCCAACCTGGGCTCGCACTCGAACGGCCATGACGACCTCTCACGGAGCACTCTGCACAGCGAAGCGATACTCGAGAACAAAACTCCGGGTATCGCTTCGCTCAACGCCAGGCAACGGCACAGTGGTGCGTCGCTCAGGCGTCACTCGCCAGAGCCAGTTGTTCGAGTTCAGGCACGTCCATCCGGTAGCCCATCCATTTGCGCTCAGGTATGCCTCCCAGGCGCTGGTAAAAGGCTTCGGCACGGGCGTTACCCGTCAGGACATCCCACTTCAAACGTCCGGCGTCGATGCTCAGCGCGAAGCGGGCGACCTGTTGCAGCAGGGCCTCCCCCAAGCCACTGCCGCGCCGCCCCTCGGCGACGTACAGCTCCTTCAACAGCAACGTGGGACGTAGATCGAAGGTAAAGGCAATTTCCAGCACCACGGCGTACCCCAGCAATTGCCCCTGCTGTTCGGCGACGAACACCTGGCACTGCGGGTTGGCCCCGAAGGCACGGGCCAACAAGGCGGGCTCATCGACACGAAACTCATCGATGTAGCCCTCGAAAACGGCCAGGGCACGCATCAACTCGAGCAGCAGCGGAACGTCGGCCACGGTGGCCGGACGTACCCGGCAGCCATCGCTCAACATGCGCAGGAGATGACGTCGGCATTGCCGCTGCGCTCGGGGTGCGTCCCGGCCAGCGGCAACCCTTCGTCGAGCCAGCCGGTGACTCCACCGATCATTTCCTTAACGGCATACCCCAGGCTCGCCAGGCGCACCGCAGCACGGTGCACGCCGTTGCAGTGGGGGCCGGCGCAGTAAACGACGAACAACGTCTCAGCGGGAAAATCGGCCATCCGCTCGGCCGTGATCTCGCGGCTGGGAATATTGATAGCGCCGGGAACGTGGCTGGTGGCGAATGCCTGTGGGTTGCGTACGTCGACCAGCAGGTAATCCACCTCACCGGCCTGCTGGCTGTGGTGGACATCGGAACAGTCGGTTTCGACACTCAGACGGCGGCTGAAATGCGCGAGCGCTACGGCTGGCTCGGCGGCAGGCGTTTCACTGACGAGGCTGGACATGCTGATTACTCGATGGCGGAAAGAGCCACCACTGTAGAGATGCCGCGAACAGCGCTACAGTGGCCAAATAGACATAAACTGGTAGTTTTCCGCCAAATGCATGAAGCCCCTGGTCTGGTTGCCGTTCTCGCCTATGACGGCCTGTGCACATTCGAATTCGGCATAGCCGTGGAGATCTTCGGCCTGCCTCGCCCCGAGTTCGACTTCGCCTGGTACCGCCACTGCATAGTCGCCGTGGACAATGGCCCCATGCGCGCACTGGGCGGCATTCAGGTCACTGCCGACGCTGGCCTCGAGGCGCTGAACACGGCGCGCACGATCATCGTTCCCGGCTGGCGCAGCCGTGATGAGCCGCCACCGCCCGCCCTGCTGCAAGCGTTGCAAGCCGCACACGCGAGAGGCGCCCGTCTGTTGTCGATCTGTTCCGGTGTCTTCGTGCTGGCCGCAGCAGGGCTACTGGACGGTAAGCGTGCTACCACCCACTGGCGCTACACCGATGAACTCGCGCAGCGCTTCCCGGCCATCGACGTCGATCCCTCGGTGCTCTATGTGGACAGCGGGCAGGTGATCACATCCGCAGGCAGCGCCGCGGGTATCGACGCATGCCTGCATCTGGTCGAGCGCGATTACGGCGCTCACATCGCCAACTCG
Organism: Pseudomonas sp. MEJ086; assembly: GCF_030209025.1. Taxonomy (NCBI): domain Bacteria; kingdom Pseudomonadati; phylum Pseudomonadota; class Gammaproteobacteria; order Pseudomonadales; family Pseudomonadaceae; genus Pseudomonas; species Pseudomonas sp. MEJ086. The sequence continues at coordinate 109,002 of NZ_JARVSV010000016.1, forward strand.
GTGGCACGCCGCCTGGTGATGGCGCCACAGCGCTCGGGCGGACAGGCGCAATTCATTCCCGCACCGGTCGCGCAGGCTCCCAGGGACGATCTCTCCGCGGTGCTGGAATGGGCACGGCAGCATTTGCACGAGCCCCTCTCGATCAAGCACTTGGCGACCAGAGCCCTGATGAGTGAACGTACCTTCTTGCGCCGTTTCAGCGAAGCCACCGGCCTCTCACCCAAGAGCTGGCTGCAGCACATGCGCATGGCACAGGCCCGAGCACTTCTGGAGAGCACCAGCCTGAACAGCGAGCAGATCGCTGAGCGCTGTGGTTTCAGTTCGGTGGAAAGTTTTCGGGTGGCGTTTCGAAAGGTGGTCGGCCTGGCGCCCTCGTTCTATCGGGAACGCTTTGGCCAGCGCCAAGGCCACGATTGAAGCGGGCGCAGAACCGCACAACGGGTGCAGCGATGAAGCGCAGCCGCCTGTGTCATGGCGCAGCGAGAACGCAACAGGGCAAGCGACCGGCATTACCCTGAGGTAGATACCGGCCCTTGCCCTGTGCGGTTTTAGCAGTACGAAAATGGAGCCCGACTCAGGTCTCGACACCCTCCTTGAAGGAAGGCGACGGCTTCTCGGCGTCGCGTTCGGGTTGGTCCTTGCCTGCTTCATCCTCGGGTTGGCCGAGCAGTTCGCTGGTGGATTTCTGCACCTGATCGATCTGCTCGTTGAAGGCGTTGAGGGTGTCGCTGACCGCTTCGCGGGCGATGTCCTGCACGGCCTGCTCGGCCTTGTCGGTGAGTTTCTGCGCCGACTCTTCGGCGACATCGCAACCCGCCGTGGTCAGACCGATCACGGCTACCAGAACCAGCGCAGCGATGGGTGATGGATTCATGGGTCATCTCCAGAGGTGATGAAGGCCCCGGCAAGCCGGGGCACAAGAACGTTACTGACGGGGCGTTTCGGCTTCGACGGCAGGCGGGTCGTTGCGGGTTTTCCACAGCGACAGCAGCACGCCACCGATCAGCAGGCCGAGCGTGACGCTCAGCGAGATCACCGGCGGCGTCTTGCCGATGATGCCGACCAGGAAGATCTTCGCGCCGATGAACACCAGCACCAGAGCCAGGGCGTACTTGAGGTAGGCGAAGCGATGGATCATCGCCGCCAGGGCGAAGTACAGCGCGCGCAGCCCCAGGATCGCGAAGATGTTCGAGGTGTAGACGATGAACGGGTCCTGGGTGATGGCGAAGATCGCCGGCACGCTGTCGATCGCGAACACCAGGTCGGCACACTCGATCAGCACCAGCGCCAGGAACAGCGGCGTGGCCCAGCGCACCATACGGCCCTTCTCATCCGGCTGACGCACGAAGAAGCGGCCCTCGTGCAGACGGTCGGTGACGCGCATGTGCTTGCGCAGGAATTTCACCATGCTGTTCTCGGCCAGGTCCGGGTGATCGTCGACCTTGCTGAACAGCATCTTCACGCCGGTCAGCAGCAGGAAGGCGCCGAACACGTAGAGGATCCAGCTGAACTCGGCGATCAGCGCGGCGCCCAGACCGATCATGATCGCGCGCAGCACGATCACCCCGAGGATGCCCCAGAACAGCACCTCGTGCTGGTACTTACGCGGGATGGCCAGGAAGCTGAAGATCATCGCCATGAGAAACACGTTGTCCATGGACAGCGATTTCTCGATCAGGAAACCGGTATAGAAATCCATACCGGAAGCGGCGCCCTTCATGTGCCAGACCCATAGGCCGAACAGCAGGCCTGCGGTGATGTAGCCGCCGGACAGCAAGAGGCTTTCCTTGACGCCGATTTCGCGGTGCTCACGGTGAAGCACCCCGAGGTCGAAGACCAGCAGGCTGATGACGATGGTGATGAAGATGAGCCACAACCAGGTGGCAGTGCCGAGGAACTCGGCCATCAGAAACGGTTCTAGGGTGCTCATAAGCCCCTCCTAAGTCAGAGTTGTACAAACTGCAACTCCGACATGGCAGCTTTTCAGCTGTCAGAGGGGCCCGGTGTCGCCGCGCCAATTTATCAGGCGCAACGGCGCACTCAAGTGCCGACTCATTGCAAATTATCTCAAGCGCATCGACACCTGAGCGGCGCTCGCAAGATCAATCCGCGATGGCGTTCAACTCTGCCAATGTCTCGTCCGACAGCTGCAGCCCGCCTACTGCGAGGTTTTCACGCAGATGGGTGAGCGATGAGGTCCCGGGGATCAGCAGGATGTTCGCGGAGCGACGCAGCAGCCAGGCCAACGCCAGTTGCATGGGCGTTACGCCAAGGCGCTGTGCAACGCTCGACAGCGTGGAAGACTGCACGGGTGAGAATCCGCCGAGCGGGAAGAACGGCACATAGGCAATGCCATCGCGAGCCAGCTCGTCGATCATCGCGTTATCGTGCTGATGAGCGATGTTGTAGTGGTTTTGAACGCAAACCACGCTGACGATACTGCGCGCTTGCGCCAGCTGCGTCGGCGTGACGTTGCTGATGCCGACATGACGCAGCAGCCCTTGCTGCTGAAGCTCCGCGATGGCTTCCAGCGGCTGGGCGATGGAGCCCTCCGCCGGCCCCATCGGGCCGTGCATCGCACGGAAATTCACCACATCGAGTACGTCCACACCAAGATTGCGCAGGTTGTCATGCACGGCCTGGGTCAGCTCCGCCTTTGACACCGCAGGCAGCCACGCACCCTGGCCATCGCGACGAGCACCGATCTTGGTGACGATGGTGAGCTCATCTCTGTAGGGATGCAGGGCTTCGCGGATGATCTGATTGGTGACGTGCGGCCCGTAGTAATCGCTGGTGTCGATGTGGTTCACGCCGGCTGCGACGGCTTCACGCAATACGGCCAGCGCGGCAACCCGGTCCTTGGGTGGGCCGAATACGCCGGGGCCGGCCAACTGCATGGCGCCATAGCCGATTCGATTCACCTCACGGTCGCCGAGAATGAAAGTGCCGTTGTTGTCTGCGCTGCTCATATCGATCGCTCTTGCTTCGCTGGGGGAGAACTATGATATGAAGGATCCTTCAGGTTTTAGAATTCGCATTCCATGAGCAACCCAACCGCATCGCTAAAGCCAAGAAAATCAGCGGTTCAAGCCAGATCGGCTGCCACTGTCGCGGCTCTGCACACCGCCACCCTTCAGGTTTTGACACAACAGGGCCTGATCCGCTGCACCACGACCCGGGTGGCCGAGCGCGCCGGCATGTCGGTGGGCAGCCTTTATCAGTACTACCCGAACCGCGATGCACTGCTCGCCGCCGTGCTTGAAAAGCATTTGCTGGAAGTGGTGGATGCCGCCGAGTCGGCCTGTATCGCGCTTCAGGGCAAGCCGGTTGGCGATATGGCTGCAGGTCTGGTCTCGGCATACCTGGCCGTCAAACTGCGCGACCCGACGGTCTCTAAAGCGCTGTATGCGATTGCAGCCGAACGAGGGGGGGCCGAGCTCGTTGCACGGATCAATACGCGCATGGTGGCGGCCTTTGCCGCCATGCTGAAGACGGCGCCTGACGCACATTTCGCAGACCCGACGCTGACCGCTTCAATCGCGTTGAGCGCCCTCGCCGGCCCGGTTCGTTCTCTGTTGGAAGGCAATGCGCCTGCCAGCTTCGAAACCGCTATCGAGCCGCAGGCCACGCTGCTGCTCAAGGCCTATCTGCAGGCGCATCGATATCCAGCGTGAACGCTGAAACGGCCAGCTGGGGCGCTAATCCACCTCGCGCGGACCGCCTGCGCCCTGCTCGCCCAGCATCAGGTCGATCCGGCTGGCCAGTGCTTCCAGGGATACGGGCTTGGTCAGCAGGTGCATGTGCGGGCCGAGGAAGTCTTCACGCTTCATGGCGCCCTCGGCGTAGCCGGTCAGGAACAGGACGGGCAGGCCGGGCTTGAGTTGCTGCACGACTTCGGCGAGCTGTCTGCCATTCATGCCCGGCAGGCCGACGTCGGTGACCAGCAGATCGAGGCTGGGCAGGTTACTCAGCTGCGCCAGTGCTTCTTCGGCTTCGCGCGCCACCACCACCCGATAGCCGAGTTCGACCAGTGCGGCCTGATTGATCAGGCGCACCGAGTCGTCGTCCTCGACCAGCAGAATGGTCTGCCCCTTGCCGGCTACCGCCATCTCACCGGGGATCTGTGCCGGCAGGCTATGGCTATCGCTCACCGGCAGGCAGATGGACACGGTGGTGCCCTTGTTCTCGACGCTGTCGATGGCGAGCCGGCCGTCACTCTGCTTGGCGAAGCCATAGACCATCGACAGCCCCAGGCCAGTGCCCTGGCCAATGGGTTTGGTGGTGAAGAAGGGTTCGAAAACCTTGTTGAGCAGGTGTTCGGGAATGCCGACACCGGTGTCGCTGACATCGATGCAGACATGCCCGGCCTCGCCAAAGCCGCCCTCCCTCGCGGGCTCCAGAGTCGCGTTGCTGGCTCGGGTTCTGATCGTCAGGGTGCCGCCCCGAGGCATGGCGTCACGGCCATTGATCACCAGGTTGAGCAGCGCGTTTTCCAGTTGATTGGTGTCGGCGCATACCCACGGATCGTTCTCGCACAGATCGAGCTGCACGCTCACCTGCTCGGTCACGGTGCGTTGCAGCAGTTCGTGAAGCGAGAGAATCAAGCCGTTGACCGACAAAGGTTTGGAATCCAGTGATTGTCGCCGCGAGAACGCCAGCAGGCGCTGGGTCAGGGAGGCGGCGCGCTGGGCCGATGAGTAGGCGGCATCCATGAAGCGCTCGACGCCATCGAGCTTGCCCTTGGCCAGGCGCAGCTTCATGAGCTCCATGGCACTCATCACACCGGTGAGCATGTTGTTGAAGTCGTGAGCGATGCCGCCGGTGAGCTGCCCGACCGCTTCCATCTTCAGGGACTGGCGTAACTGTTCTTCGGCACGGGCGCGCTCGTCGCTCTCCAGTTTCAGCTTCTCGACAGCGGCATTGAGGGCCTGGGTACGTGCCCTGACCTGAATTTCCAGCTCTTCGTTGAAGCGCCTGAGCGATTGCTGCGAGCGCTTCTCCTCGTTGATGTCGAGAATGACCGAAGCGGCACCGATCAGGTGCTGGCTTTCGTCGTAGAGCGGGATGGCGCTGACCCTCATCCAGGACTCGTCGCCATCATCGGTCTGGTAGCTGAAGTCGAGACCGGCTACCGGCTCCCCCCGCAGAGCCCGCGCCCCGGGAAACATGTTGGGCGCGAGCAGGTTGCCGTGCTCATCGTGGCCAACCCAACGGTTCAAGCGCGTCGGGCTCCGGGAGGGAATGACGTCATCGGGTACGCAGCGCCGATAGCGCGGGTTGCTGACCAGCGATTTGCCGTCACTGTCCATGAAGCACACACCAACGGGGATGTTCTCCAGCAGCGTGTGCATGCGCGAGCGCTCTTCGGCCAATTCGGCCAGGCGGTCACGCATGTCGAACTGCCGCTCGCGGGAACGCCAGGCGGCAGCAACCGCGCTGATCAGCGACGCGGAGCTCAGTGGCCGCTCGAGTACCAGCACGTGCCCCGCAGCGGCTGGCAAGCGCAGCCGGGCTGCTTCCGTGGCGCGCCCCAAACGTCCCTTGTTGGAAGCCAGCAGGATGATCGGAATTTCCGACCAGGCGGCCTGTTCCTCCAGAGCACGCCCCAGCATCGAGACGTCACCGACCAAGGCTTCCTCGGTGAGAACCACAACTCCGGCCTGGTCATTGATTGCGCTGGTCAGCGAGGCCAGGCTGCCGTGCAACTGCAGGGGGTAAATCGCACCGAAGAGTTTTTCCAGACTCGTCCCGTCGCCCTTGAAGGGTGCAGTGACGAGTAACTGGCGGGCTTGCACGGTCAGGTCATTAGCCACGCGTTCGCTCTTCCATCAGCGGTTGTTCGGCACCGTAGTACTCCGGCGTACCGGTCAACACCCCACGGAAGTTGGTCAGCGGTTCACCGACCCGAACGCCCTGAGAGTCGATTCTGAGCTCACGAATGGTGTCTTCATGGGCGCCGCCACGGTGCTTCATCACCGAAATGGCTTTGCGCAGGCGGCCCTTGGCTTCGAAGAAGCGGATCAGGATCACCGAGTCCGCCACATAGGAAACGTTGAGGTTGGTGGACATCGAGCCCATCAAGCCGTGCTGCGGGTTGATCAGGAAGGTCACCACGCCCTGCTGGCTGAGGTAGGACATCAACTCGTGCATCTGCAGGATCAGTTGCTGCTCTTGCGGCATGGCGGCCATGTAGCCATTCAGGCTGTCCACCACCAGCAGCGAACTGCCGCGCACCTCCACTTCGGTACGTACGCGCCAGGCGAACTCACCCGGTGAAATCTCGGCGGGGTCGATCTGCTGAATGACCAACTGGCCGGTCGCCACGTAATGGCTGAGTTGCAGCCCCATGCAGTCAGCGCGCGCCAGCAGCGTGCCGATACGTTCGTCGAACTCGTAGATCGTGCAGTTCTCGCCCCGGGCACAGGCCGCGGCCAGATACACCAGTGCCAGGGTCGTCTTGCCCGAACCCGCTGGCCCCGTGACCAGGGTGCTGGTGCCACGGATCGGCCCACCCACCAACAGGTCGTCCAGTTCCTGCACGCCACTCTTGACCGGCTCGTTGGCATAGTCGGTATTGTGCTTGGCGGCGATCAGGCGCGGATAGACTTCCAGGCCCCCCTTGCGGATGGTGAAGTCGTGAAAGCCTGCGGTGAAGTCGACACCACGCAGCTTCTGTACCTGCAGGCGACGGCGCGCAGCACCGAATTCGAGGGTCAGGCGCTCGAGGGTGACCACGCCATGGCAAAGGCTGTGCAAGTGGTTGTCGCGCTCGCCGCTGATGGTGGTCAGGTCATCGACCAACAGGACGGTGATGTCGCGGCCGGCGAAGAATTGTTTCAGCGCCAGCACCTGGCGCCGATAGCGCAGCGGATCCTGAGCGAGCAGGCGCATCTCCGAGAGGCTGTCGAACACCAGACGCTTGGGGCGCAGTTGATCCACGCGCTGCTGAATCAGCTTGATGGTGCCGCCGAGTTCGGCCTCCCAGGGGTGGAGGATCGATTGCTCGTAGTCCTCGCCCAGCACCTCTTCGGTGGAGGAGAACTCGAACAGGTCGATGCCTTCCAGCGTCCAGCCATGGGATTTGGCGACGCTATCCAGCTCTTCGCTGGTTTCCGACAGCGTGATGTACAGAACCGGCTCGCCAGCGGCGACGCCCTCCAGCAGAAACTGCAAGCCCAGCGTGGTTTTCCCGGCGCCGGGAGTGCCTTCGAGCAAATACAAACGATTGCTGGGCAAACCGCCCTTCAACACGGCATCGAAACCCGCATTCCCTGTCGATACAACCGGCCTAATCTCTACCATTTTCCACTCCAGAAGTGCCCCGCCGGATGGTTAGGGGAGTCGGCTTGTCTAAACATGGGCGTATGCGGTATGCCGGCCGGTCGATTCCAGCTCGGATACAGGTGCAGTTCGGCACGGCTTGTTCAGAACACTATGAGTCGCGAACGGCCTCCACGAAGATGTGACCGCTGCAATCTATACAAAGCCCAACAGATTTAATATGGAGACAAGACGACAGGCTGCCGCTGAAGCCTGCACGTCATTCGAAAACAAGTTTTTGCACGGAAGTATCTGAGAAGGATCAGTATACAAAGCCGATTTTCAGGCTGTAATTGCTGCCAGGATCGGCGCGAGACGAAACGACGTTCTCTGCATGGGCAGCAGCAATCATGGGTACGTGGAGACAACTCTGAAAAACCTGAGCCGTGAAGAGCTGGAAGCGGAAGTGCTACGACTGCGTGTCGCGCTTGAAGAGTCAGGCATCGATGCATCGCACTCAGGTGTGCGCCCCGCTGCGAACGATGGGAGGCTGCAACCCAGCCAGATCACCCAGGCCAGAAACGCGGCACGGCAGCGCGCGGTATTCGAGAGCGCCATCGACTTCGCCATCATCCTGATCGATACGACTGGAGTCATTACCGACTGGAACCAGGGTGCGACCCACATTATGGGGTGGGCACCGGCAGAAATATGCGGGCGCAAGGCCGAGCTTTTTTTCACCCCAGCCGATCGCGCCAGCGGCCGGGTCGACTATGAAATGCGCAGTGCATTGCAGCACGGTCGGGCTGCTGACGAGCGCTGGCACCTGCGCAAGAGCGGGCAACGCTTCTGGGCATCGGGCGAGATGATGCCGCTCTACAATGACGACAACAGTCTTCTCGGCTTCATGAAGATCCTGCGCGACCGCACCAGCGAGCATCTGGCGGGCCAGGCGATGGAGGAGACCAAGGAGCGCTATCGGTTAGCCGCCAAAGCGACCAACGACGCGGTATGGGATTGGGACCTGGCGGCCAATCAGGTGCTCTGGAACGAAGCGCTGGAGGATGCCTATGGCTACTCCCTGGCGAGCACCGAAACCAGCGGTGACTGGTGGATGGCGCGCATTCACCCGGATGACAGAACCCGTATCGATGCCTCGATCCACGCGGTCATCGATGGTGAGGCAACGGACTGGACCGACGGCTACCGTTTTCAGCGTCAGGACGGCACCTACGCCGAGGTGCTGGATCGCGGACATGTGATCCGCAATGCCGACGGGGTCGCTGTACGCATGATCGGCGCCATGCTCGACCTCACCCGAATGCGCAGCGCCGAGATCGCCTTGCGCAAGAGCGAAGAGCGCTTCCAAACCATCCTCGACACCATCGAGGCGGCTTTCGCCATCGTCGAGGTCAAGTTCGATGCTGACGATCGTCCCGTGGACTATCGCTTCATCGAGGTCAACCCGGCGTTCGAACGGCAGGCGGGCGTCGACCTGCGCGGCAAGTGGGTCACCGAGTACGCGCCGGACCTGGAGACGTTCTGGTTCGAGATGTACGGCCATGTCGCCAAGACCGGCGAACCGACCAACTTCGAGAATTACGCCAAGGCCTTCGAGCGCTGGTTCGACGTACGTGCCGTTCGGGTCGGTGAGCCCGAAGAGCGCAAGATCGGCATCTTCTTCAATGACGTGACCGAACGGCGCAACGCGCAGGAACGCCTGCGCATCAGCGAGGCGACCGCCCGCGAAAACGTCGAGCGCGTGCAACTGGCGCTCGCCGCCGGAGCGATCATCGGCACCTGGCACTGGGATCTGCAGGCCGACCGTTTCACGGTCGACGAAGCCTTCACCGTTGCCTTCGGCCTCGACCCGAGCATGGGCCGTGAAGGCCTGGACCTCGAGCAGGTGATCGCCACCGTGCATCCCGACGACCGCGACGCGATGATCGCCGCAGTCGACGAGGCGGCCCGCCGTGGGGGAGCCTATGTGCATCAATATCGGGTCAGACGCGCAGACGGCCAGTACTACTGGATCGAGGCCAATGGGCGCGTGGACCACGCGGCGGATGGCACTCCACTGAGTTTCCCCGGCGTGCTCATCGACGTGGAAGAGCGGCGCACCGTGGAGGCCGAGCGGGACCGCGCCATCACCGCCCTGCGCGTGCTCAACGACACCCTGGAACAGCGTGTGGCCGAGCGCACCAACGAACTGATGCAGGCCGAGGAAAAGCTGCGCCAGTCACAGAAAATGGAAGCCGTCGGCCAACTGACCGGTGGCCTCGCACACGACTTCAACAACCTGCTGGCGGGCATTTCCGGCTCGCTGGAACTGCTCGGCATTCGCGTTGCCCAGGGCCGCCTGAGCGACATCGACAAGTACATGGCAGCCGCTCAGGGCGCGGCGAAGCGGGCCGCCGCCCTCACCCACCGCCTGCTCGCCTTCTCCCGTCGGCAGACCCTGGACCCGCAACCCACCGATGTGAACCGGCTGATGACCGGCATGAGCGATCTGATTCAGCGCACGGTGGGCCCCAGCATCGCGGTCGAAACGGTCGGCGCGGCGGGCCTGTGGACGGCGCTGGCCGATGCCAGTCAGCTCGAGAACGCGCTGCTGAACCTGTGCATCAATGCCCGTGACGCCATGCCCGACGGCGGGCGCATCACCATCGAGACCGCCAACCGCTGGATGGATCGCGACGTCGCGCGGACCCACGACATTCCCGAGGGTCAGTACCTTTCCCTGTCGGTGACCGACACCGGCACCGGCATGTCGCCCGAGGTCATCGCCAAGGCCTTCGATCCGTTCTTCACCACCAAACCCATCGGCCAGGGCACCGGTCTCGGCCTTTCGATGATCTATGGCTTCGCCAAGCAATCCGGTGGTCAGGTGCGCATCCACTCCACCCTGGGTCAGGGGACCACCATCAGCATCTACCTGCCGCGCTATCACGGCGACGCCAGCGAAGACCGCAGCGAAGCCATCACCACCTCGGCCTCGCTGCCCGAAACGGGCGAGACGATCCTGGTGGTGGATGATGAGCCGACGGTACGCATGCTGCTGACCGACGTGCTGAGCGATCTCGGCTATGCCGTGGTCGAGGCTGCCGACAGTGTCGCGGGGCTGAAGGTGCTGCGCTCGAACGTGCAGATCGACCTGCTGATCACCGACGTGGGTCTGCCTGGCGGCATGAATGGACGACAGATGGCCGATGCCGGACGGGAAATTCGACCGAGCCTGAAAACCCTGTTCATCACCGGCTACGCGGAAAATGCCGCGATCGGCAACGGCCACCTCGGGCCGGGGATGCAGGTGCTGACCAAACCCTTCGCGGTCGACACCCTGGTGTCGCGCGTACGCGAGCTGATGAGCGCCTGACGCCGCCTCAGCTGTCCGGGCTGATCGACAGCTCCGGCTCATGGCTGACCGGGAAGTTCATCGAGCGGGCGATGAAGCACATCTCATGTGCCTGGTGATGCAGGGCCCTGGCGCGCTCGAGATCGGAACCGGAAGCCAGCACCACCTTCGGCCTCAACACCACCGAGGTGAACTGGCCGGCGCCATCGTCCTGTTCGAGCATGGTGCCCTGGGCATTGTCCTCGTAGGCGGTGACCACGATGCCAGCTCCGGCGCACAAGCCCAGGTACCAGAGCTTGTGGCAGGCGGCCAGGGACGCGACCAGCAACTCTTCCGGGTTCCAGCGCGCCGGATCACCCCGAAAGCTCGGATCGGACGAGCCGTCGATGGGGCTCTTGCCTTGCGCCTGGATGCTGTGCGCTCGGCTGTAACCACGGTAGGTGGAGGTGCCCGTGCCCTGATTACCCGTCCAGGCAACCAGAACGTCGTAGGTGTGCAGCTTGTCTGCCATTCGATCTCTCCCGGAACGCGTGCGTGGTGATCACGATGGCGGACAGTTTCGGTCCCGACGCCCTCAAGCGCAAGCGCGCGCAAGCCTGTTCGCCGCCACCGGACGCACCAGGCTGAGCAGCCCCAGCAGCGCCAATCCCGCGCCGACCCACAGCGGAGCGCGCAAGCCATAACCGGCTTCGATCGCCGCACCTCCGGCCCAGCTCCCAAGAGCCAGCCCGGCGGTGATCACCGAGGTGTGCAAGGTGTTGACCAGCGCCCCGGACTCGGCGGCCTTCATTACCCGCGCGACCATTGCCGGGTTGAGCGCCACGCCGGTCATGCCAATGGCGATGAAACAACCCAGATTCAGCCAGACCTGATCACCGGCCAGGGCGAAACCGCTCAGGGCAAGCACCAGCAAGGCCAGGCCCCAGCCCAGGGCGCTGAAGGTGTGGCGGTCGGCAAAACGGCCGACGATCATGTTGCCCAGCAGGTTGGCCACGCCGTAAAGCGCCAGCAGCGGAGCCACGTGTGCAGGCTCGATACCGACCTCGTGGATCAGGATGGGCGCGCAATAGCTGAATGCCGCGAAGGTGGCACCAATGATCAACCCACTGGTGAGGTAGGCGCCCCACAGGCTGCGGTTGTTCAGCGAGGCCAACTGCCGGTTCAGACCCGCCTCGCCACCCGGCGAGCTGGACGGCAGACGCATGGCCGCCAGGGCGGTACAGATCAAGGCCAGCGCCACCACCACCCAGGAGCTGGCACGCCAGCCGTAGTGCTGCTCGACCCAGGCGGTCAGCGGCACGCCAGCGACCGGGGAAAGCATCAGGCCTGCCAGCACCACCGAGATGGCCCTGCCGCGCGCCGCCTGTTCGACCATCGCGGCACAAACGGTCATGCACAGGCCGATGCAGGCAGCACTGGCCACCCCCATGATGATCCGCGCCAGCGCCAGTACCGGGTAGCTCGGCGCGGCTGCGGCCAGGGCGCCGGCCGCGACGTAGACGGTCAGCAGCCCGATCAGCGCGTGCTTGTTGCTGATGCCGCGCGAGAGCAGCAGAAGCGTCACCGGCGGGCCACCGAGGGCCATGCCCAGGGCATACAGAGCGATCAGGTTACCGACCTGCGCCAGGCTGACCGAAAAGGCTTCGGCCAGGGCGGGCATCATGCCGGCAACCATGAATTCGGCGGTGACCAAAGAGAAGATGGTGGCCCCCAGCAGGTAGACGGTGGCGGGCAATCTGGAGCGGCTGGTCATAAATACTCGGCGGGAGAAATGGGCTGACACCCTATTCATACTTGAACGAGTGGTCAAATTAATGACTGAGCTCGGCCGGGCGAAAAGGGCCGATTTAGAGCGGTACAAGCCTGCGACAGTGTGTCTGCTTGACACCATTTCAAGAAACTATTTGTTACATTCAGTCTCGAATGTTAGCATCGATTCACCGTGATGAGCAGACGATACCCGAGTATCGCACCCCTCGATGTTGGGCTGGACGATGCCTTTGCACGCCAGCCGTCCCGATGTGAATGAAGCACAATTAGAGCGGCCGCCAAGGTCTGCCAGCCCTGTTCTGGATACAGCCTGACGTGGAACGAGCAGACGAGCGCGAGCCGTACTGCACACAGATTGCCCGCTGCGGCCGCGGTCTCTGGCCCTGGTCGCAGACCGCCCACGCCAGCCTCCGGAACCTGAAAGCCGTCGCCTCCCGGACTGGAGGTCGCGGCTGTCGCCATCCCGTTCGCGCTGGGAGTTGGACCGCACGTGAGGTGCCCGGCCCCTGAGCCCTGCAACATCCGGCTTTCTTGTGAGCAGTCATAGGTGGCCTCTACATGTTGTTGTCCAAACCCACGTCGCGAAGGAAGTTTCTGCTTTCTTCGCTGATCGCCCTCCCCGCGCTGGGCGTGACCATCAAAGGCCTGAGCGCAGCCTCCGCTGCCGAGATGGTCGCGCCAGCCCTCGACAGCTATACACCGACCTTTTTCAGCGCCACCGAGTGGACCTTCATGATGGCCGCCTGCGACCGTCTGATTCCCGCTGGCGGTAAAGCACCTGGCGCCCTGGAAACCAACGTGCCGGTATTCATGGACCAGCAGCTGGCAAGCGACCTGGGGAGCGAAATCTACCTCGAGGGGCCCTTCGACCTCGCTGCACCAGCCACCCTCGGCTACCAGATTCCGTACCTGCCGCAGCAGATCTATCGCAACGGCATCAAGGCCGTGGATGCCTGGTGTGAGCACGCCCACCACGAGCGCTTCGCCCTGCTCGATGCCACCACCCAGGACAGCGTGCTGAAGAAGCTCGAAGCCGGTGAGGTGGACTTCGCGGCCTTCGGCGAAGAGGTGCTCGGCTCCAAGCTGTTCTTCAGCGAAATGCTTTCGCTCTCCCAGCAGGGCTACCTGTCCGACCCGATCTACGGCGGCAACAAGGGCATGAAGGCGTGGATCGCCATCGGCTTTCCGGGTGCCCGTGCCAGCTACCTGGAATGGGTCGCCCAGCACAACGTCAAGTATCCCCTCGGGCCGGTCAGCCTCAACGGCGACCGCGGCTGATTTTCTTTTCGCGCAGCGTTTCAGCAAGCAAGGTTTTTTATGTCAGACATTACCAATGACGAAGTCGATGTCGTCGTAGTCGGCCTGGGTTGGACCGGCTCGTTGATGAGCATCGAACTGGCCCAGGCGGGTTTGAAAGTACGCGCTCTGGAGCGTGGGGAAGACCGCAACAATGCCGACTTCGCCTATCCCAAGCCTGCCGACCAGTACGCCTACGCGGTACGCAACAAGGTCATGGTCAGCCCCAAGGATGGCGCCCTGACGGTCCGCCACAACAGCCACGGCACCGCCCTGCCGACGCGCAAGTGGGGCGCCTTCGTGCCCGGCACCGGCGTGGGTGGCTCGGGCCTGCACTGGACCGGCGTACTGATCCGCCCGACACCGACCGACATCAAGCTCAAGACCTACGCCGACCAGGCCTACGGCAAGGGCATTCTGCAGGACGACATGCGCATCGGTGACTACCCGTTCACCTGGGACGAGATCGAGCCCTACCTCGACAAGTTCGACAAGATCTGCGGGCTGTCGGGCAACACCGGCAACCTGCAGGGCCGCATCATCGAAGGCGGCGACCCGTTCGAAGGCCCGCGCTCCAACCCGTTCCCGCTGCCGGCGCTGGAAGACACGCTCAACAACAAGCTGTTCGCCGACGCCGCGCGCAAGCTCGGCTATCACCCGTTTCCCAACCCGTCGGCCAACGTCTCGCGCGCCTGGACCAACCCCTACGGCAACCAGATCGCGCCGTGCAACTACTGCGGCTACTGCAGCAAGTACCCCTGCCTGAACTACTCCAAGGCTTCGCCGCAGACAGCGGTGATGGATGCCCTCAAGCGCCTCGAAAACTTCTCCTACCGCACCCGGGCCAACGTGCTGCGCGTCGAGCTGCACGCCGATGGCAAGACCGCCCGCGGCGTCACCTATGCCGACGAACACGGCAACACGGTGTTCCAGCCGGCGAAGATCGTCGTGCTGGCCGGCTTCCAGTTCGTCAACGTGCGCCTGATGCTGCTCTCCGGAATCGGCAAGCCTTACGACCCGGTTACCGAGACAGGCACCATCGGCCGCGATTACGCCTACCTCAGCGTCGGCGGCTCGACCCTGTTCTTCAAGGACAAGCAGTTCAATCCGTTCGCCACCGCCGGTGCCACCGGACAGATGTTCAACGACATCTCGCCGGGCAACTACGACGGCCCTTCGCTGGGTTTCATCGGCGGCGCCAAGATCCACAGCTCGCAGGCCACCGGCACGCCGATCGGCACCGCGCTGCCGGGCGGCACGCCGGCCTGGGGCCAGGGCTGGAAAGACGGCATGACCGACTGGTACGGCCACTCCATGAAGGTGAGCATTTCCACCGGCTGCATGTCCTACCGCGGCCACTACCTGGATCTCGACCCCACCTACAAGGACCCATGGGGCCAGCCACTGCTGCGCATCACCTTCGACTGGAAGGAGAACGAGCTGAAGCTGCAGCAATACCTGCGCGGCATCGTCCAGAACATCACCCGCGAGCTGGGGCCGGACAGCGTCTCCGAGAGTTTCCTGGCGATGGACTCGCACTGGGACATCACCAAGTACGTGTCCACCCATAACGTGGGCGGCGCGGTCATGGGCGACAACCCGAAAACCAGTGCGCTCAACCGCTACCTGCAGAGCTGGGACGTGCACAACGTCTTCGTACCGGGCGGTAACGCCTTTCCGCAGAACTTCCAGGCCAACCCCACGGCCCTGATCGGTGCACTGACCCTGTTCGCCGCCCAGGCCATCAAGGATCAGTACCTGAAGAACCCCGGCCCACTGGTGCAGGCATGAGGAGCGCAGAGATGAAATCCACACCCCGTTCTCTGCTCCTCAAGCTGCTGATCATCGGTCTGCTGCTCGCTGCACTGGCCTGGCTGGCCAGCATCGCCCTGAACCGCTCGGGCGACGCCTCGGCGCAGCTCGGTCAGGCCGTCACCCCGGCATTGATCAGCCAGGGCGAGTACCTGGCGCGCGTCGGTGACTGCGTGGCCTGCCATACCGCCCGAGGCGGCAAGGCCTTCGCCGGCGGCCTCGGTATCGAGTCGCCGATCGGCACCATCTACTCCACCAACATCACCCCAGACAAGCAGACCGGGATCGGTGACTGGACCTATGGCGAGTTCGAACGCGCCATTCGCCGCGGCGTTGGCCACGACGGCAGCGCGCTGTACCCGGCGATGCCCTACCCGTCCTACGCCAAGGTCTCGGATGCCGACATGCAGGCGTTGTACGCCTACTTCATGCAGGGCGTGCAGCCGGTGGAACAGGCCAACCAGGCCAACGACATCCCCTGGCCATTGTCGATCCGCTGGCCCCTGGCCTACTGGCGCACGCTGTTCTCGCCATCGCCGGAGTCCGCTGCCGAGGCGCTGAAAGTCACCACCCGCGATGCCGATGCGCAGATTGCCCGCGGTGCCTACCTGGTACAGGGCCTGGGCCACTGTGGCTCCTGCCACACGCCACGGGCGCTGACCATGCAGGAGAAGGGGCTCGATGAAAGCACCGCCGACTACCTGAGCGGCGCCGAGCTCAACGACTGGGCCGTGCCCTCGCTGCGCGGCATGCCGCACTGGTCCCAGGACGAAATCGTCGACTACCTGGGTACCGGCCGTAACGCCAAGGCCTCGGTAGCCGGTGAGATGACCGACGTGGTGGCCAACAGCACCTCGCACATGTCGGACGACGACCTGCACGCCATGGCGGCCTACCTGAAGTCCCTCGCCGCCGACGGCCAGCCAGCCAGCGCCCATCAGCCCGAGCGCAGCGAAGCGACCACCCGCAAGCTGACGGCGGCCACCGACCTGACCCTTGGCGAGCGTCTGTATCTGGACAACTGCGGCGCCTGCCACTTCGTGGCGGGTGACGGCGCGCCTCGGGTGTTCCCACGCCTGGATGGCGCGTCGGTGATCAACGCGCAAAACCCCAGCGCCCTGCTGCACGTGATACTCGCCGGTGCGCAAACGCCATCGACGGCGCGCGCACCCTCGATCCTGCCGATGCCGGGCTTCGCCGATCGCATGGACGACGCCGAGGTCGCCGAACTGGCCACCTTCCTGCGTCAAGGCTGGTCGAACGACGCGCCGGCGGTGTCCGCCGAGCAGGTCGCCGCGGTGCGTGCATCGCTGGCTGGCGAGCATGTAGGTGAAAAGGAGCTGGCGCCGAGCGACGAGTAGTCTTCGAGGTAGCCGATCCCGCCCCTCCGCTGGCGACGATGAGTCGCCCGCTCAGAAGCCCCTGATGCTCGATGAGTGTCAGGGGCTTTTTATTGCAAGGCTCTGGTCGCCGTGGAGATGGACGGGCTCAGTTCGCCGCCCAGCGAAAACGCACGCCTGCCACGTCCCCGTCGGGCAGGACGCCGGCGCGAAGATTCCACAGCAGCGCCGGGATCAGCAACCTGGGGGGCTCCAGCCCTGCATCCCGTTCTTCACGCCATTCGATGAACTGCGCGGCACTGACGCCTTGATGCATATGCTGGTTATGCAGGCGCTGTTCCTGCACGGAGCACCAGGCCCGTGGCGCGCGATCCTGTGGGTAGTCGTGGCACATGAACAGGCGGGTGTCGCCCGGCAGTTCGAGCAGATGCCGAATGGAGCGATACAACTGCGCAGCACTGCCACCAGGAAAATCGCAGCGTGCCGTGCCGATGTCCGGCTGGAACAGGGTGTCGCCGACGAACACGTGCCGCTCCTCGACCAGAAAGGCCGTGTCGGCGGGCGTATGCCCGGGCACATGCAGCGCCCGAGCGGACAGAGCACCGATGGCGAAGTCTTCGTCGGGGGCGAGCAGATGGTCGAACTGGCCGCTCGCCTGGCAGTAATCCTCGGGCAGTTGGAAACGCGCCTGAAAGGTCCGCTGTACCTCGCCAATGCCTGGTCCGGCGGCGACCCGCCCACCACTGCGCTCGCGCAGGTAAGCAGCGGCGGTGAGGTGATCGGCGTGGATATGGGTTTCCAGAATCCACTGCACCTCCAGGTGCCTGGCCTCCAGCGCTCGCAACAGAGCGTCCGCCGGTGCGCTGTCGAGCCTGCCGGACTCCAGGTCATAGCCGAGCACCGGATCGATCACCGCGCAAGCGCTGCCCGCGCCAGCATGGACGAGATGGCTGAACGTCGACGTCTGCGCATCGAAAACGCTCTCGACCTGCAGCGCCCGCTCTCCCAGCGTGCTCATCGGGCGATCACCGGCCCGTCATTCAGGCAGACAGCGGCGAATGGCATCGATGGCCTGCTCGACGTCGGCGAGCGTGGTGTAGCGGCCGAGGCTCAGGCGAATGCTGCGATACGCCTGGGTATCGTCCAGCCCGAGCGCCAGCAGCACATGGGACGGCGCGCTGCTGGCCGAATTGCAGGCCGAAGTGGAGGAGAACGCCAGCGTCCCCAGCAGATTCTCGGCATCGAACCAGGGGTGGTCGATGCACAGGTTGAGGGTATGCGGCACACGCTTCTCGGCGCAGCCGTTGAGACGCACGCCGGGCAGCGCCAGCAACCCTTCGCGCAGGTGTGCGCAAAGGCGAGCGATGCGCGTGTTCTCTTCGCTCATCAGCTCACCGGCAAGGGCGAAGGCGCTGCCCATGCCGACGATCTGGTGGGTGGCCAGGGTGCCGGAGCGCAGCCCCTGCTCATGCCCACCGCCATGGATCTGCGCCTGGATCAGCGAGCGCGCACGGTCACCGACGTAGAGCGCACCAATACCTTTGGGACCATAGGTCTTGTGGGCGGAAAAGGACATCAGGTCCACCGGCAAGGTGGCCAGATCGATGGCCACCTTGCCGGTGGCCTGGGCGGCGTCCACATGGAACAGCGCGCCGTGCTGACGAACGAGCTCGCCCACCGCGGCGATATCGGTCAGCGTACCGAGTTCGTTGTTGATCAGCATCAACGAGACCAGCAGGGTGTCGTCACGCAAGGCTGCCGCGACCGCCTCCGGCTGGATGATGCCGTTGGCATCGGGCTGCAGCCAGGTCACCTCGAAGCCCTCGCGCTCCAGTTGCCCGGCTGTATCCAGAACGGCCTTGTGCTCGAGGCGGCTGGTGATGATGTGCCGACGGCCATCGGCCAGCGCGGCCACGCCCTTGAGCGCCAGGTTGTTCGACTCGGTCGCCCCGGACGTCCAGACCAGGCGATCTGCGCGGGTACCCACCAGGGCCGCCACCTGCTTGCGTGCCTTTTCGACCGCCAGACGAGCCCGCTGCCCGAAGGAGTGGGACGCGGAAGCGGGATTGCCGAACACCACGTCACGGCCCATGCACGCCAACATGTCCCGAATGACAGCGTCGTCGATGGGAGTGGTAGCGGCGTAATCGAAATACAGTTCTGACATAGGGGTAGCGGCCGTGCAGATGATTGAAGGCGCCGTGCTAGACGGCTTTGTCTGGAGCACCATGCTAAGAGAGCGGGACGTGAAAAATTTTGTTATTTCACTGTTCTCGAGCCCATGAAACGGAATAGATTTCCAACCCAGACAAAGTAAACGAAATTATTTTCCAGACTTAGCCCATTTCATACTGACGATATTCCCCAATCGTCTTATCAGGAGTTTTCTAGACCGTGGACAAGTTCGACCGCGCCTTGCTCGCGCTGCTACAGCAGGACTGCACTCAGCCGCTGGGTGAGATCGCCGAACGCGTTGGTTTGAGTAACACGGCGTGCTGGCGGCGTATTCAGAAGCTCGAGGAAAGCGGCGTGATCGGTGCCCGAGTGGCCCTGCTCGACTCGCGCAAGATCGGCGTGCCGGTCACGGTATTCGCCTTCGTGCGCACCAATCAGCACAACGCCGAATGGCTCAAGCACTTCCACAGTCAGGTGGCGGCGATCGACGAGGTGGTCGACTTCTATCGCATGGCGGGTGTCACCGATTACCTGCTGCGCCTGGTGGTGCCCGACATCGAGGGCTACGACGCCGTGTACAAGCGCCTGATCGAAATCCCCGGCATCGCCGATATCAGCTCCAGCTTCGCCATGGAGCGGATCAAATCGACCACGGCCCTGCCGCTGCATCAGGTGGGCAAGTGAGCGTCTGGACGGGCGACTGGCGAAACCCGGAATTCCGGGTTAGTTTGGCCGCCCGTTATCCCTGACGATTTCTGCCATGTCTCTACGCAATCTTCACCGTCTGACCATTCTCGGCCTGGTGTTCTTCATCCTCGGCCTGATCGGCGTCGTGTATGCGCTGTACGCCATCTACAGCGGGCCGCGCCCGGCTGACCCGGACCTGACCCGCAGCCTGGTGATAGCCGCAGGCATGCAACTGACCGGCTACGTGCTGCTCAACCGCAACCGCTGGCGGATGATGGTCGGCAAGTCGAAGAAGTAGCGCCAAGCTCACCCGCTATGAGCCTGGCGCCCGGGGCCGCCTTCAGCGGAATGGCGGCTCGTCGAAGCTGCGCAGCTTGCGCGAGTGCAGCGAGTTGAGCTGGCCACGCAGCAGATCCAGAGCGGCGATACCGATGTGCAGATGCTGGGTCACGGCCCGCTCGTAGAAGGCACCCGCCGCGCCCGGAAGCTTGATCTCGCTGTGCAGCGGCTTGTCCGACACGCACAGCAAGGTGCCATACGGCACGCGCAGGCGATAACCCTGAGCGGCGATAGTGCCGCTTTCCATGTCCACCGCCACGGCCCGTGACAGGTTGATCAGCGGACGCTCCTGCGCCCAGCGCAGCTCCCAGTTGCGGTCGTCGTAGGTCAGCACGGTACCGGTGCGCAGCCGACGCTTGAGATCGTCACCGCGCTCGCCAGTCACCTGCGCGGCGGCATCCTGCAACGCTTGCTGCACTTCGGCCAGGGCCGGCAGCGGAATGTGCGGTGGCAGCACACGGTCGAGAATGCCGTCGCGGCGCATGTAGGCGTGAGCCAGCACGTAGTCACCGATGGTCTGCGACTGACGCAGGCCGCCACAGTGGCCGATCATCAGCCAGCAGTGCGGACGCAGCACGGCCAGGTGATCGGTGATGTTCTTGGCGTTGGACGGGCCGACGCCGATGTTGACCAGGGTGATGCCATCGCCATCGCCATCGGCAGCCTGCAGGTGGTAGGCCGGCATCTGGTAGCGGTGCCAGACCACGGTCTCGATGATCGCCTGCATCTCGCCTTCGGGCATGCCCCGCTCGATCACCACGTTGCCCGGCAGCACCATGCGCTCGAAGCGCGACTCGCCATTGAGCATGTCCAGACCGTTGCGAATGAACTGGTCGACGTAGCGGTGGTAGTTGGTCAGCAGGATCCACGGCTGCACGTGGCGCCAGTCGCTGCCGGTGTAATGCACCAGGCGACGCAGGGAGAAATCCACCCGGGCGGCGTCGAACAGGGCCAGCGGCAATGGATCGGTATTTTCCCAGTCGTAGAGGCCGTCGGCGGTGCCATCGGTGGCGGCCGACAGGTCCGTGCTGGGGAACACCCGCGCCAGTTCTGCCGCGGTCACGCCGGAGCCGGCCAGCTCATCGCCCTGCTCCACCACGTAGGGGTAAGGGATGTACTGCTGGCTGACACCGACCTCGACGGTCAGGGTGAAGTCGGCCATCAGCGGCTGCAGTTGCTCGAGCAGGTACTTACGGAACGCAGCCGGATGGGTGATGGTGATGCTGTAGGTACCGGGCACCTGCACCTTGGCGTAGGCACGCACGGTGGTCGGCACCTCGCCCTGGCAATCGTAGGTCAGCCGCAGTTCGGGGTAGCGAAACAACTCTTGCTGCTCGGCATCGGGGCGGATGCGATCTTTCAGGTAGCGCTTGAGCGCCTGGCTCAGGCCTTCGGTGGCGCGCTGGTGCAGCACCGCCAGACGATCGACGGCTTCTTCGGCAGAGTGGACGACGATAAAAGCGCCGTCTGTAGAAAGGGACATGCACGGTTCCTTATCGTGGGGATCATGGACCATAGCTGACACGCATTACAGGCCGGGTGCAAGTGCAGCGATCATTGCGGCCACACATCGACGATGCGCTCCAGCGCTTGCTTGAGCTCGACACGACTGCGGGCAGCCGCCAGGCTGATGCGAATGGCGTTGGCCGCAGCAGGGCCAACGGCGAACACCTCGGCGGGCACCACCTCGACACCGGCAGTTCGACACTCGGCTGCCAGGTCACGGCTATCCGCCGCCTCCAACCACAGGTGCGGCGCCACCTCACGGCCCTGGGGCATGCGTGCGCCGAGCACCCGCGCGGCGAGGCGCCAGCGCTGCAGCAACTCGTCCCGCTGCCAGGCCAGCTTGCGCGCCGCGGTGCCGTCCTCGATCCACTCGCAGGCCAGCGCCAGGCACAACGGCGAGACCGCCCAACCGGTGGCGTGCCCTTGCGGATCGATACGTTTGAGCAGCGCCTGCGGCCCATGCACAAAGCCCAGTCGCAGGCCCGGGGCCACGGTTTTCGACAGGCTGGTGACCAGCAAGCTGCGTTCCGGCACCGATACGGCCAGCGGTGCCAGGCTACCCAGCGCGCCGTAGACGTCATCCTCGATCAGCCACAGACCGTGGCGTTCCACCAGCTCGGCGATGCGTTGCCGTCGTTCACCATCCATGCTGCTGCCCGTGGGGTTCTGCAGGCAGGGGGTGAGCACCAGCACCCGCGCGCCGGTAGCACGCACCTGCCGGTCGAGATCCTGAGGGTGAATGCCACGCTCATCCATCGCCACGCCGTGCAGGGGCAGCCGCAACTGCCGCGCCGCGGCCTTGATGCCGGGCGCGGTGAAGGCCTCGACCAGCACCGGATCGCCGGGCTCGCAGAGCGCCAGCAACGCTGCGCTAACGCCCTGCTGAGCACCCGCGCAGAGCAGCACCCGCGCCGGCGGATAATGCAGGCCGCGCTGCTGCAGCCACAGGCTGCCAGCCAGCCGCCCACGCACCTCCAGCTCGGCCGACGCGTAGGCCTGCAGCGCGTCGATGCGGCCTTCGGCGATCAGGCGCTGCAAGGTGCAGGACAGGTCATCGCTGTCGCCGTCGTGCACCGGCACGTTGGTCGACAGATCGATGCCCTGCGCGGGCTGGCCGGGCTGCTTGAGGTGAAACAGGCTGGCTTCGTGGCTATCGGCCAGGACATAGGTACCACGGCCGACTTCACCGGACACCAGGTGACGCCGCGCAGCTTCGCGATAGGCCTGCATCACCGTGCTCGGATTGATGCCCAGCGTCCAGGCGAGTCGGCGCTGCGGCGGCAGGCGCTCACCGGGCTTGAGCTCACCCTTGCCGATGGCGCTGGAAATCGCCTCGACCAGGGCCAGATAAGTGGGCAGCGTGCTGCCTTGCAGATCAGGTAACCACATTGCTTGCCATGCAATATAAAGATTTACCCATACAATGACAGGGCCGTAGCATCGGGTCAAAGCCAACCGGGAGCCCCCCAGATGTTCGACCTTGCCGCGCTACGCCAAGCCGCCACCCTGATTCGCCCGAACGTTCCGGCAACGCCGCAGTTCGCCTGGCCGTTGCTGGCCGAACGCCTGGGTTGCGAGGTATGGGTCAAGCACGAGAACCACACCCCCACAGGCGCCTTCAAGGTCCGCGGCGGCCTGGTCTATGTGGATGCGCTGCTGCGCCGTGAACCGACCACCGCCGGCCTGGTTTCGGCCACCCGGGGCAACCACGGACAAAGCATGGCGCTGGCCGCCGGCAAGGCTGGCCTGCCGATCAGCATCGTGGTGCCGCGAGGCAACGCGAGAGAGAAGAATGCGGCCATGGCCGCCCTGGGCGCCGAAGTGATCGAATACGGTCGCGACTTCGACGAGGCCCGAGGCCGGGCGGCGGAACTGGCTGCGCAGCGCGGCCTGCACTTCGTTCCGTCGCTGCACCCGGACCTGATCCGTGGCGTCGCCACCTATGCCCTGGAACTGTTCGAGGCCGCACCACCGCTCAAGCGCATCTATGTGCCCATTGGCCTCGGTTCGGGCATCTGCGGGGTGATCCGCACCCGCGACCTGCTCGGCCTGGACACCGAAGTGATCGGGGTGGTGAGCAGTGCCGCCGATGCCTACGCGCAAAGTTTCGCGGCCGGGCGGGTGATCTGCACCGACAGCGCCGACACCATCGCCGATGGTATGGCCTGCCGCATGCCGCAGCCCGAGGCGCTGGAGATCATCCGGGCCGGTGCCGCGCGCATCGTACGAGTCGATGACGACGAGATCCGCCAGGCCATTCGCATCCTTCACGAAGACACCCACAACCTCGCCGAAGGCGCTGGAGCAGCAGCGCTGGCGGCATTGATCCAGGAACGTGAAATCAATCGGGGCCAACGCTCGGCGGTAGTGCTCAGCGGCGCCAACATCGACCGCGCCGCCCTGGCCTCGATCCTGGCCTGAACCGTCTCAGGACGCTTCGGCAACGCCCACTTGCCGTGAATAGGCGCGCGGCGCAAGACCGTGATGGCGGCGAAACACCTTGGCGAAATGACTGGGGTTGGAGTAGCCCACCGCCATCGCCACATCGCCGACCCGCTGGCCCTGACGCAGGCACAGGGCCGCGTGCTGCATGCGCAGGTCCTGCAGTTCGGCATACACCCCCTTGCCGTACAACTGGCGGAAACCATCCTTGAGCTTGCGCACGTTCAACTGCACTTCGGCAGCCAGGCTCTCGAGCGTCCACGGGCGCTCGAGGGCTTCGCGCAGGTGTTGGTGAGCACGTTCCAAACGCAGTCGATCACGCCCTCCGAGCACGCTGGGGCGCAGGTTCTCCTGTAGATAACCGAGCATTTCAGCGAGCATCTCGAAAGCCTTGGCACGCATCAGGATGTCCCGCGCCAGGCCTTCCAGGCGGCAATCGAGCATCTCCAGACCAATACGACGCAGCACGTGCGGCGCGGGAAATTGCACCAGCCGCGCCAGGCCGTCACTGGAGCAGGCCCGCTCCCACGGGCCGGCACTGTCGAACAACCATTCCCCAACCCTCAGGCGCTGCAGTATCTGCGGGGCGAAGCTGATGTTCACACCGCGTAGCCGCGAGCCTGCCGGCAGCAGACCTTCGCCCCGTACGGAGACACTGGAGTGGTAGAGGCAGCAGGTGTCATTGCGCAGATCCATTGCCGGGGTGTCGGCGAACTGCCGCCAACCACCGCCCTGCTCGTAGTAGGCGAGGGTCAGGGAAGGATGACTGTCGGCCTGCACGTACAGGTC
Organism: Pseudomonas sp. MEJ086; assembly: GCF_030209025.1. Taxonomy (NCBI): domain Bacteria; kingdom Pseudomonadati; phylum Pseudomonadota; class Gammaproteobacteria; order Pseudomonadales; family Pseudomonadaceae; genus Pseudomonas; species Pseudomonas sp. MEJ086. The sequence continues at coordinate 133,773 of NZ_JARVSV010000016.1, forward strand.
GTGCTCGCCATCCATTTCGATCAGGCGCACGTCCAGTTCCTCGTCAGCGAAGCTGGCGAAAACGTCGTTCAGGGGGCGGTCGGCGTAATAGTGATTGATGGCCATGGCTGACACTCCACAAGGCGATCACAATAAATGAGAACACTTATCAGTTAAAGTGCCGATCACGCGCATTTACGCCCGATCGCACGCGCAACCTCCCCCCGAGCGGCGGAACATGCCGGCCATTCATCCATGGAGATGCCTGCATCATGCGCCTGACGCCCTTGAGCTTTGCCATTCTATGCTCCAGCGGTCTGCCGGCCCTGGCCCACGCCGCCGTCGACCTGCCTGGCCTGCAAGTCACGGCGAGCAAACGCGAGACCAGCCTGGCGGAGACCGACATGGCCTTGTCTGTCGCCGAACAGGAGGACCTGCAACGCGCCAACATCGGCAACAGCAAGGAACTGAATCGAGTCTTCCCCGAACTGTTCCTGAGCCAAAGTGGCCTGAGCCTGTTCCCCAATCTGAGCCTGCGCGGGATCTCGTCCGCCGACGCCTACAGCGCACCGGTGGCGTTCTACGTCGATGGCGTGCCCTATGTGCTCGGCGCCTTCAACCAGCAGTTGCTCGACATCGAACGCATCGAATTGCTCAAAGGCCCTCAAGGCACCCTGTACGGGCGCAACGCCCACGCCGGCGCCTTGAGCATCGTCACCCGCCGCCCGGAAAACGCTGCGCAGTTGAAGGTGGGTAGCCGCGTCAGCAATCTCAATCGCGAGGTCAGCGCCAGTGTCAGTGGCGCTCTGGTCGAAGACCGCCTGCTCGCCGAGGCCGCCGTCTTTCACAATGACCTGCAAGGCGAGCTCAAGGGCAGCCCGCAGCACGGTGACGGCGACAACGGCGGTGGTCGCGTTGGCCTCACCCTGCTGCCCAATGATGACCTGAGCGTCCGACTGATCTACGCCCGTGATCGCCTGACATCCCACGAAGAGCGTTACCTGCCCTTCCACGGCTATGCCAGCCGAGCGGTCAACCCCGGGTGGCGCGAATCGTCTTTCACCCGCCGCGTGGAAACCAGCAGCGCGGTCATCGACTGGTCACTCGGCGATGCCTGGAAACTCACCTCCACCAGCGCCCTGCAGAGCTACCGTCACGAGCGCCTGCTCGGTGATTTCGGCCTCTACCACCCGGAACGCCAGAGCACCCTCAGCCAGGAGTTGCGCCTCACCACCCAGGGCGAACAGCGTACCTGGGACGCCAACCTCGGCCTGTACTGGCAGGACAGCAAGACCCACTCGCAACGCCGCACGGCACCTGGCGGCCCCTACGACTCCTTGCTGGGCCTGGCCGACAGCCGTATCGACAGCACCGAGAAGGCCGTTTTCGGTGAGTTCACCTGGCACATCGACGAACGCTGGGATCTGACCCTGGGCGCCCGCCACAGCCGCGAGGAGGCCAGCACCCGCTTCGTCCAGCAGGATGGCCTGATGGTGCCGGGCTTCGCCTACCGCGGGCAGGACCGCTTCAACGCCACCACGCCGAAGATCGTCCTGGGCTTCCAGGCAAGCGATGACCTGCGCATCTACGCACTGGCCAGCGAGGGCTACAAGCCCGGTGGTTTCAACCGCATCGGCAGCAGCAGTGCCGACGCCGTGGCCTACGACCCCGAGCGCTCGTTGAACCTGGAGGCTGGGTTCAAGGCCAGCCTGCTCGAGCGTCGCCTGTTCGCCAATGCCTCGCTTTACTGGATGCGCATCGAGGACGTGCAGCAGTACATCGGCATGGTCGGCATTCAGAACCTGCAGAACATGGGCGACGCCCGCAGTGAAGGCGCCGAACTGTCGCTGGACTGGCTACCGGACGAGGATACCCGCCTGCACCTGGCTGGCACCATCAACCGCAGCCGTCTGGTGGATGCCGACGTCCGCCAGGGCAATCGCCTGGCTCTGGCGCCACGCGGCACCCTGCGCCTGTCGGCGGAACGCAGCCTGCGCTGGGACGGCCTGCTCGGCGAGCTGCGCCCCAGTGTCGGTCTATCGTATGTTGGCCAGCATTACTTCGACGCCGACAACCAGTTGGCCCAGGGCGGCTACACCCTGTTCGATGCGCGCCTGACCTGGCAGCCGGCAGCGAGTTACCAAGTGGCCCTGTACGGCAACAACCTGACGGCCAAGGACTACCGCAGCTACGCCTACCTCTCGGGCGCAGATGCATTTGCCCAGGCCGGACAAGGGCGTGAGCTGGGTGTCGACCTGAGCCTGCGTTTCTGACCATGGCCCTGTCAGCCTCTCGCCGCATTCACGTGCTGCTGCTCGGCCAGTACACCAGCCTCGGACTGCTCGGTGGCTTCAGCCTGCAGCTGTTACCTGCCTACCTGCGCCGCGAGGGCGTCGGCCTGGACAGCATCGGCCTCGTGGCCCTGGTGTTTCTGCCCCACGCACTGAAGCTGCTGTGGGCTCCGCAGGTAGACCGCTGGTGCCGCGAGCAGCGGCGTACCTGCCTGCTGCTGTGCTACGGCAGCCTGCTGGCCTGCATCTTCGCGCTGGCCAGCATCGACCCGGTGCAGCAGTTGCCTCTGGCGCTCGGCCTGCTGGGGCTGGCAGCGCTGTGCGCCGCCAGTGGCGATATCGCCAGCGACGGCCTTGCCGTAGTGGCCTTGCCAGAGCAAGCCTACCCGACCCTCAATCGGCTGCAGATCGGCGGCAGCTACCTCGGCTACCTGCTTGCCGGGTTACTGGCCGCTCCCCTGCTCGATCGCCATGGCTGGCACGCCGGGACCCTCGTGCTCGGCGCCCTGCTCGCCCTGTGCCTGTTGCCACTGCTGAGCCTGCCCCTGCCCCGCGTCGATACTGGCTCGGCTCTGGCAAGACCCAGCCTGCGCCATGCCTGGCGTTCGGTGATGCGTCGGCGTGCCGGGCTGGTGCTGCTAGCGCAATGCGGACCGCGGCTGATGCTGGGCATGGCGTCCGCCTACTGGATAGACAGGGGCCTGAGCCTGACCCAGGCCGGCGCTCTGGAAGCCTGGTGCATAGGCATGGGCCTGCTCGGTAGCCTGGCGGCACCGGCGCTGCTGCAGCGCTTCGGCAATCGCCACAGCTGGTGCGCCGGCCTGTTGGTCCTGCTCGGCGTGAGCCTCTGGCTGCTGGCCGGGGAGCGCTGGGAACAGATCGGTGCAGCCCAGTTGGTGGTCGCCTTCAGCCTGGCCAATCTGGCCACCGGGCTGATCTTCGTCGCGCTCTACAGTCGCATGATGCAGTGGGCCGACCCCGGGCAACCGGGTACCGACGTCACCCTGCTGCAGTGCACCGATGCCTGGATCGGGCTGCTCGCCGGCCTGGGCGGCGCCTGGCTCGCCCACTGGGTCGGCTTCGACGGGCGCTTCCTGATTACCGCCGCATTGCTGCTGGCGGGACTGATCGGCATCCATCGCCTGCTCGACGAGCAGCCGCGCCCCACTACCCACTCGACACAGGAAACCCTTGGTTCATGAGCGCTCCCATTCTCGTTCTTGGCGCCGGCATCGCCGGTCTGGCCACAGCGTGGTGGCTCAAACAGCGCGGCTTCACCCCGGTCATCGTGGAGAAGGCTGCACAGTTGCGTCATGACGGCTTCGTTCTCAGCCTGGGTGGCACCGGCTACAGCATCGCCGAGCGCATGGACATCGTCGACAAGTTGCGTGGGCACAGCGTCAATCTGGGTCGCACGCTGTTCCGTGACAGCCAGAACCGCGACGTGCTGCTGGTCGACCATAGCCGACACCTGCGCAACCTCAACCTCCTGCCCGTTTGTCGCGACGATCTGGTGCAGGTGCTGCACGATGCCCTCGACGGCCAGGTGGAGATACGTTTCGGCCTTTGCCTGCAGGCTTATGAAGAAGACGCCGAAGGCGTCGATGTGAGCTTCGATGATGGCAGCGAGCAACGCTTCGCCTTCGTGGTGGGTGCAGAGGGCTGCTTTTCCGACCTGCGCCGACGCGCCTTCGCCGACGACGAAAGCTGCCTGCGCTCTCTGGGCTACAACGCCGCATCGTTCATCGTGGACGGTGACATGGCGGCCGGGGGGGAACGCCACCTATCGTTTTCCGAGCCAGGCTATGTGGTCGAGTGTTACAGCATGCGCCCCGGGCTGCTGGCTACCTTGTGGCTATGGCACAGCCAGGATAGCAGCCGCATCCCGGCGCAACGACGCAAGGCCGTGCTGCGCGAGACCTTCTCTCAGGCCAGTCCTGCAGTACTCGACCTGCTCGCCCCCCTGCCGGACGATCAGGGCTTCTATCTCGATCACCTGATGCAAGTGCATTTGCCGCAATGGCATCAAGGGCGTCTGGTGCTGGTCGGGGATGCCGCCCATTGCCTGACCCTGGCCTCGGGCCGCGGCGCCAGCATGGCCCTCACCGGGGCCTGGCTGCTGGCAGATGAACTGAGCAAGAGCTTCGACTGCGCGGCATTGGCCCGTTACGACGCCACCTTGCGTCCGGATATCGATGAATTGCAGGCGCTGGCTCCGCGCATGGCGGGTTGGTACGCGCCACTGACGCGGCGCGCCTGGCACCTGCGCAACTGGACCATGCGCCTGATGCCTGCCTCTCTCACTGCCTGGCTACTGCGCCGCACCTTCGAGCGGCTCAAACGCACGCCACTGGCACAGCGGGTCGATGCCGCGCCGAATCAGCTCAGACACTGACCGACAGCGTGGAACCAATGGCAACCGAGATGGCGACACCGCCGCCGCCCATATCGCCGGCAGCCTTTTCCACATCGGCGAGCTGCTTGTCGATATCGCCGAGCAGCTTCCTGCTTTCCTCATCCGGCTCGGCACTGAGCTGCGCCTTGACCATGGCCAGCAATTGCTTGAGCTGGCGAGCGACCTTTTTCAGTTCTTCGGCATCGGCACGGCGCTGCTGGTCGTCTCGGCCACGTTGGGCGCGCTCCGTGGTGGTTTGTGGCTGCTCGTCGCCGTCGGCCTCTGCATCGCCCTCCTCGGTAGACCCTTCTTGCGCCGCTGCAGCAGTCACCACTGCGGCCTCGGGGTCGGCTTCGACCTCCGACGGCACCTCGCTGATCGCTTCCACTGCCGTGGCCGTTTCGGTTGCCTGAGCGCCTTCGACATTCACGCCAGACGCCGGAGCGGCGCCGGCGTCCGCATTCACGGTGGTGGAACTGCCGGAGGGCTCCTTGAGCACCGCGGCCGCCTGCCCCAGTTCCTGAGCCAGTTGCTTGATCTGCCGCAACGCGCCTTTCGCCGCGGCAGGGCCGAGGGCGATGACCAGTTGCTTGAGCATCTCGATACGTTTCTTGATGTCTTCGAGGCGCTGGCGGGCTGCTTCCTTGCGAGACTCCTGCTGGTTGGCCTGCATGGAGCGCAGCTTGGCCGATGCTTCACGCATGGTTTTCATGCGCTTTTGCGCGTAGTCGCTGAGGGTCAGGGTGACCGACGGCTGCTGCTTGTCGGGCTCGCTGGCAACGGTCGAGGGAGCTGCAGCCGCCTCACCCGAGGCACGAGCCGGGGTCGTTCTGACAGGCCCTGTGGTGGCGGGCGTGATAGTCGACATGCTACGTCCTGTGCCTGGCGAATGTGTCAGGGTATCGGCTGATGGCAGGCAAACTTGAACCTGGTGGCTCGCCCCGGGGCCGTCGGTCATGACGCCGAAAAACGAAAAGCCCCGGCGTTGCGGCCGGGGCTTCTCATGAAAACGGTGGCGTATCGAGCGCCAGCGGCAAGTCAGTACTTGCTGCGGAAATCGCGCAACTCGTCTTCTGCCTTTTCCTTGGTCCAGCCGTAGCGTTCCTGCAGCTTGCCAGCCAGGTATTCGCTATGGCCTTCGGCGACATCCACGTCGTCGTTGGTCAGCTTGCCCCAGCGGGTCTTGATGTCACCGCTGAGCTGCTTCCACTTACCTTTGATAATGTCGGAATTCATGATTCAACTCTCCTCTGTACAGGGAAGAAAGCAGGCTCATCGAGCCTGCCCGGAAACATGATCAGTCGGCAGTTTTCAGGCCGTCAGCCGAAACAGCTTGAACGCCTTTGATTTCCTTGGCTTTGGCGACAGCGAGGTCACGCTCGGCTTCGGTAGCCACGACACCGGACAGGGCAACTACACCCTTGTTGGTTTCGACTTTGATGTCCAGAGCGCTGAGACCGTCGTCAGCCAGGAAGGTCGACTTCACTTTGCTGGTGATCCAGGTATCGGAAACCGCTTCTTCGGCCTTGTCCATGGTGTTAGCAGCCAGCATGGTCGGCTGGGTGCTGCTGTAGGTGTCGGCGAAAGCGGTACCCGCCACGGACAAGCTCAGGGCGGTCGCAGTGATAGCGGCAAAAGCGAACTTATTGATTGGCTGTTTCATGGGTAACACTCCTGATTATTCGAGTTGGCCACATCCAACTACCGGCTGTGGCTGCCCAATACCTATCGCAAGCGCTGTGCCACTTTTTTTAAAAAAAATAATCCTTTAAAAACAATAACTTAATAGACAAACAGAATTGCATTTTCCGTGCAAACTGCATGTTCCAGCGAAACCACTCAGGCAGATTGCACGAAATTTCAAATCGCCATTACACCTGCCGGGTCACCCCGAGCGACAGCCACAAAAAAACCGGTCGATTGACCGGCTTTCCGATTCGAGCACGAGATCGTGTCTATTTGACGACCTTGAGGCTTGGTCGACCGCTCGGCCGCGGCGGCTCGTCGTCAGGTGGCCCCTGCTCGTCCTGCACATCCTCGACCTCGGCCTGCGTAACTGGCGGCTCCAGATCGAAGACCATGCCCTGGCCATTCTCTCGCGCATAGATCGCCAGCACAGCAGGTGCCGGTACGAACAGGCTGTGCGCGACACCACCGAAGCGGCCTTCGAAGCTCACCGCGTCGTTTTTCATGGCCAGCTCACGCACGGCGGTGGGCGATACATTGAGCACGATCTGCCCGTCGCTGACGAAGCCTGGCGGAACCTTCACGCCTGGGTATTCGGCATTGACCAGCAGATGGGGCGTGCAATCGTTGTCGACGATCCACTCGTAAAGCGCGCGAATCAGATAAGGACGACTGGAGTTCATCAAACCTCCTGGGCTTGAACACGCCACCTACGGCGCGCAAGGAAAATGGGTCAGCGCATGTCTCGTTCCACGGCGGACAGACTCTGGCGAAAACTCTCGCGAGCGAACTGCCGGTCCATGTAATCGAGCAGCGGTTTGGCCGGCCTTGGCAGTTCGATCCCCAGCACCGGCAGGCGCCAGAGGATCGGCAACAGGCAGCAGTCTACCAAGCTCAGCTCGTCGCTGAGAAAAAATGGCTTTTCGGCGAACAGCGCGGAAACCCCGGTCAGGCTCTCGCGCAATTCCTTGCGCGCCTGGACACGGGCGGCCTCCTTGCTGCGTGGGTCGAGAATCAGGTCGACCAGCGAACACCAGTCGCGCTGAATACGGTGCATCAGCAGGCGCGTGTTGCCACGGGCTACCGGGTAAACCGGCATCAGCGGAGGGTGGGGATAACGCTCCTCCAGATACTCCATGATCACCGTCGGCTCATACAGCGCCAGATCACGATCGACCAGCGTCGGCAGGCTCGCGTAAGGATTGGCCTCCAGCAACTTGGTCGGAGAGCGGCCCTGCTCGACGCTGATGATCTCCGCGACGACGCTCTTTTCGGCGAGCACGATGCGTACGCGGTGGGAATAGTGGTCGGCCGGGTCGGAATAACAGGCCAACCTATTGGTCGCAGCCAAGGCGATCCTCCAGATTTCTCGAGCACAAAAAAACCTGCGCGCCCCCAGTGGAAACGCGCAGGTCGGCCATGATACCGGATGCGTTTAGCAGCCGTTGGAAAACGTAAGCGAAGACAAGGCTGTACGTCGTTCAGCTGCGGTCAGTGCACATCCTTCCAGTACTCGCGCTTGAGCAGATAGGCGAACACGAAGAAGAAAGCCAGGTACAGCAATACGTAGGTGCCGATGCGTTGCAGGTGCAGCTTGTTCGGGTCCGCCGAGTAGGCGAGGAAGGTCACCAGGTTACGTACCTTGTCATCGAACGCCTGCGGGCTGAGCATGCCGCTGTTCGGCTCGAGCACCAGTTGATCGCAGGCTTCGTGGGTGAGCGGCGTGCCGGTCAGCGGGTCGTACTGCTTCTTGCCGTCGTCAACCACCTGCACCTGCTTGCAGCCCATGTACTGACGACCTTGCAGGCCGCCCAGCACGTTGGGCATGCCGACGTTGGGGAATACCAGGTTGTTGGCGCCCAAGGGCCGCGCCGGATCGTCGTAGAAGGTACGCAGGTAGGTGTACAGCCAGTCGTTGCCACGCACCCGGGCGACCAGGGTCAGGTCGGGCGGCGCGGCGCCGAACCAGCGCTTGGCGTCTTCGGGCTTCATGCCGATGTTCATGTGATCGCCGATCTTGGCATCGGTGAACACCAGATTGTCCATCATCTGCTCCGCGGACACGCCAATGTCCTCGGCGACCCGCTCGTAGCGCTGGAACTTGGCACTGTGGCAGCCCATGCAATAGTTGGCGAACGTACGCGCGCCATCCTGCAGCGCCGCCTTGTCGGTCAGGTCGATGTCGGCCTTGTCGAGCGTCACGCCATGACCACCGGCTGCCAGGGCCAGAGCAGGCAGCAATGCGACTAAACATGCAGCAAATAGCTTTCTCATCAGCCTGTCACCCTTTCAGGAACCGGTTTGGTCTTTTCCATCCTGGTGTAGAAGGGCATCAGGATGAAGTACGCGAAGTACAGGAAGGTGCACACCTGCGACAGCAACGTACGGCCCGGAGTCGGCGGCAGAACACCCAGCACGCCGAGGATGACGAAGGACACGCAGAACACCAGCAGCCAGAGCTTGCTCAGCCAGCCCTTGTAGCGCATCGAGCGGACCGGGCTGCGATCCAGCCAGGGCAGCACGAACAACACGGCAATGGCGGCGCCCATGGCGATCACCCCCATGAGCTTGTCGGGGATCGCCCGCAAGATCGCGTAGAAGGGCGTGAAGTACCAGACCGGCGCGATGTGTTCGGGGGTCTTGAACGGGTTGGCCTGTTCGAAGTTGGGTTTCTCGAGGAAGTAGCCGCCCATTTCCGGGAAGAAGAACACCACGAAACAGAACACGAAGAGGAACACCACCACGCCGACGATATCCTTCACCGTGTAGTACGGATGGAAGGGAATGCCGTCGAGTGGAATGCCGTTCTCGTCCTTGTGCTTCTTGATGTCGATGCCATCCGGGTTGTTCGAGCCGACCTCGTGCAGCGCCAAGATGTGCAGCACCACCAGGCCGAGAATGACGATCGGCAGGGCCACCACATGCAGTGCGAAGAAACGGTTCAGGGTGATGCCGGAGATCAGGTAGTCGCCACGGATCCACTCGGTCAGCGCATCGCCGATGAACGGAATGGCACCGAACAGCGAGATGATCACCTGGGCGCCCCAGTAGGACATCTGCCCCCAGGGCAGCAGGTAGCCCATGAAGGCTTCGGCCATCAGCATCAGGTAGATCAGCATGCCGAAGATCCACACCAGCTCCCGGGGCTTCTGGTACGAGCCGTAGAGCAGGCCGCGGAACATGTGCAGATAGACGACGATGAAGAACGCCGACGCGCCGGTGGAATGCATGTAGCGCAGGATCGCGCCGTGAGGCGTATCACCGGTGCGCACGTCACGCATCAGGCCCTCGACCGAGGCGAAGGCACCTTCGGCGGTGGGTGTGTAGCTCATGGTCAGCCACACGCCGGTGAGTAGCTGATTGACCAGCACCAGCAGGGCCAGGGAGCCGAAGAAGTACAGGAAGTTGAAGTTCTTCGGTGCGTAGTACTTGGCGAGGTGGTCGTTCCACATCTTGGTGGCGGGAAAGCGTGCGTCCACCCACTCCATGAATTTGCTCATCATGCTTGCTCCTGATCCACGCCGATGATGATCACGTCAGCCGACTCGTAGGTATGCGGCGGCACCGGCAGGTTCAGCGGCGCCGGCTGCGACTTGTAGACGCGTCCGGCGAGGTCGTAACGCGAACCGTGGCACGGGCAGAAATAGCCGCCGACCCAGTTCTCGCCGAGATCGGCAGGCGCCACTTCCGGCCGGAACGACGGTGCGCAGCCCAGGTGCGTGCACAGCCCGACCAGCAAGAGGATTTCCGGCTTGATCGAGCGCGTCTTCGGATCGACGTAGGAGGGCTGCACCGAGCTTTTCGAGTCCGCATCAGCCAACTGCCCCTCGATCTTGCCAAGGTTGCTCAGAATCTCCTCGGTGCGCCGCATGATGAACACCGGCTGCCCCCGCCACTCGGCGACCATCTGCTGTCCCGGCTCGATCTTGCCGACATTGACCCTGACCGGAGCACCCGCGGCCTTGGCCTTGGCGCTCGGGTACCACGACCCTACAAACGGAACTGCAGCCCCCACCGCTCCGGCAGCGCCAACCACTGACGTGGCTGCCACCAGAAAGCGACGCCGGCCCGCATTCACGCCGTCATTGCTCATTCAGTCGTCTCCCATCGGCTTTCCGGCCTGTTGTTCAGGCCTCTAATAAGTAAGTGTTGGTCGCGCGCAGATGCGGCCAGATGGTCATGAAAGCCCATCGAGAAGGGTCTTCCCGAAGGGCCGCAACACTTGCAGGGCGTGAGCTGTGACGCTGCGGTACAGGGCCACAATCGATTCGACGTTGGCCATGGACTTTAATCCATTCCCACAGCCCGACGGCCGAAGCAGGTCATTGCCCGTGGCGGCGATCAGCGGGTTGGGTGGACAGAGGTCCCGGTATGCGTGCGTCCAGATCAGCCTGGCTGCAATCCGGCGCGAGATTCGCACAGGCCGCCAGGACGACTCATGACGCGCATCAACGAAGCGATGAGTAGGGGGTGAAGCGAGGCTGAGAGCAGAAATGAAAAACGCCCAGCTCCGTGAGGAGACTGGGCGTTTTCGAGTACAGCAGCGAATTAACGCTTGGAGTACTGAGGACGCTTACGCGCTTTACGCAGACCAACTTTCTTACGTTCTACTTCACGAGCATCGCGAGTCACGAAGCCTGCTTTACGCAGAGCCGGACGCAGAGTCTCGTCGTAGTCCATCAGAGCGCGGGTGATACCGTGACGGATCGCACCAGCTTGACCGCTCACACCGCCACCGATAACGGTAACGTAGATGTCGAATTTCTCGACCATCTCGGTCAGCTCCAGCGGCTGGCGAACTACCATGCGGGCAGTTTCACGACCGAAGAAGGTGTCCAGGGTGCGGTTGTTGATGGAGATCTTGCCAGTGCCCGGACGCAGGAAAACGCGTGCGGTTGCAGTCTTGCGACGGCCAGTGCCGTAATTTTGAGTCGCCGACATAATGAACTATTCCGTTAAATCTTCAGTTCTTGAGGCTGCTGAGCAGTATGAGGGTGAGCAGCGCCCGCATAGACTTTCAGCTTACGGTACATGTCGCGACCCAGCGGGTTTTTCGGCAGCATGCCTTTGACCGCGGTCTCGATCACGCGCTCAGGCGCCTTGGCGATCAGCTTGTCGAAGCTGATCGACTTGATGCCACCCGGGAAACCGGAGTGCGAGTAGTACATTTTGTCGGTGGTCTTGGCACCGGTCACACGAACCTGCTCGGCGTTGATGACGACGATGTAGTCGCCGGTGTCAACGTGAGGGGTGTACTCGGGCTTGTGCTTGCCACGCAGGCGGCTAGCGATTTCAGTAGCCAGACGACCCAGGGTCTGGCCAGCAGCGTCGATCACAAACCAGTCGCGCTTTACTGTTTCTGGTTTAGCGGTAAAAGTTTTCATTCTTTATAGCCTCAGGGGCCGCCCAGCAAAAATAGACGGCGGATCTTACTGAATAGTGCGTACTTTGACAAGTCAAAGGCAGCCGGATGCGGGCGCTATTCGGGGGCTCGGGTCAGCGCGTCCGCGTACGGCAAGATTCTTCGGCAGGCGGCGCATCACTTCCACCGCAGAAAGAGGAGGCGGATTATCCTGATTGCGAAAAAAATTTCAACCTGCTTGTATGAGTCTTTTGTCAGAGGACGCCCCAATGCAATACCGCCAGCTCGGCCGAACCGATCTCAATGTCAGCGCCCTGTGCCTTGGCACCATGACCTGGGGGGAGCAGAACGAAGCCTCCGAGGCATTCGCGCAGATCGATCGCGCCAAGGCCTACGGCATCAATTTCATCGACACCGCGGAGATGTACCCGGTCCCGCCACGCGCCGAGACCTACAGCAAGACCGAGCAGATCATCGGCGAGTACTTCAAGCAGCGCGGCGACCGCGCCGACTGGATCCTGGCCAGCAAGATAGCCGGCCCCGGCAACGGCATCACCCACATTCGTGACGGCCAGCTCAAGCATAACCGCCAGCATGTCGTGGCGGCGCTGGACGCCAGCCTCGAGCGCCTGCAGACCGACTGGATCGACCTCTACCAGTTGCACTGGCCGGAGCGCCCGACCAATTTCTTCGGCCAGCTCGGCTACACGCACCAGGACAGCGACTTCACGCCCATCGAGGAAATCCTCGATGCCCTGCATGAGCAGGTCAAGGCCGGCAAGATCCGCCATATCGGCCTGTCCAACGAAACGCCGTGGGGCACCATGAAGTTCCTGCAACTGGCGGAGAGCCGGGGCATGTCCCGTGTGGTATCCATCCAGAACCCCTACAACCTGCTCAACCGCAGCTTCGAGGTGGGCCTGGCGGAAGTGGCGATTCGCGAACAATGCGGGCTGCTGGCCTACTCGCCCCTGGCCTTCGGCATGCTGTCCGGCAAATACGAAAACGGCGCCCGCCCGGAGAACGCCCGCCTGAGCCTGTTCAGCCGCTTCGCGCGCTACAACGCGCCGGAGACCGTGGCGGCCTGCTCGCGCTACGTGGCCCTGGCTCGCGAACACGGCCTGGATCCGGCGCAGATGGCCCTGGCGTTCGTCACCAGTCGCCCGTTCGTGACCAGCAACATCATCGGCGCCACCTCGCTGCAGCAACTGGAATCCAACCTGGCCAGCAGCGAGCTGAAGCTCAGCGATGCGGTGCTGGACGGTATCGAAGCGATCCACAAGGCTCAGCCGAACCCGGCGCCCTGACGGCGACCGTTCTTCCGGACCAGCGGTGGGCGGTTGCTCGTGGTGGGCGCAAGCGGATAGCCGCCCGGCCCAGGGGCATGAACCGAGGGCGGGGCTTCAGCCCACCAAAGCCATTCAACGCCGACGGTGGCTGGACGTTCAAGGCATGCGCTTCAGCGCTTCGGGCCGTGGGCTTTGTGGTGGTGGGCTGAAGCCCACCCTACAGCTAGAGCGCCCTACCCTGGGGTGGGCTTGAGCCCACCGAATCCGCGGCGCAGGCAACCCCGGCTAAAGAAGTTTCGGCCCCTTGGTATCGCGCCGCGATGCCAGGCGGTCGGCCAGCCGCGTCGGTTCCGGCAAGCGATAGCCCCTGCCCCAGTCGAGCACCAGCGCCACCGCGCTGTCCATACCGACCCGATGGCCAGGCGAGACGATCAGCGGTCGCACCTTGCGCTTGCTGCGCAGCATCCAGGCGATCTGTCGCCCCTGACGGTCAAGCAATTCGACCTTGTCGCCCCGCTCTTCCCCCAATTCCCCGTGCTGACCGGTAAGGATCTTCTTCGCCACGCCGATGGTCGGCCGGCCGCTGACCACCCCAAGATGCGCCGCGATACCCAGCCCCCGGGGGTGGGCGATGCCGTGGCCATCGACCACGATCAGATCCGGCTCCTGCGGCAACCCCGCCAGCGCCGTGATCAGTGCCGGTAGCTCGCGAAACGACAGCAGGCCCGGCACGTACGGCATGCTGGTGGGAATCCGCGCCACGCACTCGGCAAGTGGCTGCAGGGTCTCGGCATCCAGCAGTATCGCCGCAGCGCGAGTGATTTCACCGCCTTCCTCGAAGCCCACATCGACACCCGCCAGCAGCCGCAGCGGCGGATAGTCATCCTCCAGACGAACCTGCTCGGCCAGTTGCTTCTGCAGGACTCTCGCAGCAGCCGGAGTGCCATCCCAGTCGGCGAATGGCGAGGCGGCAAGTTCGGAAAAGGCAATCATGGCGGTGGCTCCCAAGACGAAGATGACAAGACCAGACTGGACGCAGCCGGAATAAAAGAAGACGATTCAGCCACAGCCTGACGGCTTTACCATCAGCTGACCCAATTACTAGAACAAGAAAAACAGCCATGCCCAGCCAGCCATCTTCGCTCACTCGCGTGAGCATTCTCGCCACGCCCGGCGTATTCGCTTCGACTCTCATGCAAGCCAGAGATTTCTTTCATATGGCCGGCCTGCGCCATGGCAAGCAGCAGGGGCTCGGGCTGGTACCGACCTTCGAGGTTCGCCTGGTCAGCCCGGACGGTTTGCCGGTGCGCAGTTTCAGCGACGTGCAGCTACCAGTGGACGGCGCGCTCGACGACCAGTCGGAGCTGATCATCCTGCCGGCATTCTGGGACGATTACGACGCCCTGTGCAGCCGCTATCCGCACGTATTCGACTGGCTGCGCGAGCGCCATGCCGCAGGCGCCAGCCTGTGCGGGGAAGCCAATGGCGTGTTCTGGATGGCAGCCAGCGGGCTGCTCGACGGCAAGGAGGCGACCACCTGCTGGCGCTTCTTCAATGAGTTCACCACGCGTTTTCCGGCGGTGGCACTCAACCAGGACAAGCACCTCACCGACGCCGACAACCTCTACTGCGTCGCCGGTCCGACCTCGGCGTGCGATCTGTACATCTACCTGATAGAGCGCTTCTGCGGCACCAGCGTGGCGCAGAGCGTGGCCCGTGACATCCTCTACGAAGTACGCCGCAGCTACACCCCGGGGCGCATCGGCTTCGGCGGCCAGAAGCAGCATCAGGACCCGAAGATCCTGCAGATCCAGCAGTGGCTCGAGGATCACTTCGCGGAGCGCTTCCGCTTCGAGGACGTGGCCCGTGAGCATGGCATGAGCATCCGCAACTTCATGCGCCGCTTCCACGCCGCCACCGGCGACAAGCCACTGTACTACCTGCAGCGGCTGCGCATCGAAACGGCCAAGGGGCTGCTGTCGTCGTCACCGAAGAGCATCAAGACCGTCAGCTACGAGATCGGCTACGACGATGCCAGCTTCTTCGCCCGCCTGTTCCGCCAGCACACCGGCCTGTCGCCGAACCAGTATCGCCAGCAATTCCAGCAACAGGCCCAGCAGGTGCTCAGCGGCAATTGAAACGAAAAAGGCCGCAGGCCAAGCTTCCTATCAGGAAGCGGGACTACGGCCTTGGCACAGCCGATCAGGGCTTGTGCGGGCGCGACAGGAACTCGTGGGACTGCATTTCCAGCAGACGGCTGAGGGTGCGCTGGAATTCGAAACTCAGGCGACCACCGGTGTACAGATCCTTGAGCTCCACTTCGGCGGAGATGATCAGTTTGACGTTACGGTCGTAGAACTCGTCCACCAGGTTGATGAAGCGGCGCGCCATGTCTTCCTTGGATACGCTCATCTGCTCGACGTTGGAGAGGATCACCGAATGGAAGATCTTGCCCAGCTCGATGTAATCGTTCTGGCTACGCGGGCCGTCGCACAGCTCGCGGAAGTCGAACCAGCCCACGTCACCACCGACACGGCGAGCGTTGATGGCGCGATTCTCGATCATCAGCGCTTCGTTTTCCTGAACGCTGGCCTTCTCGTGCAGCAGGCTCTTGAAGCTCTTCTCCAGGCTCTGCTCGGCAGCCTCGCCCAGCGGGAAGTGGAACAGCTCGGCCTGTTCCAACGCGCGCAGACGGTAATCGATACCGCTGTCGACGTTGACGATTTCGGTGTGCACCTTGAGCAGCTCGATGGCCGGCAGGAAGCGAGCACGCTGCAGGCCGTCCTTGTAGAGACCATCCGGCACGATGTTGGAGGTCGATACCAGGGTCACGCCGTTCTTGAACATTTCCTCGAGAAGGGTCGCCAGGATCATCGCGTCGGTGATGTCGGAAACGAAGAACTCATCGAAGCAGATCACTCGGAACTGCTCGGAGAAGCGCTTGCCGATCACGGTCAGCGGGTTCTTGACGTCCTTGAGGGTGCGCATCTCTTCGTGCACGCGCTTCATGAAGCGGTGGAAGTGAGTACGCTCCTTTTCCTTGAACGGCAGCGCGTCAAAGAAGGTGTCGACCAGGTAGGTCTTGCCGCGGCCGACGCCGCCCCAGAAATACAGGCCCTTGACCGGGGTAACGGTCTTCTTGCCGAACAGCTTGCCGAGCACGCCGGGCTTGCTGCGATCATCGGCGACCAGCTCGTCGTACAGACGCTGCAGGTGGCGCACGGCCTTTTCCTGAGCGGCATCGTGAAAGAAGTCCGGACGTTTGAGGTCGGCCTGGTAGCGTTCGAGCGGAGTCATAGTGCGTGAACCGGGCAAATGAAGCGGGGGCGACACTTTAACGACGCCCCCGGGGATTGGCAAATTGGCCCTATCGGCAGCGGGGCCATGGTCTCAGACCGCCCCGCTGCCGATAGGTGTCAGGCTTCTTCCGGCGCCAGTGCTTCGCGCAAACGAACGACAGCGGCTTCGGTTGCAGCCGCATCGGCGAATGCAGGACTTTCACCGGCCAACTGCTCATCCAGCCACACCCCGAAGGCATTGCCCTGCACGCGGATATCCAGCGGCTCGCCGGCCTGCAGGCGCTTGCTCACCTGCCCCGCCGCCTTGCCATCGGCGAAGGATGGCGACAGCAGCAGTTGCTCGCCATCGGCATCCAGCAGGCGGAAACGGAAGCTGCCATCTTCTTCGCGGAAGCTGACGAAGCGGGCGCGCTTGGCGGCCTTCTTCTTCACGGCGTCCGTGCTGGCCGCCTGGCTGCGGAACGAGCGCAGGCCGACCGCCTCGCGCAGCTCACCGAGGAACGGCGTGGCGATACGCCGGGCCTTGGCGGCGCCAGCCAGCAGAATGTCTTCGAGATCGGCAGGGCGGGCGATCAGCGTGTGATAGCGCTCGCGCGCCTCGCCCAACTCGGCCTCCAGCAACTCATAAAGCGCCTGCTTGGCTTCCCCCCAGGCCAGGCCGCCGAGCAGCGCGGCGCGGAAATCGGCCTGCTGGGTCGGTGCGGCGAAGGCCTGGTAGAGGGTGAACAGGTGCGAATTGTCCGGGTCCTTCGCCTCGCCGGGCAGCTTGGAGTCGGTAACGATGCGCGCCACGGCATCCTTCAACTGCTTGGAGCTGGAGAACAGTGGAATGGTGTTGTCGTAGCTCTTCGACATCTTGCGGCCGTCCAGGCCCGGCAGGGTAGCCACATCTTCTTCGATCACCGCCTCGGGCAGCTTGAACAGATCCTTGCCCTGGCCGAACAGGTGATTGAAGCGCTGACCGATATCACGGGCCATTTCCACGTGCTGGATCTGGTCGCGACCGACCGGCACCTTCAGGGCATTGAACAGCAGAATGTCCGCCGCCATCAGCACCGGGTAGCTGAACAGGCCCATGGTCACGCCGGCATCCGGGTCTTCACCCTGCTCGACGTTCTTGTCGACCGAGGCCTTGTAGGCGTGCGCACGGTTGAGCAGGCCCTTGCCGGCCACGCAGGTCAGCAGCCAGCACAGCTCGGTGATTTCCGGAATATCGGACTGGCGGTAGAAGGTCGCCCTGTCGGTATCCAGGCCCAACGCCAGCCAGGTGGCCGCGATTTCCAGGCGCGAACGCTGGATGCGCGACGGGTCATCGCACTTGATCAGCGCGTGGTAGTCGGCGAGGAAGTAGAAGGAGTCCGCGTCGGGGCTGCGACTGGCGACGATGGCCGGGCGAATTGCCCCTGCGTAGTTGCCCAGGTGCGGCGTGCCAGTGGTGGTGATGCCGGTAAGAATACGAGTGGTCATGACGATCGCTTAAACAGGAGGTAGGCGGCTGACGGATGCGTCCTCAGAGGCGAGGCAGCAGCAGGTCTTTCAGATCGGTCAGTTTGCCGTGGAAGAAGTGCCCGCATTCTGCCACTTTCAGCAGCTCGTGGGCACGCCCGAGGTTGGCCGACCAGTCGTACACGAGCTGCGGCTCGAGCACTTCGTCGGCATCCGGCTGGATCACCACCATCGGGCAGCGCTCGGCAGGCGAGTTGTCGCCGCTCAGGCGCATTACAGCCGGGGCGATCATGAACAGCTTCGCAGGCTCGATGCCCTGCTGCTCCAGACGGCCACCAAGGCTGGCGGCGACGAAACCGCCGAAGGAAAATCCCAGCAGGGTCAGTGGCAACTCGGGATAGCGCTCGCGCAGCCAGTGGGCGACGGCTTCGGCGTCATCGACCTCACCACTGCCCATGTCATGGCTACCTGCACTGGCCCCCACACCGCGGTAGTTGAAACGCAGGGTGTGATAGCCGGCATCACGAGCCGTGCGCTGCAGGGTCGACACCACCTTGTTGAGCATGGTGCCGCCCTGCACCGGATTGGGGTGGCAGATCAGCGCGACGCCACGCGCCTCTTCCACCTGCAGAGAAAGGGCCTCAAGCTGGCCGCTCGGGCCATCGATCATTACGGGGGTTTCGCGGATGAGCAACAGTGAACTCCGTGACCTCGAACAGG
The DNA here is from genome assembly GCF_030209025.1 of Pseudomonas sp. MEJ086. Lineage (NCBI taxonomy): Bacteria > Pseudomonadati > Pseudomonadota > Gammaproteobacteria > Pseudomonadales > Pseudomonadaceae > Pseudomonas > Pseudomonas sp. MEJ086. Next base: position 152,240 of record NZ_JARVSV010000016.1, read on the forward strand.
GTCGACTCGTCTAGCATTTAACCTGCTCGCACCAGCACTTAGCGGTGTACAGCGCAGGTTCCAGCCGTTAACGTAAAGCAAAGCCGTTTAGAGAGGAAGGACTCGTGGAACAGACGCTCACCGCCTGGTTGCTACCGGCACTTACCCTGGTCGCTGGCATCGCCATCGGTTTCCTGATCGCACGCCTTGCGCCCAATGCAGCGCCTAGCCGCACCCAGCGCCAGCTGGACGACATGCAGGAACGTTTCGAGGCCTACCAGAGCGAAGTGGTCACCCACTTCAACACCACCGCAAATCTGGTCAAGAAACTGACCCAGAGCTATCACGACGTTCAGGAGCACCTGTCCCACGGCGCCGATCGCCTGGCCCTCGACGAAGTGACGCGCCAGCGCCTGCTCGCCACCCTGCACGCAGAGCCGAGCAGCAGCGACAAGCGCGAACGCCTGACGCCGCCGCGCGACATGGAAATCCCCAAGGACTACGCCCCCAAGAGTGCCGACGTTCCCGGCATGCTCGACGAGGGCTACGGCCTGAAAAATCGTCACTGATGGCGTGACGCGAGCAATCCAAACCCCGCCGCATGGCGGGGTTTTGCTTTACGATTCCGAATCGAGCTGAACAGGGAAGCGATTCGATGGCAGCAAACGGTTCACACCACCCTACCCGCCAGGCGCTGATGGATGCAGCCCGTCAACTGCTGGACAGCGGCCGCGCCTTCAGCAGCCTCAGCCTGCGCGAAGTGACACGTGTCGCCGGTATCGTACCGACCGGCTTCTACCGGCACTTCAAGGACATGGACGCCCTGGGCCTCGCCCTGGTGGCCGAAGTCGGCGAAACCTTTCGCATCACCCTGCGTCAGGTACGGCGCAACGAATTCGAGCTGGGCGGCATCATCGACGCCTCGGTGCAGATCTTTCTCAGCGCCGTGGAGCAGAACCGTGGCCAGTTCCTTTTTCTTGCCCGCGAGCAGTTCGGCGGCTCGCTGCCCGTGCGCCTGGCACTGGCCACCTTCCGTGAAGACATCGCCGCCGACCTGGCCAGCGATCTGAGCCTGATGCCCAAGCTGCAGCACCTCGACGAGCCTGCCCGCAGCATGCTGGCGGATCTGGTGGTGAAAACCGTGTTCGCCACCCTGCCGGAACTGATCGATGCGCAGTCCTCTTCTCTGCCCCTGCACAAGCGCCCGCAGACCAAGATGATCGAGCAATTGCGCTTCATCCTGATCGGCGCCAAACGCTGGCGCGGGCTGGGCCTCAACGACTCCGCAGAAGACTGAACCGGTACCTACCGCGATTGGCTGAAAAAACATCAGCCTGCGGCAGGCCTGACAGCCAGTGGGCTGCGTCAGGCTACTCCCACTTTATCCACAGCTTGCTCCACAGCTGGCGTGGATAACCTTCTACTCATCGGTCGATGGCTTTATTCAACCCACTGAAATCTTTGAAGTATTTCTTGACTTCGGCGGGCCTTCGCTCAGTTTTTTCCAGCTACCTCGCAACTGATCAGATAATGACCACCCACCTACAGGACACGTATTCCGGGGCCTGCAGACAGGCATGCTCATCTTATCCACAGCCCTGCCCACAGTAGTCGTGGACAATCTGGCGCAGGCCTCATAACCCACCACAACCCACTGTTTTGATTGGATAAATCGCCTGATCAAAAAAAGCGCTAAACGCCACAACCCAGGTTCAGGCTGCTCTACGCGCAGTTGTTAACACCTTCGAAACAAGCTTATCAACAGGCTTTGTGTGTAAGTCTGCGACAGGGATATCTTTTACACAGATGCAAAAAGGCCGCTGACGAAGCAGCGGCCCTTGCCGTGACCCGGATGCCTAGTCGACCAGGGTCAGCGCCCCCTTCATCAGCGCCGCGTGGCCTGGGAACGAGCAGAAGAACTGGTAGCTTTGCGCGGCGTCCAGCTTGCTGACGTCGAAGGTCACCGAATCGGACTCGCCACCGCCGATCAGCTTGGTATGCGCGATCACCCGCTCGTCGCCGTCCTTCAGGTAACCCTTCTCGACACCGGCAGCGATTGCATCGGTGCTGACGGCCTGAACGTCAGCGGTTTTCGCCACTACCAGGTTGTGCCCCATTATGTGCTTGGGCAGATTGCCGACGTGCTTGAGCTCGATGGTGAAGGTCTTGCAGCTCTTGCTTACCTCGATCGCCTTGGTATCGAAGGTCATCTGGTCGGTGGAGTGCACTTCCACCGAACACTCGGCAGCCAACAACGGAGCACTGGCGAGAACCAGCACGGAGGCGACGACAAACTTGCGAATCATGGGAGTCTCCTAGGCAGTGAATAAGTGCAGCGTGCCCTATCGCGCCGCGCTTGCCCATGACCTGAGGCAACAGACCGCAGCGTCATCCGTAAAACCTATCGACACGATCCAGACAAACATGCGGCCAGAACACCAGTGCAGGCTTACTCTGGGGCCCTGTTCGAGAGGAGACACGCCATGACCCTGATGGATAGCCTGCAACAGTGGTTCGCCGTTTATGCACAGGGCGCCACGGGTACCTGAGCGACGAGTGAGATCGCGTTGCGGGATAAATCGCATCGCCGGCAAGCCGGCTCCTACGGGACCGTAGTCAGTCTCGGTGCGTGGGGCCGTTTGCGGGCGATAGTGGTGGCGGCCAGCATCGTGTTGCGGGATAAATTGCATCGCCGGCGAGCCGGCTCCTACGGGACCGAGGTTAGTCTCGATGCGTGGGGCCCGTTTGCGGGCGATAGTGGTGGCGGCCAGCATCGTGTCGCGGGATAAATCGCATCGCCGGCAAGCCGGCTCCTACGGGACCGAGGTTAGTCTCGGTGCGTGGGGGCCGCTTGCGGGGGATAGTGGTGGCGGCCAGCACTGCGGCGCGGGAGAAATCGAATCGCCGGCGAGCCGGCTCCTACGGGACCGTGGTTAGTCTCGGTGCGTGGGGGCCGCTTGCGGGCGATGGTGGTGCCGGCCAGCATCGTGTCGCGGGAGCAATCGCATCGCCGGCGAGCCGGCTCCTACGGGATCGTGGTCAGTCTCGGTGCGTGGGGCCGTTTGCGGGCGATAGTGGTGGCGGCCAGCATCGTGTCGCGGGAACAATCGCATCGCCGGCGAGCCGGCTCCTACGGGACCGTGGTCAGTCTCGGTGCGTGGGGCCGTTTGCGGGCGATAGTGGTGGCGGCCAGCATCGTGTCGCGGGAGAAATCGTATCGCCGGCGAGCCGGCTCCTACGGGACCGAGGTCAGTCTCGATACGTAGGAGCCCGCTTGCGGGCGATAAAGGTGCAGGCGTTAGTGCCCGCCCAGGTAGGCGTTGCGCACTTCCTGGTTGCCGAGCAGTTCCTGCCCCGTGCCGGTCATGCGGATTTCGCCGGTGACCATCACGTAGGCACGGTCGCTGAGGCGCAAGGCGTGGTTGGCGTTCTGTTCGACCAGGAAGATGGTCATGCCGGTCTGCGCCAGCTCGCGCAGGGTGGCGAAGATCTGCTTGACCACGATGGGCGCCAGGCCCAGCGACGGCTCGTCGAGCAGCAGCAGCTTGGGTCGGCTCATCAGCGCCCGGGCGATGGCCAGCATCTGCTGCTCGCCACCGGACATGGTCATCGCCCGCTGATTACGCCGCTCCTTGAGCCGCGGGAACAGCTCGAACATCCGCTGCATGTCCTCGGCGGCATGCTTGGTGCCGATGGGGATGGTGCCCATCAGCAGGTTCTCTTCCACGCTCATGTCGGGAAACACCCGGCGCCCTTCCGGGGACTGGGCGATTCCGTTGGAGGCCACGAAGTGAGTGCTCTTGCGGGTGATGTCTTCCCCCTGATAGAGAATCTGCCCGCCACTGGCCCGCGGCTGGCCGAAGATCGACATCAGCAGCGTCGACTTGCCCGCACCGTTGGCACCGATCAGGCTCACCGTCTCGCCTGGATCGATGTGCAGGTTGACCTTCTTCAGCGCCTGGATCTGCCCGTAATGCACGTCGACGTCCTTGAACGCCAGAATCGGAGCCACGTTGATATCGGTCATGCCACCTCCTCCTCGTCCGCGCCGAGGTAGGCGGCGATCACTTTCGGGTCGTTCTTGATGGCGTCTGGGCCGCCCTGGGCGATGACCAGCCCGTGGTCGAGCACGATGATGTGGTCGGAAATGCTCATCACCATGCCCATGTCGTGCTCGATCAGCAGCACGGTCAGACCATGTTCATCACGCAGCAGGCGGATGATCTTGCTCAGCGCGTGAGTTTCCGACGGGTTGAGGCCGGCGGCCGGTTCATCCAGGCAGATCAGCTCGGGGCCGGTGCACATGGCCCGGGCGATTTCCAGGCGACGCTGCTGGCCGTAGGAGAGCTCGCCGGCCAGGTGATTGGCGTGCTCGACCAGGTTCACCACCTCCAGCCAGTAGAATGCCGTGTCCAGCAGCTTGCTTTCGCTGCGCCGGTAGCCGGGGGTGTTGAGGATGCCAGCGATCAGGCTGCGCTGGGCGAGCATGTGCTGGGCCACCAGCAGGTTCTCCAGCACGGTCATTTCCTTGAACAGGCGAATGTTCTGAAAGGTCCGTGCCAGGCCGGCGCGGTTGACCAGGTGGGTGCCGCCGAACATCTTGTACCAGAGCCGGGAACCGAACTGCCGAGGCTTGATGAAATCGTCCGCGGCGAAGGGCTCGCCGAGGATGCGGATCACGTCGGTCTGCTTGCTCTGCGCATTGAGCAGGATCTTGCCGCCAGTGGCCGAATAGAAGCCGGTCAGGCAGTTGAACACCGTGGTCTTGCCGGCGCCATTGGGGCCGATCAGCGCCGAGATCGAGTTACGTTTGATGGAGAAGTTGACGTCGTTGAGCGCCTTGATGCCACCGAAATGCATCATCAGGCTGTCGACCGAGAGGATGTTGTCGCTCATGGCGCGACTCCTTTACGCGGGGCGATGCCGATGCGGTTGATGCGGATCAGCCCGCGTGGCCGCCAGATCATCATCACCACCATGAGAATGCCGAACAGCAGCACCCGGTAGTCGGCGAAGCTGCGCAGCAGTTCCGGGGTGATGGTCAGCACGAAGGCGGCGATCACCACCCCCACCGTCGAACCCATGCCGCCGAGTACCACGATGGCGAGAATCAGTGCCGACTCGAAGAAGGTGAACGAGGTCGGGTTGACGAAGCCCTGATAGGTGGCGAAGAACACCCCGGCGATACCGGCGGTGGATGCCCCCAGGGTGAAGGCCGAGAGCTTGACCAGCACGTGGTTCAGACCCATGGAGCGGCAGGCGATTTCATCCTCGCGCAGCGCTTCCCAGGCGCGACCGACCGGCATGCGCGTGAGGCGGTGCTTGACGTACAGCACCAGCAGCACGACCAGCACCAGCACCGCATAGATGAACAGGAACTTCATGTTGGGGTTGTAGGCCACGCCAAAGAACTCGTGGTACGGCACGCCACCGTCCTTGGCACGACGGGCGAATTCCAGACCGAAGAAGGTCGGTGCCGGCGCGCTCATGCCGTTGGGGCCACCGGTGAGTTCCAGCCAGTTGGTCAGCACCAGGCGGATGATTTCGCCAAAGCCCAGCGTGACGATGGCCAGGTAATCCCCGTGCATGCGCAACACCGGAAAGCCCAGTATCGTCCCGGCGAAGGCCGCCATCAGCGCCGCCAGCGGCAACATGCTCCAGAAGCCCAGGCCCAGGTACTCATAGCCCATGGTCAGGCCGTAGGCACCGATGGCGTAGAAGCCGACGAAGCCCAGATCGAGCAGCCCGGCGAGGCCGACCACGATGTTCAGGCCCAGGCCGAGCAACACGTAGATCAGGCCGAGGATGATCACCGTCAGCAGGTACTTGTTGGCGAAGAACGGGAAGATGATCGCCAGCACGATCAGCGCCGGGATGATCCAGCGCATCCGCGACACGTAGCCCGGTGGCTGCACGCCGACGCCACCGCCGGAGCGCTCGAAGCCCTCCAGCACCGTGCGCCCCTTGCCTGTCTGCAGGAACAGGCTGAGCAGCAGGCGGCCGACCATCACCGCACCGACCATCCACGCCACGCGGTCGATCCGCATGTTGAAGTCATACCCCTGCAGCACCACGCCGACCACGGGGCCAAACACGATGAGCGCGATCAGGCCAGCCATCAGGCTGTCGATCAGGCTCTTTTTCACATCGATAGAAGAAGTCGTACTCACGGCTTACACCTTGGTTACCTGAGGACGGCCCAGCAGGCCCTGGGGACGGAAGATCAGGATCAGCACCAGCAGCGAGAAACTGAACACGTCCTTGTAATCGGAATTCACCATGCCGGAGAACTGCGCCTCGGCCACGCCGAGAATCAGCCCGCCGAGCATCGCACCGGGCAACGAACCGATGCCGCCGAGCACCGCTGCGGTGAAGGCCTTGATGCCGATGATGAAGCCGGCGTAGAAATCGAAGGTGCCGTAGTTGAGGGTGATCAGCACCCCGGCCAGCGCGCCCATGGAAGCGCCGATGACGAACACGTAGGAAATCACCCGGTCGGTGTTGATACCGAGGATCTGTGCCATCTTGCGGTCCTGCTGAGTGGCGCGGCACATGCGCCCCAGGCGGGTGTTCTGGATGATGAAGGTCAGCGCCAGCATGCCGATGATGGCCGCCGCGATGATGAACAGCTTGGTGTAGGTGATCATCACGTAACCGTCACCCACGTGCAGGCGCAGCGCGCCTTCGAGCATGGTCGGAATACCCTGCTGCCGCGCGCCCTGGCTGAGCTGCACGTAGTTCTGCAGGATCAGCGACATGCCGATGGCGCTGATCAGCGGCGCCAGCCGTGTGGAGTTGCGCAGGGGCTTGTAGGCGATCCGTTCGATGGCGAAGCCGTACACCCCGGTGACCACGATGGTGAAAACCAGCGTGCCGAGGATCACCAGCGGGAAGGAATGCACACCGAAGAAACCGAGTAGCGCGATGGCAATGGCCGCCAGGTAGGCGGAGACCATGTACACCTCGCCGTGGGCGAAGTTGATCATGCCGATGATGCCGTAAACCATGGTGTAGCCGATGGCGATCAGACCGTAGACCGAACCGAGGGTCAGGCCGTTGACCAGTTGCTGCAGGAAGATGCCGTCCATTGAAGAATCTCTGAGTCAGTGACGGAAAAAAGCGCGCAGCCGCCAGGCGACCGCAGCAGCCCCGGCAGGCCATGACCCACCGGGTTTGGAGTTGTGTTCACGGTCTTCGAGATAGACGTAGGGTGGATGACGCTCTTTTCATCCACCATTGCGATCGCAAGACGGTGGACGGGTGAAGCGACGTCCACCCTACGAAAGGCCGCTTTCGCTTTGCCTGGTTCTGCTATGCCGGCCGTGAACGGACTCTCTCTCAAAGCTGCTTGTATTTGCCGTCAGTGCCCCACTGATACATCACGTAGTCGGAGACCTTCAGATCGCCCTTCTCGTCGAATTCCTTCTTGCCCATCACTGTCTGCACCGGGTTGGCCTTCAACCAGGCAGCGGCTTCGGCGCCATCGGTGCCCTTGATACCGGCGAAGGCCGCGGCGACCACCTGCATGGAGGCGTAGGAGTACAGCGTGTACCCTTCCGGCTCGTAGCCATTGCCACGGAATTTCTCGATCACTGCCTTGCCATCCGGGATCAGACGCGGATCGGCGCCAAAGGTCATCAGCACGCCATCGACGTACTGCGGGCCGCCAGCGGTGCCAACCATCTCATCGGTCACGATGCCGTCGCCGGAGACGAACTTGGCGGTCACGCCCTGCTCGCGCATCTGCCGTACCAGCGGGCCTGCCTCGGCGTGCAGGCCACCGAAGTAAACGACCTCGGCACCGCTCGCACGGATCTTGGTGACCAGAGCGTTGAAGTCCTTCTCGCCGCGGGTCAGGCCTTCGTACATCACTTCCTTCACGCCACGCTTGTTGAGCTGCGCGCGGGTGGCGTCGGCCAGGCCCTGGCCGTAGGTGTCCTTGTCGTGCACCACGGCGACCTTCTTGGCCTTGAGCGTGTCGACGATGTAATCACCGGCGACGATCCCCTGCTGATCATCGCGGCCGCACATGCGGAACATCGCGGACAGGCCACGCTCGGTGACCTGTGGGTTGGTCGAAGCCGGGGTGATGGCGAGAATGCCCGCCTCGTCATACACCTCGGAAGCCGGCATGGTGGAGGACGAGCAGAAATGCCCGATCACCGCCACCACCTTGTCGGAGTCGACCATGCGGTTGGCAACGGACACGGCCTGCTTCGGCTCACACGCATCGTCGCCCTTGACCAGCTTGATCTGCTCGCCATTGATACCGCCCGCCGCGTTGATATCCGCCGCCGCCTGCTCGGCGCCACGCCACAACTGATCACCGAAAGCCGCGTTGCCGCCGGTCATGGGAGCGCCCACGCCTATGACGATATCGGCATGCGCAATAGAGGAAAAACCCAGTGCGCCGGTAACCGCAAGCGCCAGGAAAGCTTTCTGAAAAGACTTGTGAGGCATGGACGTGCTCCTGAGGAGTTTTAGGATTGGCCCTCCTGCAAGAGCAAGCCCTATGCCACTTCCACGTCCGACGGCCGAAGGTATAACTGAAATGCGTGCAGGGAATGCCCAACGGCATAAGCTTGGAGAGTCGTTCCAAGGAATGCGTCATTTTCGATTAAAAAGGCGCCACGATCGCCGCAGACCGCTACCAACTGCGCACCTCAACCGAGCAAGGCATCGTCCAGGCTGGTGCAACAATCCGAAACACCGGGTTTATAAGTGCACGGTTGGTGGGGGTCAGCTGGGATCGTGTTTGGGAGGTCGGAGGTTGATTCCAGAGCGGTCGCCATACCGGTGGGGGTTGCGATGGGGAGAAGTCGTTCGTTGTAACCGGTAACAACACGAAATCGCCCTGCACCGTTGCCGGGCAGGGCGATTTCATTTCGGTTCAGGTGAGGCTTATTGCGGCCACTTCACCTCACCCTTGATGACCTGGGCGCTCAATTCGAGGGACGACTCTTCTGCCAGATCCGGGTAGCGCTTGCGCATCGCGGCGATCAGATGCACGGAGTCCGGCGCGCGCTTCACCTCCTGCTCGAAGGCCAGCAAATAGTCGCGGGTCGCGCTGACGGTCTGCGGCGAGTGAGGAACGCTGCCATCGGCATTGTGCAGGTAATGGCCCGGTACCACCTTGTGCGGCTTCAATGCGGTGATGGCGTCCAGGGTGCCCAGCCAGTCGCGGCGCGATTGCTCGGTCTGGGTATCGGCCAGCCACACATGGATATTGGCCGAGACCGGAATGCCGCCCACCACGGTCTTCAGCGACGGGATCCACACGAAGGTACGCTTCGGCTCCGGCCCACGAATCTCCAGCACCTGACCGTCCACCGTCAGCTTCGGCTCGCTCAGCGCCTGCGGCACCAGCAGAGCCTTCGGCGCGTTGTCCTTGAGGATCGGCCCCCAATGCGCCAGCTTGCTGTCCTTGTTCGCCTCGATGGCCGCCACGGTTTCGGCGGTGGCAACGATCTTCGCGTCCGGGAAGGCGCGGTGGATCACATCCAGGCCAAAGTAGTAATCCGGGTCACTGTGGCTGATATAGACGGTGGTCAGCTTCTTGCCCGTGGCACGCACCTTCTCGACCAGCGCCTGCGCATCGTTGTTCTGGAACTGCGCATCGATCAACACCGCCTCGGTCGGCCCGGAAACGATCTGCGACGACACCGGAAAAACCGAACGCTCGCCCGGGTTGTACAACTCCAGCTTCAACGGCTCGGCCGCCAACGCATGGCCAGCCATGGACAGCACGACACTACCGAACAAAAAAGGACGCAACAGACGCAGAGCACTCATGGCATAGCCTCGGAGAGAAAGATTCCGGGCCATCATAGGGTGACGGATTGATTCGAAATACGGCCTTATCTGCAATGGTTTGTTGCTCGAATCGATCCAATAAACCAAACGCCAGTACCCTGCGTACCGCTTGCCTCGCCCGCGTTGCGCCCCTATCCTGCATCGGCCACGGTCAATCCCGTGGCCGGGTTTGACAGCTCGACACTCGGCGCGATGTGCCAACCGGTGCATGCGAGAACGGCGTTCGTTCTTGCAGGCCGGCCTTTGCATGCAGTTTGCACTGCTCCGCTCTATGGCAGATCGCGTGGGGAGATCCTCGTGGTCTGCCGGCTTCCGAGTCCGGTCTGTCAACCCTGCGCGGTCTGCCTCCATTCGGTTGACAGCGATCGAGGCAGCTCCTGAACCCAACTCGGAGCCTTCACGATGCGTGACGCATTCATCCCCACTGTGTTCATACGCCATAACAAGCCACTACGCGCGATTCTAATCGACCGCCAACCCTGGTTCGTCGCCAGTGATGTCGGCCGCCTGCTCGGCCAGCGCCACGCCGAGCGCCTATGCCGGCGCATGGATCCGGAGCAGATTCGCTCCACGTACCTACGCCATGCCAGCGGCAGCGAAGAGCCCGTACAGGTCATCGATCAGGCCGGGCTGTACAAGGCGCTGTACCGTTTCATGCACCCTGAGCACCGCAACCTCAGCCGCTGGTTCAGTCAGGACGTCATCCCCCAGTTGCACGATCTGGCACAAGCGCAGCACGCGGCGCCAAGGCGCGTGCAAATGAACTGGCAAGGCGCACACATCGGCATGCTCGACTGGCAAGGTGAACTCTGGGTTCGCCTCCAGCAGTTGCCCACCCTTGCGAATTGGCAAGAAGCGCCAGTACGGCGACGTTGGTTCGGCTAAACGAACACACGGCGGTGGCTGCTGGTTAGACGAAGAGCCAGCACTGAACAGTGGCGCACCGCCAATATTTCGCAGTAATGTCGGCCATCGCCTTTCAAGGAAGAACCATGGCCAGCAAGAACGCGCCTGCCGCCCACCAAAAACACCTCGCCGTCCTGATCGACGCCGACAACGCCCCCGCCGCCATCGTCGAAGGCCTCTTCGAAGAAATCGCCAAATACGGCGTCGCCAGCGTCAAACGCATCTACGGTGACTGGACACTGCCCAACTTGGGCAGTTGGAAGAAGGTGCTGCTCGACCACTCCATCCAGCCGATCCAGCAATTCGCCTACACCAAAGGCAAGAACGCTACCGACAGCTCCCTAATCATCGACGCTATGGATCTGCTGTATACCCGACGGTTCGACGGGTTTTGCTTGGTCTCCAGCGACAGCGACTTTACTCGTCTGGCTGCGCGTATTCGCGAAGAAGGTCTGGAGGTAATAGGTTTCGGTGAACACAAAACGCCCAAACCATTTGTCTCAGCCTGCGACAAGTTCATCTACACCGAATTGCTCCGCAATGACGTGACCGAAGCGGAAAACCTGGCGCCGGCCATCGCAGAGCCACCAGAACCCAAATTGGCAGCAAGCGACTCAGCATCATCAGAGACAGGAAATACAGAGACAACTCCACCTAAAATTCCGGTGAAACTGATAAGCAAAGTTATTGATGATATTTCAGATGAGGAAGGCTGGGTATTTATGGCCTCACTGGGCGAGAACCTTCGCAAACTGAAATCCGATTTCGATCCACGCTTATATGGTTTCAAGAAACTCACCGAACTGATTAAGGCACGCAATGGGCAGTTCGAACTCCAAGAGCGCGGCATAACGGCAACAGGAGGAAAAGTGCTATATGTAAGAAATCGCAAACCCTCATTTCGACAGTGAATCGAAAGAGCCCAAAACCGAACGTACATGATGTATAGCATACATCGAAAACAGCTTAACCATTGGAGACGCGAACAAAACAATGAAATCAATAATTGCAATATTTATATTGATTTACTGCAACCAAACATTAGCCACAGACGACAGAATCGAACAATTCGAGAACACTCGCACAGAAGAGCTATTTCAGGCGTTAGAGCTACAAAAATCTGCCGCGGAAAACTTAAAAGAAAAACAAACTAACGCGCCAGTCCATGCTTACAAACTAGCACTATCGCGAATATTGATGGCATGGGAGTTGAGTGGCAACGACGAGACAAAGAAAATTCAAATTGAAGAACAGAGCTGCTCACTCATTAGAAAGGCAGCGGAGGAGGGTTTCCATGTAGCGGCGGTAACGCAGCTCTCTCTGCGACTCACTTTTAGAGGTTGAGCTAACACGAGAAAAGCGAGATAACGCAGTACAGCTTCTATTTAGATCACTAAAAAAGAAGGATCAATGGATAGAGCACTACCCAATACAAATTTACTCCCACCAAGCAAGGTGCTTTAAAACTGACATAAACAAACGAATAGCAGCCCAAACATATGAGCAGGTTATGGCCGAAGCCTACGAGCTTGCCTATCGCTTCGAATCTGACCCCAAGCAAAAAAATATATATCTTCGAAAAGCTCTAGAATTAAATTGCGAGACACTGAGGTCAGAAAACATCGGGGCGGAAGGCGCATAAAACAGTGCAACGCGCAATATGGATTACCGCCCGCAAGATGGATTAGTAGTAGGGAGATCGGTTCGCGGGCATGGCCCGCTCCCACGAACGGCGCTGGCGGGTAGGTAGGGTGGACAACGCGAAGCTTGTCCACCACGGAACTCAACGCAACACATCGGGCATACGCCACTCGCCCCTTCAGGAGGCCGAACGGAATCGTTGTGTAG